>CAZSTV010000059.1:0-25784 GCA_964609665.1 uncultured Acidimicrobiaceae bacterium
GTGTAGGTCTCGGTCACCGCACGTAGCACCAGCTTGCCGCCGGACACCGAGACGTTCTCGGGCCGATAGCACTGCAACTCGTTGTTGCCGTCACCGTAGGTCGAGTGCTCCAACTTCCACTTTGAGCTGTCGAAGGAGGAGAAGTCGTCCTGCCAGACCACCTGGCCGGACGTACCCGACGATGTGGTGGTCGTGGTGGCCCGAGTCGTCGTGGTCGTTGCTTGAGTGGTGGTGGTGGTTGCCCGAGCGGTTGTCGCCGTCGTTGCCCGGGTGGTCGCGGTGGTCGCCCGGGTGGTTGCCGATGTTCCTCGACCGGTCGTAGCGGTTGCGGTCGTCGGCGTCGTGGCGCGGGCGGTCTCCGAGCCTCGGACCGTTGTGGCCGCACCGCCGGCTGGCGACGCCTTGGTGGTCGAGGTGCGGGTGGTCGCCGCCGCTTCGTTGGCGCCAGGAGAAGACGGCGCTGCGGAAGTTGAGGATGCCTCGCCGCCATCGGCGGTGGCCGATGTTCCCTCCGATGACACAGCGTCTGCCGCCGGATCTTGGCCTGCGATGTCACCGATGCGCAGGGTTTCGTTTGCCCGGGCCTCGTTCTGGCCAATGCCGTTTCCGAGGGCTGGGGGCGGAGCGACCGTGTCATCTGGCGAGCCGGCGAGCAGTTGGCCCGCCACGGCATCCCCATCGGGGGCGACCGAGGTGTTGTCCCGGTTGAGCATCACCACTGCGCCAACACAGCCGACAAATCCGAGCGCCACGGCAACGAGGGCGACCGAGAGTCGTGTCCGCCGGCTCTTACGGCGCGACGCCGAGGATGACCGCGCTCCCTTTGACGCCGTTGCGGTGGTTCGCACCGCGGTGTCGTGGAGCAGCGGGCGCCCGGGTCCATCGGCAAGCGGGCGAGGGCGATCCGTTTGCGTCAGCGGCCGCTGCTGACCGAGTGACTGCTGTTGACCGAGTGACTGCTGTTGCGCCAGTGGCCGTGTCATTGTCACGGTCGGCTCCGCAGGCACGGGGGGCGCCCATGTGGCGTTCCCCTCCGGTGGGAAATCGGTGGGTTCGCTGGAAAGAGCTGCCTCTGGCCAGTCGAACGGCTCAAGCACGGGCCGCTGTCCGGGCAAGTCGGCAACGGGGTCGACAAGTGTGGACTTCTGAAGGCGAGTCGGTTCTGAAGGTGTCACGAATCCTCTGGACGGGCACAGGGCTCACCAGATGTACTGCCCAAAGGTTGCTGTGCTTCCCAGGAGCCGAGACCGGCGAGTCAGTTGATATGCGGGTGTCGCAGGCGGGATGCGTACGTAGACAACGATAACGGAATTGATACAGATTCGCAACATACATGAACAAGCAGAACACCCGCCACGAATCCGTGACGGGTGCTCGATAGTTCGTTCGGTTGCGTGCTCAGCCGCCGCTGCGGCCGAACCCAATCAGCGCCGTGTGAACAGCTGCAGTACGTACCAGAACATCATCATGAGCGATGCGAACAGGCTCACCGCCGCACCGACGTAGGCCCATTCCGGGTAGCGCCGGACGATCTGCTGGGTCTGATAGAGGATGGAAGCACCGGCCAACGCGATCATGGCGATCGAGAAGAGTGGGCCAAGTTCGAAGCTGAAGATGACCGCGGCAACGATCAGTCCCATGGCGACGATGAAGCCCCACATCAGCATCGGTCGGATGAACGACAGATCCTTGCGGGTGGTCATCGCCACTGCGGTCAAGGCTGCGAAGCCGACCAGCGTCACGATGGCGGCGGAGACGACGCTTGTGGTGCCATCAACGCCCGGCCGATTGAAGACGTAGTACAGGAACGGGGCGAAGATCAGGGCCTCTGCCGCCGACATGGCGAACAGTGCGCCGTACTGCGCTGTGGGGTTGTCGAGCTGGTGGGCCGACTTCGAGGCGATGACGTTGACGATGGTGAAACCACCGAGGATCAGGAGCCACGCAACACCGCCGCTGGCGGCCAGGAAGTTGTAGATGCCCTCGGCGATGCCGGTGGCAAAGAAGAGCGCTTCGATTGCGATGAAGGCCAGTACAGCGAGCCCGAGGTGCTGGTAGACCTTGACGAGGAACCGGGACCGGGTCTGCTCGTCTGCGTGGATGACCGGGGTCATCGTCGGTTGTGGATACGCCATGTGAGTGGGAACCTCCTTGAGGTGCAAGCTCGGCAAGACGCTGTTGTCCTGCAGTTGCTAAGACCCGGTGGTGGAAGCGCTTTGCTCCCCCGATGTCTCGCCGAACCATAACTATGACATCAACTATGTCATTCTTACCGTAAAACGTACTGAATCGGATCAGTATTCCCACCGATTCTCGGTTGTAATGTCGTGACACTCGACCAGCACCGCTGGAAGTTGCTGTCGATTCCCGCCGCCGTTCCTATCCATTCCCAAAACGTGGTGCGCCAGCTAGGGTGTGCCGATGCCCCAGCAGGAAACGACATTGGCAAACAATGTGCATCAGATGGCGGCCACCAAACTCGCAGCAGTGGGACAGCGCTACACCGCAAACCGCAAGTGCGTCGTCGATGCACTACTGGGGCTTCCAGGCCCCGCCACCATCGCCGAGCTGCTGACGGCGGGCGATGCACTCGCCCAGAGTTCCACCTACCGAAATCTCGTGGTGCTCGAAGACGTCGGTGTTGTCCACCGCATCGTCACCTCGGACGATCACGCCAGGTTTGAGCTCACCGAAGAGATCACCGGACAACACCACCATCACCTGATCTGCGAGCGCTGCGGTGTGATCATCGACATCACGCTGGAACCGGCGGTCGAAGCCGCACTTGAAACTGCGCTGACCAACGGCGCGGCAGCACATCGGTTCCACGGCTTACACCATCGTGTCGACCTGCTGGGCATCTGCCAAACATGTGCGTCCAGCAACAAGAATATCCAATAAAATTCTGACGATAGCGGCCTAGCCGGAACCAAATGGGCGAGTTGTGCGTCTAGTGTTTGGAGCGTCTCGTTGCATGGACATCGGGGACAGAGGTTCCGCCGACCGAACCCGCCTAGCAACAGCAACCGTGTGAACGAAACGAAGGTCAACCGGCGCCCCGAGCGACCCGGACAGCACCACCAGGGAGATGGCATGAAACGACACGTAATCAAAGTAGGCGCTGCGCTGATGGCGCTCGGCCTGCTCGCCTCAGCGTGCGGGGAGAGCGAAGAAAGCGTCGAAGCCGGGTCAAGTCCGCTGGCGGAGTTCCTCGGTCAGGACTTCGACTTTGACAGCGATGAGGCGCAAGTCCAGTTCCAGAACGAAGAACGGGAACGGCAAGAGAAGATCGCCGCCTGCATGAAGGCCGAGGGTTTCGACTACATCCCGGTCGACATGTCCGACTTCGACTTCTTTGGGTTTGAAGACGGCCTGGACTACGACTCTCGTGAGTTCGCCGAAAAGTACGGCTTCGGCATCAGCACCCAGCGATTCTCCCAGGAAGAGGTCGGACCGGACCTCGTCGGACACACCTACGACGAGCAGTTCGACACTGAAGACGGCCCGACGGACCCCAACCAGGAAATAGTCGAGGCGATGGATGACTCCACCCGCGACGCCTACTACGAGGCGCTCTACGGTGCAGAGGACGACTTCCCGGTCTTCGACGAAACGATGTCCGAAGAAGAGATGGACGCGGCGATGGAGGACTTCGACTTCCAGCCGAGCGGTTGTGAAGGTGAGGCATACGCCGAGGACCCAACGAATGCCTTCTACCAAGAGTTCGACAATGAACTCCAGGAGCTCTACGAGGCCGTCGAGAATGACCCTCGCCTCGCGGAGGCCCAGGCCGAGCTCGGCGAATGTGTCAACGAGAAGGGCTTCGATGTCGGCACCTCGGGAGCCGCATTCGACGACATATTTGAGACGTTCAACACCGAGCTATCGGAGATCGACCAGTTGATCGGCGGCTTCCCCGGCGATGACCTGTCAGAGGACGATTTCGCCACCATGACCGACGAAGAGCTGGAAGCGATCTTCAACCAACCCCGTGAGCTCACCGACGAGGCGCGAGCGAAGTTGGCCGAGATCCAAGAGCGTGAAACCGATCTCGCCGTCGCCATGTTTGACTGCGGCGGCGGCCCGTTCGGCGGCGCCGAGGAGATCTACTCCGAGGTCCAAGCCGAATACGAGGAGAAGTTCCTCCAAGACAACGCTGAGCGGCTGGAGCAGTACAAGGCGGATGCCTAACCATCCCCGCTGAGGATTGACCATTCACCCCACGGCCCGGCAAGGGTCGTGGGGTCTGGTCATGCATGGGAAACGCAAGAACCCGAAGGCTGGCAAAGAACAATGAACCGAAGAGCACTATTGGCGGTCGTGGTGGGGGTTGCAGTTCTGTTCGCTGCCATCGGCTGGTTCGCCGGACAACGCATCAAATCCCCGGCCGAGATTGCGGCGGAACAGGCACCACCCGAGCCATCGCTCATCACTGTTCCCGTCGAGAAGCGGGAGCTGTCACAAACCCTTGTGGTTCGAGGCACGGCCCGCTCAAACGAATCAAGCCCGCTCGACGCCAAGTCGACCTCTGGTGAGTTGATCATCACCAGGCTCACCAAGGAGGCGGGCGAGGAGCTCGACGAGGGTGACGTCATGATCGAGGTTGCGGGCAGGCCCATCTTTGTTCTGCAGGGTGACTTGCCAGTGTTCCGCAGCCTGATCCCCACCCTTGAGGGCCCCGACGTGCGCCAGCTCGAAGAGGCGCTGGTCCGCCTCGGTCATGACCCCGGTGAGGTTGATGGTGTCTTCGACGGCGCAACCGCAGACGCTGTCGAGGAGCTGTACCGCGAAGCCGGCTACGTAGCGGTGGAACCAACCGATCAAGATCTGGCAAACCTCAAACAGGAACGCCAGGCGGTCGATACTGCCGAGGACACCGTCGAGACGGCGAAGAAGGCCCTGGCGGATGCAAGCGCCGGTCCGCCGGAGTCGGTGCGACTCCAGCTTGATCAGGCCGTCACCCAAGCCACCGATGAACTTGCCGAGGCCGAAGCCGGCGGCGCCCCGACCGAACTGGTCGATGCCCGCAAGGCCGCCGAGGCAGCCGCCGCAGAGGCCAAGACAGCCGCGGACACCGCAGCGCAACGCCTGAACCAAGCCAACGGCGGCACGCACCCCGACACCGGCGCTCCCCCGACCGATGAAGAGTTGGCCGACCTCCAGGCCGAGAACGACGCTGCAGCGCAGGCAAAGACCGACGCTGACAAAGCGGTGACCGACGCCAAGGCGGCGGAAACCGACGCCGCCGGGTCCAACGAGAAGGCGGTCGAGGCCGCCAAGCTCAACCTCGCGCTGGCCGAGGCCAACCGCAAAGAGGGCCTCGCCACCGATACCGCATCGGCCACCGCCGAACTCAAGTCGGCCAACGAGCAACTGACCGAAGCAAGAGCGAGCCTGGCCGACACCACTGCGGTTGTCGACACACAGTTCCCGGCCGCCGAGTTTTACTTCCTCCCGTCTCTCCCTCGAAAGATTCAAACGCTCAGCGTTGACGCCGGTGAAGTCCCTGCTGGACCGGTGATGACCGTCACCGGCTCTGGCACATCGATCACCAGCGGGGTGGCATCATCTGACCGTCGGCTCATCTCGGTTGGCGACGAAGTGATCCTTGAAGACGACGACCTTGGCATTCAAGCGCCGGCCAAGATCGCATTCATTGCCGATAGCCCCGGAGGCGGTGACCTCCCGAGCGACCGGTACCGAATTCGGATCGACCCGGACGAGGACTTGCCGGAGGATGCCCTCAACGTGAACTTCCGGATCACTATCCCGGTGACATCGAGCGGAGGCGAGGTGCTGGCAGTACCGCTGGCAGCGCTCTCGGCCGGCACCGACGGCACCACCCGGGTCGAGGTTGAGCGAAGCGCGGGCGAGACCGAACTGATCAGGGTGAACCCCGGCCTCAAGGCCGACGGCTTTGTCCAAATCGATGTGCTCGACGGCTCGCTAGAGCCAGGAGACCGTGTGGTGGTTGGACGGGACCTGGTGCTACCGGGCGATACCAGCGCTGACGAAGAATCGGAAGACCCCGAATCGGAGGACGGGTAGCGCAATGCCGGTGGTCGTCGACCTTCGTGAGGTGGCAAGAACGTTTCCCGGCACGCCCCCGGTCGAGGCCTTGAAGCCAACAAACCTTGCCATAGAACAGGGCGAGTACCTGGCAATCGTGGGTCCGTCGGGGTCCGGCAAGTCCACGATGTTGCATCTCCTGGGTCTGCTCGACTCACCGACGGAGGGCACCTATTTTCTCGACGGCGTCGACACCGGGGTACTGAGCGAGCGGGAACGGGCGGGAATGCGGTCGGCCAAGATCGGCTTCGTGTTCCAGTCGTTCCATCTGCTGGCCCACCGGACCACGGTGGAGAACGTCATGTTGGCCGAGGTGTATCGTCCGCGCTCGGCAAAGAACCGCCGAGAACGAGCGGTCGAAGCGCTTGAACAGGTCGGCCTCGGTCACCGCCTCGATGCGTTCCCGACCACCCTCTCCGGCGGCGAGCGCCAGCGGGTGGCCATCGCACGGGCACTTGTCAGCAAGCCAAGCCTGCTGCTGGCTGATGAACCAACCGGCAACCTCGACACCGCTACCGGTAACCAGATCCTGGCACTGTTCGAATCGCTGCATGCCACCGGACTGACGCTTGCCGTGATCACTCACGACGGCGAGGTTGCGGCCCGAGCCCAGCGCCAGGTTCGCATCCGCGACGGGGCGCTCAATCCGGTCGAGGTCGGCACATGACGCTGATCAACGGCAGCTTTGAGGATGATGACGACGAGCGCACCGCAGCCGTTCCGGTCGCCCCGCCGGAAATGCCGACGCTCATAGATCCACACGACGACAGCGGCGCTCCCCCACCCCCGGGCGTGCCTCCGACAGATGTAGGAGCGATCGAGATTCCACGGTCCGGTTTCAGCAGCCGCGATCTCTTCGGCGAGATGGCTCTGGCCCTCACGGCCCGACCGGCGAGGACCCTGCTCACCGCGCTGGGCACGATCCTCGGCGTCGCCGCTCTGGTGGCAACGCTGGGTCTCGCAAAGACCGCCGGCAACCAGATCGTGTCTCGCTTCGACGAGCTAGAGGCGACCCAGGTCACCGTTGAACCGAACAACCGGAACTCGGGCTTTGGCGCTTCGCAGCAACGCAACACCAGTCAACTGCCGTGGGACGCCGAAGACCGCCTTGGAAGGCTCAACGGTGTGACCGCCGTCGGGACCGCAACCGGCGTAGACGTCCAGGGTCGGTTGGCTCGGTCGGTGCCGGTAATCGACCCGCTGGGACAGACCGAGTTTCAGATCCCTGTCGTCGCCGCCAGCCCCGGGCTGTTCGACGCCGCACGCAGCACGCTCTTCACCGGTCGGTTCTTTGATTCCGGCCATGATGAGCGAAGCGACCGGGTGGCGGTGTTGGGCCCCGGGGCAGCGCAGCGACTCAACATCACCAGGGTGGACAACGGACCCTCCATTTTCATCGGTGACGAATCGGTGGCCGTCATCGGCATCATGGCGTCCACTGCGAGGCGGCCGGAGTTACTCAACGCCATCATCATCCCGAACGGCCTTGCCAAAGATCGTTATGGGTTGACCGCAGTGGGTGAAGTGCTGATCGAGGTTGAGGTCGGCGCCGCCGAACTGATCGGCACCCAGGCGCTCGTCGCCCTGGTGCCGAACGAGCCCGAGGCGCTGCAAGCCAGCTGGGCGGAACCACCACGGCGGGTCCGCTCCGACGTCCAGTCCGACGTCGACGCGCTGTTCCTGATCCTTGGCGGCGTGTCGCTCCTGGTTGGCGCTATCGGCATTGCGAACGTGACCCTGGTGTCGGTGCTTGAACGCACGGGAGAGATCGGGCTGCGTCGGGCGCTGGGAGCCACACGACGGCACGTGGCCACACAGTTTCTTGGCGAGTCCATCGCGCTGGGTGCGTTGGCAGGACTGCTCGGGACCAGTCTCGGCATTCTGACTGTGGTCGTGGTTTCGGCCACCCGCGAGTGGTCTCCAGTCCTTGATTCCTGGCTGCCGTTTGCAGCGCCCGTCGTCGGCGCCTTGACCGGTTTGCTGGCAGGCACCTACCCGGCCTGGAAGGCGGCAAGCACCGAACCGATCGCCGCCCTGCGGGGCAGTGCATAAGAGCTCTACGGGTTCTGGGCGAGGAGCTGCGCTGCGATGCGTTCTGCGATGGCCACCACGGGTAGCTGCAGGCCCCCGTTGACCAGGTCCGCCATGATCGAGGCGTCAGCAAGGTAGACCCCGTCGTAGCCAAGCAGACGGCCCAGCTCGCCAGACCGGCCCGACACCACCGACCGCTCGTCGTCCGGGTCACCCATCGGGCAGGTGCATGCCGGGTGGGCGTAGGGACCGGGATGCTCGGCAATCCAGCGGTCGAGCTGGTCTGCGGTCATGTCCGCCAGCGATGCGGCAGGCGTTCCGTGATCATCGACGAAGACGTCTTCGACAACGCTAGACATCGCCTCACCGGTCAGCAGTTCGAGCATTGCCAGCACGCCGGACCGAAGCCGCCGCCTGTCCTCGGCGTCCTGCAGGGCTCCGGTGTTGACCACCGCCGAGCCGTCGGAATCGACATCGGTGACCGCGCCGGTCGAGGCAACCTGCATCAGCCCGACCACTACCACCGCCAGGGGCGGTCCGGTGCCCTCATCCACCCGATCGATCACGATCGTCTGCAGGTCCAGATCGTCAGCGCTGTCAGTGCCGTCGGCTGACCATCGCAACATGGTGGAGACCGCCCTCGGCCGGGACACGGCGTCGCTGACGCCGTCACGGAGTTGCAGCGTGAAAGCGAACGACGGGTGGTCCTTTAACCCCGCCCCGACCGGACGATCGTCCAGACCGGACCGAAGGAGTAGTAGCGGCGTCTGCACGGCGCCGCAGGACAGGACCACGAGTGGCGCCTCGACCCGCTCCCCGCTGGCCAGCACAACTCCGGTCGCCCGCCGGTCATCGTCGACCAGCACCGTCGTCACCGTCGTCTCGGTCAGCACTGTCGTATCAGTCAACACTGTCGTATCAGTCAACACTGTCGGCTCGGTCAACACTGTCGGCTCGGTCGAGCCAGTGTCGTGGTCGCTGAGCGGTTGGTCATGTATGTCGCCGCCCAGGTCGTAGCTATCGACGGCCGTCTGACGAAGAGCACCGGACTTGGCGAGGCGCACAGAGACTACGCCTGCTCGGTCCTGGTCCATCGAGGTGCCACCGGTGTTGTGACCCGCCGCGGCCGCGGCGGCAGCAAAGGCTGCACCCACCGGTCCGGGCGCAAGCGGTTCGCCCGGAAACGCTGTGGCCGCAACGTCCAGCCAGGGGGCCATGTCGTCGGCATCCCAGTCGCACCCATAGAGAGCGCGCCACCGGTCATAGCCCGCCCGGTCCCCCGGCGACAGCACCAGCGAGTTGACCATCGACCCGCCGCCAAGGCCGAACCCCTGCCGATACGGCCGACCCTGTCCCCGGTGTTCGCCCGGGGCACCATCGGTCGCCATCAGGTTCGGCCACAGGCGGCGTACTTCTTGGGACGCGGCGATGGTGTCCAGCCCCTGGACCGTCGGCGGCCGCGGCTCTCCTGGGCCGGCCTCCACCAGCAGCACCCGTTTGCCGCCGTCGCTAAGGCGGCGAGCCATGACGCAGCCGCCAACCCCACCGCCGACCACGATCGCGTCGTAGCTGCTTTCTGGGGTTCCGGCCACGGACGTCACCGCTGCTGGTCAACCATCGATGATGGACAATGAACCGGTGGTATCAGCCCTGATCCCGCAGGAACCGGCGGAGGATCTTGCCCGATGCCGACTTTGGAATCTCGTCGGTGAACTCCACAAGACGAATCTTCTTGTAGCTGGCCACATGACCGGCAACGAATTCCTGGATGTCCTCGGCAGTGGCGCTCTCGCCCGGCTTCAGCACCACGAACGCCTTTGGCAGCTCGCCCGCTTCAACCTCGGGAATGCCGATAACGGCAACGTCAGCGACGGCCGGGTGGGTCACGATCAACGCTTCCAACTCTGCCGGTGGGACCTGGAAGCCCTTGTACTTGATGAGTTCCTTGACCCGATCGACGATGAACATGTGTCCGTCGGCGTCAATCCGTGCCACGTCGCCGGTATGCAACCAACCGTCGGCATCGATGGTCGCCGCAGTCGCTTCGTCGTTGTTGAGGTAGCCGGTCATGACCTGCGGTCCACGGACCAACAGTTCACCCTCGGCGTCCTGCTCGACGTCGTTGCCCTCCGGGTCGACGACTCGGCACTCGGTGTTTGGCACCGTCACGCCACTGGATCCAGACTTGAAGTCATCACCTGCGGTGGCGTGACTGACCGGGCTGAGCTCGGTCATGCCGTACCCCTGCACAACCGCGCAGTCGATCCTCGCCGCGGCCTCTTCCGCCAGTTCGCCACCGAGTGGGGCGGCGCCGCAGAAGATCTTGCGCAGCGAGGAAAGGTCGTAGTTGTCAACCGCCGGGTGCTTGGCAAGGCCGAGCACGATGGGCGGCACGGCGAAGAACTGGGTGACCTTGTGTTCCTGGATCAGCTCGAGACCCTTTTCCATGTCGAAGCGAGGCATCGTGACAACGGTGATGCCCTCGGCAAGGAGGCTATTCATCAAGACCTGCATGCCGTAGATGTGGAAGAACGGCAGGACCGCCAGCGCCACTTCGTTCTCGCCGTACTGCATGATCGGTGAGCACTGCACGATGTTCGCCACCAGGTTGTGGTGGGTCAGCATCACGCCCTTCGGCAGTCCGGTCGTACCGGACGAATACGGCAACACCACCACCTTGGTGTGTGGGTCAACCGGGGTCTGCTCCATCGGTTCGCCGTACAGGTCTTCCAGCGACGCTACGCCTTCCGCCTCACCGACAACGGCGATCTTGGTCACCGAGGTTCCCTCGATGGCTTCCTGGGCGGTGGCAAGAAAGTCCGGCAGCGTGATGAGCAAGGATGCGCCGCTGTCGTTCAGCTGAAAGCGAACCTCTTCCGCGCCATACACCGGGTTGATGGTGGTGATGGTGCCGCCTGCAACCGCAACCGCGTGAAAGACAACGGCGTACTCGGGGATGTTCGGCGCCATGATGCCAACCGTTGCGCCTTCACCAAAGCCATTGCTGGTCAGGCCACCCGCCAGCTTCGCAATCGCATCGGCCAGCTCGGCGAACGAGTACCCGTTGCCGGTCATACCGTCGATCATCGCCGGCTGGTCCGGGCGCTCCGCTGCCAACCGCATGACATGGGCCGTCACAGCAGTATCGGGGATTGTCTGCTCGGCGAGCGGGCTGCGATAAATGGTCTCGTTCATGGGTTGGGAGCATAACCAACCTCGAACGGCGCGCCTTGGGGCATCACCCTGGGCAAATCTTGCCATTCGGCGAACTTTCGGCTGACAGCGCACGGGCGGGCGAAATAATTGGCGGAGAGCTACGGTTCGACACTCATGCCCAAAAAGCTGCTCTTTTTGCTACCTGTCGTCGTGATAGCACTGATTGCGTCGATCGTGGTGGTCATAGCCAGTCAGGATGGCGGTGACTCCGGCGATGACGGCGAGGTCGCGGCCGAGGTCGAGGACCAAAACGTCGAGGTCGATCTGTCAACGATCGAAGCCGGCGAAGCGATGGACTTTGGCCCTGCACCGGACGTGCCGGACGGCCCATGGTCCGACGAGACGACCGAGAAGTTGAACCAGATCGTCGAGTCTCTGGTGGTCGAAGCCGCACCGCTGTCACAGATCTCCGACATCGGCAACGAGGGCGATCCCCGCCTCGCGTGGGCCATCGCCGACATCCTCCGGTTCATCGGCGGCGGCGAGGTGAACGAGGCACTGGCCGGTGCGGCGCAACGTCTGCTCCCCGGCATGGAGCTTGATTTCTTGAATCCGTGGAACGGCACTGTCAATCAGCTGATCGCCTGGGACATCCCGGTGCCAGAAGGTCAGTACCTGGACTTCAAACGCAATCTGTTCAGCAAGGTGGAACCGAAGTGGGCCGACCTGATGGTTGACGGCACCAACATCGACTGGCGCCATGTCAGCTGGGGTGGTGTCGGCATCGACGATCGGGCCTTCGGCTCCACCGCCGCGTGCAGCTGCATCCCTGCGCTGGACAACCCGGGCGTGACCCAGGCGTCCGGTGGCGACTGGTATCCCGACGACGCACTGGTCTTCGGTCTGTTCATCAACGGCGAGGCTCGGGCCTACCCGAAGAACATCATGGAAATCCATGAGATGGTCAACGACACCGTTGGAGGCCGCGACATCGCCATGCCGTACTGCACCCTCTGCGGCGCCGCCCAGGCCTACTTCACCGATGATCTTCCCGAAGATCTGATCGCAGCCCACGGCCGCCCGATCCTTCGCACCTCCGGCCTGCTCATCCGGTCCAACAAGATGATGTTCGAACTCAACACCAACACCTTCGTCGATACGTTCCAAGGCGATGTTGCCGCCGGTCCACTTGGCGAGGCTGGCGTTGTGCTCAATCAGGCCGGCGTCGTCACCTCGACCTGGGGCGACTGGAAAGCCGCCCATCCCGACACCACCATCGTCGCCCAGGACGGCGGCATCGGCCGCGACTACGAGCTTGACCCGCTGGCCGGCCGCGATGACAACGGACCCATCTTCCCCATCGGCGATGTCGACCCAAGGTTGCCGGTCCAGCAGCCGGTGCTTGGTGTCCTCACCGATGGCGGTTCGCCGATCGCCTTTCATGTTGAGGCGGCGGCCAGCGTGCTGAGCGAGGGCGAGACACTGGTGATCGAAGGCATTGAATTGCGACTCGACGGCGGCGGCATCCGTGCCATTCGCAACGGCGAAGACGCTGGCGGCCACCAGGCATTCTGGTTCGCCTGGAGTCAGTTCTATCCAGACACTCTGGTCTGGCCGCTCGACTTCCAGTAGGCGGCTAGAGGATGCCGAGCGAGCCGAGGATTCTGGTAGTCAGGAAATGGTTCAACGCCAGCACACCGGCCGCGGCCAACATCCACGTCACACCGCGAGACTTCCAGGAGAATCGCTGTGGGAGGCGAAGCGCATCCCTGGTAACAAAGTCCGATGCGTCAAGCTTCCTGGTCAGAAACCATCCGGCAAGCCAAATGATCGAGCCGATCAGCAGCAAAAGCCGAGGCAGCAGAGAAAGGTAGAGCCGGGTCAACTCGTTGAGGCGGTACTGCAACGGGTAGACCGTCGCATCGTCACCGGTGGCGTGAAAGACGTCGAGTCGCTCGCCGACATAGGGCCGCGAAGAACTTGCTGCGTTACGAGAGGTGACCAGCACCGATGAGTCGGTGGCCCGCTCACCGTCCAGGCTGCCACTGCACCGCCACTGGTCGCCGCTGAACCGGTCGACCGATTCGCAGCCAACCGCCAAGTAGGACGCCGTCTCTTCATAGGATTCTGACCAGGTCCGCAGCGAGCCTGCCCGGTCAAGCGTGAGGTTCAGCGCCACCAGGCCGACGAGCAGTACCAGTACGGGAACGCCGTAGTTCAAGACCTCGCCCAGGACCTTGCGGTCGACAAAGCTGAGCGGCTCTTTCTTCGCTGCTCGGACCACCTCGACCATCGCGATACTCTATTCGCTGCACAATCGAATAGGTGGTCATACAAGTAGCCTCACCCAGCTGCCCGGGTCCTCGGCATTGGCGTTGTTCTGGGCGTTCAGGCCCTAAAACGCCGCTTCAAACGGCGCCCAGACCACACCGAGCGGGCAATTCGTGCCATCGGGCCGCCGCTGATGACCGCCGAACCCTGAGGCCACTGGCGGACGGAGCGAGCGTCGCTGCGAACCAGTTCAGCAAGGTGATAGGGAGCAACGAGCGGCCGAAAGGTGGTCCCGGCCTCATCATGTTCGAACGAGAGCCCCTGGAACGCCGTCACCTCTCGTTTGGTTGGGTGATTCCACCAATGGTCGAGCACCGACTTGGCTTCCTCGGCCAATGACCGCTCGACCAGGCCCCATCGGTCGAGCTTCTCTCGAGACGCCATGAACGTGGCCATGCGAATCGCCCCGGCCCACAGTTCTTCACGGTCACCGCCGGTACTTTCGGCCCGCTCATCGAAGACCAGCTCAACCGAACCGTCGCCAACCCGGCGATAGTCAACGACCCTGGGCTTGCCGGATGCGGTGATCGTCTCCACACAGGAGACCGGCGCTTCGATGGGGTACGGCTCGGACAGCCCGTCGAACGCAAACCGTTTGATCCGGATGCGAGCATCGACCTCGGGGATCACTTTGTCACCGCCGAAATGAAGGTGCACCGGCTCTTCGCCAACCACCTCGGAGAGAACAGCCGAGACGTGCCATGCCAGTCGCCCTCGCCAGCCGACGTCGACAAGGCCGTAGCGACCGGATGGCATCTGCTGCGACCGCAGCCAATCGACGATGAGCTTGAAGCGTTCGTCGGCCCGAGCCCCGATGCGTTCCCGCACCGAGTCATCGACGAGCAGTGCGTTCCAGTCTTCGACGGCAAACTCCGGGAGCGGGTTGTTCAGGTCCAACCCGGCAAGCCATGAATGCTTGGCCTCGCCCTGGAGGTCGGCCCCGACCAGGCCAATCCGTGCCAGCAGCGCTTCGAGCGGCACCTGATGGCGGTTGGTGTGGATGAACGCGTCGTCGTGGGCAATGCCCTCCCCCACCCACTGGTCAACGCCGAGCACCGACGCTGCGGCCAGCGACCAGGTGAGGCGTGAGCAATGCAGGTAGTGCAGGCTGCGCCCGCCCCAATGATCAGCGGGGATGGCGTCGGCCAAGATCAGCGGAAGCTCACCGTCTCTGGCCAGGAACCCGACGTGGTCGATGTTCTCGGCCCGACACTGTTCTGCCACCCACAACACGAACGCGACCATCGACTGGCCGGCGACGTCGGCCCCGAGCCCCTGGATGTCGGCTTGATGATGGTCGAGAGAGCCGGCCCGACGTTCGGCCTCGATGGCCAGGCGGGCCTGGCGGGCGGCCCCGGCCACCGCTGGCCCGTAGCCGGTCGGCTCGACCGCCATGGCCAGTTCGTACCGGTTGGCGTCGGCCTCGGTCATCGGGATCGGGGTGATGCCCGCCGAAGCCGCCATGGTCACGTCCGCCCAGAGGTGATTGCCGGCGTGCCACACCACCTGGTTACCCGAGCGGTTGGGCCAGGTCGTTGAGAACAGCGCCCCTTCGGACTTGGTGGCCCCGGCTTCACACGAGGCGATCAGATGGTCGCCGTCTTTGAAGATGTCGCTGTCGGCAAGGATCCCGGTCAGCAACGCCGACGAGCGGTCGGTGTCGGAAAGAAAGACCACGGAGGCATCGGCCTCACGTACCCGGTCCAGCGCCTCTGCGGTGCCGGGGACCGGCGCGCACATCTCCCGCTCCAACCGATCGGCCACCGCGGCGCGGTCTTGTCCTTGCGCTGGCGTTTCTGCGGCAAGAACGTGGTCGATGGCGTGTTCGATGGCATGGTCGCCGACGAGTTCTCGGACAACGCAGGTGTCGAAAACGTCAACGCTGAGGACATCGGGGTGATGACGGACGACTTGGCGGGCCACTTCGGGCCAGTCGCAATCGGGGTAGCCGTGCCCGGCGGCCTGAAGCCGGAAGACGAGCCGAGGCCCGATCCACGGGAAGCGCACCAGAAGCCTGGTAAGAAGTGAATCACCCACCACTCAGCTCGATGATAGGCAGAGTACGAACCCTTTGATGGGCGCCGCCGCTATTGCCTTGCGGTTGAAACGTCTGCGCCGCTGTGGCGGGTGGCCTCAGTCGGAGGATCTGGGACCCGGCCGCACCGGCAGATGCACCGGTCCCCGGGTAGCGATGGATTGTTTCCACGCAACGTCGGCGTGATCGATGGTGTAGTCGCCAAAGGCCTCGACGAACGCCTTGAGCCCGACCCTGGTTTCCATCCTGGCCAACGCATGCCCAAGGCAGTGGTGCATGCCGTGGCCGAACGAGACCGGTTGTGGGTCCTCCCGGTCGAGGCGCAGGACGTTCGGGTCGGTGTAGAAGTTTGGGTCCCGGTTGGCGGCACCCGGCATCACGAGAATGTTCTGGCCTTCAGAGATGTGGGCATCGCCGATCGAGAAATCAGCGGCGGCCGTTCGTGGATCGATCTGCAGCGGCGTGTCCCACCGCAACAACTCCTCAACGGCGTTCTCCCACAGCGAAGGCTCGTTGCGAATGAGCCGCCGCTGCTCCGGATGGTCCGCCAGTGCGATGATCGACGAGCCGAGCAACCCGCTGGTGGTCTCGTGTCCGGCAAACATCAAAATCCCGATCATCGATACCAGCTCGTCGTCGCTGAGGCGATCCCCGTCCTCATCGACGGTGGCAAGCTCGGTGATCAGGTCATCTCGCGGGTCCTTACGGCGCTGTTCGGCCAGGTTCAGGAAGTAGCCGCGCATGTCCTCGATGGCCTTACTGCACGGGCCGGGATCGAAGCCCACCATCACGTTGCCAATGACCGAGATGTGATCGGAGATTTCCGCGGCCCACGACCAACGGTCTTCCGGGATGCCGAGCAACTCGCTGATCACGTTGATCGGCAGCGGCCCGGCGAAATTGCTGAACACGTCGACCGGGGTGCGGTCGGAGCCGGCGGTGGCGAGCATGTCATCGACAAGTCGCTGGGCCATACGTTCGGTCGACTCCTCGATTCGTGAAATCTGGCGGGGTGAAAACGCCTTGGCCACCAATCGGCGGAGGCGGGTGTGATCGGGCGGATCGATGAAGAGAAGAAAGTGGTCGAAGAACGCCCAGGCGGTTGGGCTCAGGTGGTTGTACGGCCGGATGATCTTGAGCAGCTCTCGCTGGGGCGACACGATGACGTTTTGCGACGAGAGCACCTCCCGGGCTTCGGCGTGCCCGACGACGAACCACTGGGTGTAGAGCGCCCGATACGAGACGGGACCGTCCTGTCGCATCCTGTCGTAGATCGGGTACGGGTAGGTGTAGCGATCGGGACCAAGTGGATTGCCCCACTTGTCCCATCGGAACATCAGGTTTGCGAGCCATTGCCTGTTGGCAACGTTTCGCAATGCTGGAATGGCCAACTGCTCAACACGCATGACGCTTCCTCCAACCTCTAGATCGGAGGACTTTGTGAAGTGATTCACAATCCTCCGTTTGAGGTAGCTTCGCACGCGCGCCACCGATGATCAAGAAAAGATCACGATGTGGCAGTCCCGATGTACAGGTCCCGGCGAAGACTTCTCGATGTGGACTCGAACCGGCCTCGGCCCGGCGAAGACTTAGGACGCCAGGCGGCGGCCGCGCTCCCTGGCCTGGGCGACCGCTTCCGGTACGTCGACGGTGGTGAGGTTGCCGTCGTCGACCAGGTGTCGTCCACCAACCCAGACGTCGGTGACGAAGCGCGACGACCCGGCGAAGACCAGGTGAGACAGCATGTCCAACCCGGGGCTGAACGCCGGCTGGTCAACGTCAACCCGCACGATGTCGGCCCATGTTCCCGGCGCAAGATAGCCAACGTCATCGAGACCGATGGCTGCGGCCGAGGAGCGGGTGGCGAGACCGAGTGCGGTGGTGGCGTCCATCACCTGAGGATCATGGTCTCGTCCCCGAGCCAACATCGGTGCCAACTTCAACTCTTCCCACAGGTCAAGATCGTCGTTGGACGCGGGCCCGTCGGTGGCAACCCCAACCGAGATTCCGGCGTTGAGCATCTCGACGACCGGTGCAATGCCCGAGCCCAGCTTGAGGTTTGACTGCGGGCAGTGGGCAACACCGGCACCCGCTTCGCCGAGCAGCCGCCGGTCGGTCTCGTCCAACCACACGCCGTGCGCAGCCAGCACCTTGCCTTCAAGAACACCGGAGTCGGCCAGGACCTGGGTTGCGGTCTTGCCGTACCGTTCGAGCACCAGCTCGCGCTCGGCCGTCGTTTCTTCGAGGTGGATATGAAACAGCGCGTCGGCCGCCTGAGCGTGGCGGGCAAGCGCCTCGCACTGTTCCGGCGAAAGGTCATACACGGAGTGGGGCGCAAAGCCGACGCTCAGCCCGGCTTCGGGACGGTGGTTGGCGGCGTGGAACGCGGCAATCTCTTCCACCCGCCCGCTGACGTCACCATCGGGCATCATCGCAGCAACAACGCCGGGGGTGAGCACCATTCGGGCGCCGGTGGTCGCGACCGCATCCATGATCGCTTCCTCAAAGAAGTACATCTCGCAGCTGGTGGTCACCCCGGCGAGCAACATTTCCGCCGAACCGATAGTCATCCCCCACCAGGCGTCTTCCGGCGTCATCTTCGCCTCTCGTGGCCACACGCCTTCCCGCAGCCAACGAGCGAGCGGTAGGCCGTCCCCCGCCCCGCGGACCAGCGTCATCGGGGTGTGGGCGTGGGCGTTCACGAGCCCGGGCATGAGCAGCCCACCGAGACGGCTGACCGACTCCGGTGCGGGGGCCAGGTCCGCCTCGGCACCGGCAGCAACCACACGACCTTCGGCGTCAATGTCGATGGCGCCGTTGGCGATGACAACGCCGTCACCTTCGCCGGGGACCAGGTAGTCGCCGACAAGGCGGGTTACCGCTCCAGCAGTGCTCATAGCTTCTCACCGCGGTCGAACCGCACGACCCGCTTGTCGGTTACCAGGGCGGTGATCAGGTTGACCGGTGTGACGTCGAAGGCGGGGTTGACGGCATTGCTACCTTCCGGCGCAACCGGGATGCCGCGAATGGCGGCAACCTCGTCAGCGCCGCGATCCTCAATCTCGATGGTGTCGCCGGACGGGGTGTCCATGTCCACGGTCGATTCCGGGGCGACGACAATGAACGGCACCTCGGCATTGGCCGCGCCGAGCGCCATGGCAAAGCTGCCAATCTTGTTTGCCGTGTCACCGTTTGCGGCCACCCTGTCGGCGCCGATCAACACCACGTCCGCGGCCCCTCGGGCCAACAGAAACGGTGCGGCCGAGTCGACGAGCAGGCGGAACGGCGCTCCCATCCGCTGCAACTCCCAGGTGGTCAGCCGCCCGCCCTGGAGCAGCGGTCGGGTCTCTGCTGGCAACGCTTCGTGCAGCATCTCCCGCTCGTGCAAGGTCTGGATGACCGCAAGGGCGGTACCTCGCTCCACCGCGGCGAGACCACCGGTGTTGCAGATGGTCATCGCTCTGATGAGGCGGTCACCGACGACCGAGATCTCGTCCGGCACCAGCTCGGCGACCAGGTCGGCCCCGAGCTCGCCCATGTCGATGGATGCCTGTAGCTCTTCGTCACGAATCCGGTGAGCCTCGGCAAGTGCCGCGCCGGGATCGCCAACCGCAATCGGGGCGACTCGGTCAACCATCTTCGCCAGGTTCACCGCGGTCGGGCGGGCGTTGCGTAGCGCTGCAACAGCCTCGTCAAAGGCCGCTCTGTCGGTGTCCGGCGGGTGGATGGTCGCCGCCATGGCCACGCCGTAGGCGCCGGCGACGCCGATGGCGGGCGCACCACGGACCGACAGCCGCTTGATGGCGGCCACCAGGTCGGGCACGGTCTCGATGCGCAGCGTCTCGGTGATCTGCGGCAACTTTGTCTGGTCGACCATCTCAATGGCGCCATCAACCCAATCGAGGCTTCTCATCCCTAGAAGATAGTCCCAACCGGTGGCGCCGCGGCCAGCGGCGGCGCTAGTCGGGTTCCGGTGATGAGCCGTAGCCGTCCGGCGATTCCATCTTCGCCAATACCTCGTCCATCTGCTGCTCGGTGAGCAGCGGTGGTTCGCCAATGGCAAGCGCCGCCAGGTACTGCCCCGCCAAGACCTCAACCTCGACCGCAAGGCCGAGCGCCGAAGCCATGTCTCGCCCGACGGCCAAGATGCCATGGTGGGCAAGAAGGCACGCCTTCCGCCCTTCCAGCGCCCGCAGTGCGTTCTCGGAGAGCGCTTCGGTGCCGAAGGTGGCGTACTCGGCGCAACGGATGTCATGGCCGCCCGCCATGCCCACCATGTAGTGGAAGGCCTCGATGCCGCGGCTGTGGGCTGACAGCGCCGTCGCCGAGATCGGGTGAGCATGGACCACGGCGTTGGCATCGGGACGAGAGGCCAGCACATCGAGGTGGAACCGCCACTCCGATGACGGACGAAGGTGGGCAGCCGCGTCGCCGACCGGGCCAAGCGGACGCCACGACTGGTCGAAAGCCATCTTGATGATGGCGTCCGGGACCAAATCGTCGTATCGGACACCGGACGGAGTGATCAACATGCCGCCGTCAACCCTGACCGACACGTTGCCCGAGGTGCCGTTGTTGATGCCTCTGGTATTCATGGCCAACGCGGTATCGATGAGTTGCGCCGCCAACGCACGCTCCTCATCGCTTGTCGCCGCTGAGTGCTGTGGATGGTCGACCGATCCCACGTCAGTCTCCAAGTCCACGTTCGCCGACCAGTTCCGCGGTCCGTGAGATAAGCCGGTAGAGCGGTTCGGCAGTGGTGTCTATCAACGTCATGATGTCTGCCGCCGACAGCGGCTCTTCGCTTATGCCTGCGGCCAGGTTTGAGATGACGCCGATCGATGCGTACGGGATGCCGGCCTCCACCGCCAGGGCCACCTCGGGAAACCCGGTCATGCCGACAAGGTCACCGCCAAGGGTTTTGGCCATGGCGATCTCGGCCGGGGTCTCAAACCGGGGTCCGTCGAACGTGCAGTAGACACCACCGTCGATGACGTCGATTGACTCCGCCGCGGCCGCCGCAACGATGGTGGCCCGCAGACCGGGGTGGTAGGCGGCGCTCATGTCGGTGTGAACCACCTTCACCATCTGTTCGGGGCCAGGCCCGCCCTCGTTCCCAGTACCGGTTTGGGCTTCGATCGCTTCGGCAACGATGGGGCGCTTGCTCCCGTCGAAGAACGTCACCTCACGGCCGGACGAGAAGTTGAGGAAGTCGGAGATGACCACGATTGCACCGGGAGTCATCTCCGGATGGATCCCGCCGCTGACTGCTGTGGCCACAATCGAGGTCGCGCCGATGGCTTTGAGCGCCGCAATGTTGGCCCGGTAGTTGATGCCGTGGGGCGGTACCGAGTGATCGGCTCCGTGGCGAGGAATGAAGCAGACATCACGCCCCCGCCAGCTCCCCGTGGTCACCGGTACGGGGCCGCCAAAGGGAGTGTCAATGTGCTCGACCTTTCGATCGACGAGCTCTGGGATGTCGTAGAAACCGCTACCGGTGATAAGGCCGAACATCGTGTCGAGCGTAGCCCCACCGTGCCCGCCGTGTGGTGGGGCCGGGCCTCTAGGTCAGGCGTTGGGCGTGGCTCCCGCCATCAGCAGGCCGATCTCTTCCCGGGTGGTCGTCTCCGGATCGACGATGGCCACAATCGATCCTTCGTAGATCACGGCGATCCGGTCGGAAAGGCTGAAGATTTCATCCAACTCGGCCGACACCAGCAGCACCGCGGCGCCGCCATCGCGGGCCTCGATCAACTGGTTGTGAATGAACTCTATCGAGCCGACATCCACCCCTCTGGTCGGCTGTGACGCCACCACCAGCTGGTTGCCGTGGCTCAGTTCCCTCGCAACGATGACCTTCTGTTTGTTGCCGCCGGACAGAGACTTCACGGGCGTCTCGATGCTTGGCGTACGTACGTCGTAGCGCTCGACCAACTCGGTGGCCTGTTCTTCCACGGCGTCAAATTTGCGGACGCCTCGAGTCGCAAACGGCTCCTTGTTGTAGTCGGTCAGCACAAGGTTGTCCGCAATGGAGTACACGCCGACGAGGCCGTCCCGTTCCCGGTCCTCGGGAATGTAGGCAACGCCGAGTTCACGCACTCGCCGCGGCTTGGCCGAGACAGGCGCACCGGCCACCGTGGCCCGACCGCCGGCGATGGGCCGAATGCCGGTGATGGCTTCGACAAGCTCCCGCTGGCCGTTGCCTTCCACCCCTGCGACACCCAGAATCTCTCCGGCCCGCACCTCAAAGCTTGCGCCGTTGACGCTGTCCTGCTTGCGGTCATCTTTGACGCTGAGGTCGTTGACCGACAGCACGACGTCGCCGGGATCGTTTGATGACTTGTCTACCCGCAGCACAACCGAACGGCCGACCATCAGCTCCGCGAGCGACTCTGATGTTGCGTCGGCAGTGGCCACATCGCCTACGGACTTGCCCCGCCGAAGGACTGTGACCCGGTCGGTCAGGGCCAGCACCTCTCGCAGCTTGTGGGTGATGAAGATGATGCCGACGCCGCCCGAGGCGAGGTCTCGCAGGATGGCCAGCAACTCATCGGTTTCCTGCGGGGTGAGCACCGCGGTTGGCTCGTCCAGAATGAGCAGTTCCGCACCGCGATACAACGCTTTAAGAATCTCGACCCGCTGTTGGATGCCAACCGGCAGATCCCCGACCACGCTGGTCGGGTCGACCGACAGGCCGTATCGTTCGGACAGCTCTTTCACCTCGGCCTCGGCCCGACGCCGGTTCAGGAATCCACCGGCCCTCGTGGTCTCGGCACCGAGCACGATGTTCTCCGCCACCGTCAGCGGGGGAACCAGTTGGAAGTGCTGGTGGACCATGCCGATGCCGCGGCGGATCGCTTCGCCGGGGCCGTCGCTGGTGACCTCTTCACCCCGGAGCATGATGGTGCCCTCGTCCGGCTGGTAGATACCGAACAGCATCTTCACCAGGGTTGACTTCCCGGCCCCGTTCTCTCCGAGCAGTCCGAGAATCTCTCCGGAATGCAGGGTCAGGTCGACGTTGTCGTTGGCGATGACACCCGGAAACCTCTTCGTCAGACCTTTTGCTTGAAGGAGGGGTGCTTGAGCGAGGGGTGCTTGAGGGGGCGATGCTGAGCCGTCAGACGCCATCATCACTCCGTCTCATACGGCTGGCCGATGGCCGCCGGCGGTCTGCTCGACAATCCGGCGATGGCCAGGACGGCAATCGTCAGGACGAACGGGATCATGCCAAAGAACTGCGGTGGCACCTCGACCACCTGTTTGAACTGGAGCTGGGCCTGCAAAGCGTTGAAGAAGCCGAAGAGCAGCGCCGCCCACATCACACCGAACGGCCGGTAGCGACCAAAGATCATCACGGCCAACGCGATGAAGCCCTTGCCGTTTGTCATGCCACGGTTGAATACCGACGCCGACTGCAACAGCGCAACACCGGCAAGGCCGGCCAGGGTGCCCGCCAGGGCCAGGTTCACGTACCGAAGCCGGAAGACCCGAACGCCGACGGTGTCCGCCGCGCCGGGGTGTTCGCCAACGGCCCGAGTTCGCAACCCCCACCGGGTTTGGAACAGGGCGATGTGAACGACGACCACGGCCAGAATGGCGATGTAGGTCAGCGGCCCGTGGTTGAAGAGCATCCGGCCCAACAGCGGCAGTTCGTCAAGCCCGGGGATGGGCCAGTTTGGAATCGACGGCATGGTCCGGCCCTGGACGTAGAGGAAGCTGGTCACGCCGATGCCGAAGATGTTGATCACCGTGCCGGCAATGATCTGATCCATCTTGAATACGATGGAGGTCCACGCCAGGAACAGCCCGGCCACCGCCGCGACGGCCATGGCAGCCAACCCGCCGATCCAGAGGTTCCCGGTTGCCGACGCGGCCATGAAGCCGACGAATGCGCCGAGCAACATCTGACCTTCGATGCCGATGTTGATGATCCCGGACCGCTCACCGACAAGACCACAGAGCGCGGCGAGGATGAGCGGCGCTGCTTCTCGTACGGTGCGGGCTGCAACGGCGGTGGTTTGGCCGTCGTCCCACTGGTAGCTGGCAATCATCACGGCCACCACCGCAAGGAACGCTAGGAGAAACCGCTTGTTCAACTGGGCGATGCTCATGCGGCACCCCACCCGGTCGCAAGTTCAAAGCCGTTGTCGTCGGCGTCGTCGCGGAGTCTGAGCAACCAGCGGACCACCGTCGGGGCGGCAACGAAGAACAGGATGAACGCCTGAATGACGTTGATGACCTCGGGCTCAACATCGGGCCTGGCCTGCATCAGCGTCGAGCCTGCATCCATTGCGCCGATGAGCAACGCCGCGGGGATGACGGCCAGCGCGTTGGTCCTGGCCAGCAGCGCGATGGTGATGCCGTCGAAACCGAGGCCGGTGTTGAACCCGGGCTCAAACCGGTCGATGACGCCCTGGGTTTGGATTGCGCCACCAAGCCCGGCAAGGGCGGCGCTGATGGTCATGGCGATGACGGTGATCCTGGTGACGCTGATACCGGCGTAAGTGGCGGCCTTGGCGTTTGCGCCGACGGTCTGCACCTCGAACCCCAGCGTTGAACGGCTGACGACCCACCAGATCAACACCGCGGCGAGCACCGCGACCAGGAAGCCGGTCGGCAGGTCGCCAACCCGAGGCAGTCTGGCCGATTCCCGTATCAACGGTGTCCTGGCCAGAGCACCGCCGTCGGGGTCATTCCAGGGACCGTCGCGGCTGACAAGCCACTCGGTCAGGTTGGCGGCGACGAAGTTCAACATGATGGTGCTGATGACCTCATGCGTGCCTCGGGTGGCCTTCAGTAGACCGGCGAGCGCACCAAGCGTGGACGCCATCACGGCACCGACCAGGAGCGCCAGCGGGATATGAACGATGGCGGGAAGACCAAATCGATAGCCGACCCAGGCTGAGAAAGCCGCGCCGAGCAGCAGCTGGCCCTGACCGCCGATGTTGAACAGGCCGGCCTTGAACGCGAACGCCACCGCCAGTCCGCCGAGCACCAGCGGGGTTGCCTTCTCCAAGGTTCGACCGAAGGCGTCAGAACCGCCGAGCGACCCTTGGAACATCCCCCAGTAGGCCACCGCCGGGTTGTCGCCGGAGAGCAGAATCAGCACCGCTCCGCAGGCGAGTCCAAGCACGACCGCCAACACCGGCATGACAACCAAACGCCATTGAACCCTCTCCACCCGGTGCGCTCCCCTGTCCTCAAAACTGAAATCCGGTGCCCGAGCGTAGCCCGAGCACCGGATTCAACATAGTGAAACCACGGGGCAATCCCCCATGGGTGTTGCGGTCTTGCCGTTCCGTTACGGGGCGTAGCCCGTCGAGACCTCGCCGGAGATGACCATCGGGGTCAGTTCGGCAATCTGGGTCTGCACGTCGTCAGAGATGACGCTGCTGAAGTCGTGGTAGTCGGCAAGGCCAACGTCGCCAAGGAAGTTTCCGGCCGGAGCGCTGCCGTCGTTCCATGCGCTGATGATGTCACCGACGCCGGGGACGATCAGCTTCATGGCGCTGGTCACGAGGCACGGCTGTGCTTCGGGAACAGTCTCCCACTGGTCGGTGTCAACACCGATGCAGAAGGCGCTTCCGCCTTCCTTTGCCACCTCGGCCAGGCCGCCGTTTCCGGTCAAACCACCGGCGGCGAAGACCACGTCAGCACCATTGTCCAGCGCCTGACGGGCCGTGCTTGCGCCCCAGTCCGGGTCGGTAAAGGCAACGTCGAGACCACCGGGGTGGTAGGTGGCAATGACCTCAGCGTCGGCGTTGGTGTACGCAACACCACCGTCGAAGCCTTCCTTGAACGCCACGACCGGCGGGACCAGGTCAGTACCGAGAACCTGAGCAACGGTGTTGCTCTCGGTCAGCAGACCTGCGAGGGCACCGGCGAGGAAGCCGGCCTGGTCCTCAGCGAAGATGAGGCCGGCAACGTTCGCCCGCTCCTCACCCTGGAATTGGTCAACGCCGACGAAGTAGACGTCGGGGTTCTCGTCGGCAGCGATGCCCGTGGCCTCACCAAGAGCGAAACCGACGGTCACGATCACGTCGTAGCCCTGGTCGATGAAGCTGTCGATGTTGGTTGCGTAGTCAGTCGAGTCCTGCGTCTCGATGAAGTCAACCGTCGCGCCGAGGTCGCCGCCAATTGCTTGGACGCCTTCCCAAGCCGA
>CAZSTV010000060.1:0-25723 GCA_964609665.1 uncultured Acidimicrobiaceae bacterium
GCTCAACCCGTTCTGGATGGTGAGCGATCCCCAGGGCGACACCACGTTCTCGCTCACCGGCTCCACCCTCCTTATCGACATGCCTGCGGGACCCAGTCACGACCTGTGGGAAGGCCGAGACTTTGCGCCTCGCCTGCTCCAGGCTGTTGGCGATGAGGATCTTGACGTCGTCGCCGGGTTCGCATCGGTTCCGACGCAGCAATTCCAAGGCCAGGGTCTGCTGTTCTGGCAGGACGCCAACAACTGGCTCCGCTTCACGGTCGAGCATGACGGCACGCGGGCAAAAGCCGTCGCCTACAAGATGGTCGACGGTGACGCCTCTCAGGTCGTCAAGAAGAACCTGCCGGGTATCGCCACGCGGTTCCTCCGCACCATCCGCTCCGGTGACACCTGGACCTTCCAGCGCTCCTACAACGGCACCCGGTGGTTCGACCTTCCGGTCGCCAACATCCCCATCAGCCTCAACGCGGTCGGCATCCTGGGTACCGCCCACGGCAGCACCTCGCCGGCCTACACCGTCGAAGTCGACTACTTCGAGAGTAAGACCAGCGGCGACCTGAACGACGACGCACCGCAGATCTCCAACGTGGCCGTCACCAATGACTCCCACCGGGCCGTCGTGACGTGGGACACCAACGTCGACGCTGACACCCGGGTCGACCACGGCGCCACCACCGACCTGTCTGAGCGCATCATCGATGAGACGCCGACGATGAGCCACAGCGTCACCCTCGACTACCTGCGCTGCGATACGCCGTACTTCTTCCGGCCCCAGTCCTCGACCGAAATCGGCACCACCGTCGCCGACATGGTCTCGTTCCAGACCGACGTCTGTCCGCCGGTTCGCTCCGACGACTTCAGCACCGGTTCGCTGATGCCGTTCTGGACCGTCTTTGACCCCGTCGGCGACGTTGGCGTCAATCTGTCAGACCAGAACGTGGTGCTGTCGGTGCCCGCCGACTCCGAGCACAACCTGTTTACCGATGAGAACCAGGCTGCACGCCTACGTCAGCCCGGCCCCATCGGCGACTTCGAGGTAGAAGCCAAGTTCGAGACCGTTCTCAACAAGCGTTTCCAGGTTCAGGGCATCGTCGTTGAAGAGGACGAGGACTCCTATCTCCGCTTTGAGGTCCACCATGATGGGAACCAACTGCGGACCTACGCCATCGGCGTGCTGGACAACGTCCCGACGACCAACTTCCACTACGGCGTACTGCCTCAGTCCACCGACCACTACGTGCGGGTCAATCGGACCGGCAACATCTGGACCATGTCCCACTCGCCGGACGGAACGACCTGGACCACCGTCGCCAGCCTGGTGGTCGCGATCGAGTCCATCTATGTCGGCCCGTACATCGGCAACACCTCAACGGGTAAGGCCAGCCCGCCGGCGGTGCTCGGCTCGATCGACTACTTCTTCAACACCGACGCTCCCATCGTGCCCGAAGACGGCGGCACCGGTCCCGACCTGACCCCGCCGGTCATCACCAACATTGCTTCGGTTACCGAGTCGCCGACCTCGCAGTCGGCAACGATCACCTGGACCACCGACGAGCCGGCGACAACCAGGATTGACTGGGGCGTCACCAATAGCTACGGCGACGGCCCGCTGATCGAGAACACGGCGACCAGAAACCACAGCGTGGTCATCGAGCCGGTCCTCTGCGGGACCACCTACCACTACGGCGTCTCTTCCAATGACGCGGCAGGTAACACCGGCACCGGCCCGAACCGGACGTTCACCACCCAGGCCTGTCCCGGTGGTGCCTTCTCCGACAACTTCAGCGACAGCTCGCTCGACGCTCGCTGGTTCGTTGACGATCCACGCCAGGACAGCACGTTCCTGCTCGACGGCGACCTGCTGACGCTCAGCGTTCCGCCGGGCGTCCGCCATGACCTGACGCCAAACAACAACGGTGCGCTGCGTGTCCTCCAAGCCGTGCCCGACACCGACTTTGTGGTCGAGGCGGGCTTTGAGTCGCCGGTGGACTTCAACTTCCAGCTGCAGGGCCTGGTCTTTGAGCAGGACGATGACAACCTCGTTCGCTTCGACCTTTCAAACGACGGCACCGGGACAAAGGCCTTCGTCGGCGTCCTGTCTGCCAACTCGCTGAGCGCCAAGTCCTTTGCCACCGTTCCTGGTGCAGCGCCGAGTCACCTGCGGGTCACTCGTGTCGGAACGACCTGGACATTTGAGTACTCGCCTGACCGAGGCAACACCTGGCAGACCATTTGGTCCGGCACTATCAACAAGTCGGTTGCCCGCATCGGGCCCTTTGCCGGCAACGCGAACCCGCAGGTGGCGAACGTACCGCCGCACTCTGCACTGGTCGACTACTTCCTTTCGGACTTTGATCCGATCCCAATCACCGGCACCGGCCAAAACGGTCCTCCGTCGTTCGTCATCTTTGACGGCGAGGGCGGCCTGCTTGCCGAGACCGACGTTCTCAACTTCGGTTCGCTTGGTTTGGCTCAGCCCGACATCAACGTTCGTGGCCGTGTCACCGACGCCGATGGCATTCGCTCACTGACCTTTGCGGTCAACGGGTCCGAACCGTCGTTGATGGGAATCGGTTCGACCGACTGTGAGCTCGGCGTGAGCTGTACCCGTCGACTTGTCGTCGACGGCGACCTCAACGCGGACGTTGATGCGTCGCTGCTCAACCCCGGGCTCAACACGATCACCCTGCGCGCCGTCGATGAGGAGTTCAACGCCTCCACCCTCGATGTGCTCGTCAACTACACCCCCGGCAACGACTGGCCGCTCCCGTACTCGGTCGACTGGAGCACCGTCACCGACCTCTACGACGTGTCGCAACCGGTGGACGGCCGCTGGAGCATCACCGGCAACGAACTGCAGATCGAAGAGATCGGCTACGACCGTCTCATCGCCTTTGGCGACAACAGCTGGTCATCGTTCGAGGCCGAGGTCCCCATCACGATCAACAGCTTCGATCCTGAGGGCTATGAGGCCCCGTCCGGTGGTCCGGGCGTTGGATTCATCCCTCACTGGCGTGGTCACACCCAGGCCGAATTCACCCAGCCGAAGTACGGTTTCGCCGGACAGGTCGGCGCCCTGGTCTGGTACCGCTACCGCGACGACGTCAACGCCGAGCGCCTGGAAATTCGTGATTCAAACGCCACCCTGGTCGCAGAAGATCTGAGCGGCCGAACGCTGACCGCTGGGGTCACCTACACCTTTAAGATCCAAGCCGAGACGGGCGGCGGCGACGGTCCGCTGTACCGCCTCAAGGTATGGCCAGAAGGCACATCTGAGCCATCAGACTGGGACATTGTCACCGCACTCCCACCCGACGCGCCGGATACCGGCTCGCTGGTACTCGTGGCCCACCACGTCGATGCCACCTACGGCAACTTGGATGTTCGCCAGATCACCGCCGATGCGCCGACGATCACGCCGGACTCCGGTTCGAGCGTTGGTCTCACCAAGGTGGAGATGTTCACCGATACCCGCGCCGGCGAGATTCGCTACACCACCGACGGCAGCGAGCCGACGGCAACGTCGACGCTCTATGACGAGCCGTTCTTTGTGACCGAAGCCCTGACGATCAAGGCCCGTACCTTCCGAGACGGCTTCATCGACAGCAGCACGACCGAGCGGGTGTATTCCATCCTCCCCGCCCCTGACCGGGTGAGCAACGGACTAGAAGCCCTGTACCGCTTTGACGAGGACGGCGGCACGACCGTTGGCGACTCGTCTCAGGTCGGAACGGTGCACGACCTCACCATCGAGCCCGGAGCCGACGTCACCTGGCTGTCGGATCTCGATGCGCTGCGGATCAACGGCCCATCGATCATCCAGACCGCCACCGGCGTGAACGACATCAACACCAACGTCCAGGCCAGCCAGGGCGTCAGCGTTGAGATGTGGATCGACCCGGTGACGTTTGACATCGGCGATGCCACCCTGTTCAACCTGGCTCCATCAACCGGCGGTCAGCAGAACCTTGAGCTGTCCCAGGACGGTCGAGCGCTTGAGATGTCTCTGCGTACAGTCACGACCAGCAGCGATGGCAAGCCGTCGCTGTCCAGTGGCGGCGTGCTGCCTCCGCAGCTGCACCAGCTTGTGTATGTCATGCGGCCGGACAACACCGCCTCGGTGTATATCGACGGCCTCAAGGCGTGGGACGGCTACCGCGGCGGTTCGCTGAACGCCTGGGCCGCCGGCTATGGCCTGAGCATCGCCAACAGCGGCGAAGGCGTCAATCCGTGGCGTGGCGACATGTACCTCATGGCGGTGTACAGCTCCGATCTGTCGCAGGCCGAGATCACCCAGAACTACCAGTCCGGTCCGTTCCCGCCGCCGGCGAACTACGCCCCAGTGGCCACCGCCGGCCCGGACATCACATTGGTCCAGGGCGAGGTCGCTCAGATGGCCGCGGCCGCCAGCGACGACGGCAACCCGATCCCGCCAGGAACGCTGACCACCAGCTGGACACAGGTTTCTGGACCTGACACCGCCGTCTTCTCCGACGCTTCAAGCCCGACCGCAACCGTGACACTTCCTGCCGCCGGAACCTATGAGTTCCGCTGGGAGGGTGACGACGGTGAGAAGACCACGGCCGACAACATGTTTATCGAGGTCATCTCCGCAGGCAGTCAGGCGCCGCCACCATCGATTGACCCACCGTCCGGCAACTATCCAGGCTCGGTCACGGTGACCATGGCAAGCACGGTGCCAAACGCCGAAGTTCGCTACACCACCGATGGCAGCGACCCGACCGCGGCGTCAACCTTGTTCACCGCGCCATTCGATCTGACCGTCTCCACCACGGTGAAGGCCAGAACGTTCCGAGCTGGTCTCGGCGATTCCGAGGTCACGACGTCATCGATCAACATCACGCCGGACTCTCGTGTTACCGATGACCTGGTCGCCTTCTATCCGTTCAACGAGCCCAATGGTTCCAGCATCAAGGACAAGGAGGGGGTCGCCCTCAACCTGTCGATCGAGAACGTCGGTAGAACCACCAGGGTTCCCAGCGGTCTACGTATCGATCAGTCCACCGTCATCGCTTCCACCAAGGCGGCGACCAAGATCAACAACGGTGTCAAGGCGTCCGGCGAAGTGACCGTCGAGATGTGGCTGGAACCTTCGGACATCGTGCAGAACAATGCGATGCCGTTCGGCATCTCGGCCAACCCCAATGCCCGCAACGTCGGCATGATTCAGAGCGGCGCCGACCTCGACGTCTTCTTGCGTACCAAGGCGACCAACTCGAAGGGGCAGCCGCCGACCGAGGCCAATGGGTCGCTGCAGGAAGAGATGATCCACCTCGTCTTCACCAGGGACTCCAGCGGCGCCACGACGGTGTACGTCGACGGGGTTGAGGTTGCGTCGGGGACCGTCGGCAACACCCTAGGAAACTGGGTCGGCAATCACCGTCTGCACCTCGCCGCAGAACGCAACGGCACGCGGCCATGGCTCGGAACCTACTTCCTGCTTGCGGTGTACGACCGGGCGCTGACCCCGTCCGAGGTCATCCAGAACTTTGCCTTCGGTGACGTCTGATTCGACGGCCAATCTGGTGAGCCGGTGCGAACGTCCTAAGCGTCTCCGACGTTCGCCGCTTGAATCAGCTACCGAAGAGCCGGAGGTAGGCGGCTTCGGAGTTCGGGAAGTTCTCCAGGGAGTACTCTTCGCCGGTATTGAAGTACGAGTGGTAGTGCAATCCGCCAGCACCGTCCTCGGGGACCGAGGCCAACCATTCGTACATCGCCTCGACGAACGCCGGGTTGTCTGCTCCCGACAGTCCCCATTCCGGGTAGCTCACGGCCTTACCGCGGCTCTCGGCGAGGACTCGGTGGCTGCGCAAGACGGGGAGAAAGTCTCGTTCCCACACGTCGGTGCTCCAGGAGATGTCGCCCTCCTGGACCTTCCAGTAGACGTCCAGGCCGAAGATGTCGACATAGTCGTCTCCGGGGTAGGCATCGACAGCCCACTCCTCCCAGCCTGCTCGCATGGCGGTCCAGTCAAACTGAAAGTCCTCGGACTGTTCCCGGAAGATCTGGTGAACGTGACGGTAGGCAGCGATATACGCTTCCTCGTTGTGGCGAGACGACCATGGAGACCACGCACCGTTGAACTCATGACCGAGTCGAATGATCGCGTCCGGGTAGCCGCCCTCGATGAGCCGCATCGCCACTCGCTGGTAGGCAGCATCGAAGGTGCCGGCGGCCACGTCTTCGAGGTTTTCGCCAATGGCAGCGCGGCCCTCGGCCGTTCTGGCGTTCGCTTGGCCAAACCCCAACGGCACGGTGATCGAAAGGGTGATCCGGTCGGCAATGACCGGGAGTCCGGCTCCGTCGGCGGCGAGGAGCCCAAAGGCCGAGCCGTTCATGTCTTTTTGGCTCTTGCGTCCTGTGAACTGCACGGTGAAGTGCAGCGGTGTGCCCAACTTGGATTCAACCTCTTCAAATTCCTGCAGGTCGAAGAGCCCGGTGCCAACCCGCATGCCGAGGGCTTCGTCAGGGGGAGCGGGACTACCAGAGCATGCCGAAGCGAGCAGCGCGACGGCGATGCCTGCGCACGCAAGGCGGCATTCGCTCCGTTCAAAACCGCTTCGCCGCATCCGGTCAGGGTACTGGATGTATCAAATTCACCGGATGAGCAATTCTCGATTGGCTTCGCTGCCGGACGTCGTGTGACGTCCGATTGCCGGGGTGTCAAGCCATGATGCGAATGGCCGGTCAAGTCGTGATGGCAGTGGCGTTCCTGTGCCTCGGTATCGCCGTATTTGTGGCGCTCGGTCGGGAAGATCCGGATCTCAGCGGCGGCGCCGAGATCCAAACGACCAACACGCCTCGAAGTGACGATCTGGCCGAGTGGGCATGCCCCAGTGGCACTGATGGCAAGGTCAGCTGTGGTTTTGTGTCCGCCCCGGCCAACTACGGCGACCCCGAGGGCCCGCAGGTGCGCATTTTCGTGGCGACGATTGGTGTGGCGACCGAGACCACCGGCCCGCCGCTGGTGTTCCTCGGCGAGCACTTTGGGCAGGGCACCGTCGACAACTTTGCCGAGTGGCGCCAAATCGGTCGCTCCCTCGAGCGAGAAGTGATCTTGGTCGACCACCGGGGGAGTGGGTTCTCCGAGCCCAACCTGAGCTGTCTGGAGCTTGGCAAGGTGCCGTGGCTCGAGGTTGACCTCGGCAACGACAGCGAGCTGAACGCCGAACGGGAGGAGCGCCGCGACGCACTGAACCGCTGCTCGGAGCGCCTTGATGCACTCGAAGACTCGCCGTCGTTCAACTTCGACACGTTGCTCCAGGACATGGATAGCATCCGGGCTGCGCTCAGCATCGACCGGTGGGTTGTCGTTGCCTCGGCCGACACCGTGCCGCTGGCAGTCGCTTTCGAACAACGTCATCCAGAGGCCGTGGATTCGCTTGTCCTGCTGCGAGCATCCGCACCAGACGCGGACCGGCTTGCCCAGCGTACGCAGTTCGCTGAAGAGGCCGTGACAGCGGCACTCGGCCCCTCGCTGAGGTCGGTCGAGGCGGTCCGGGATGCGCTCGGCGAGCGGTCGGTGGTATTCAGTACGGCGGTTGGCGGAGGCAGACAACGGGTCTCGGTCAGCGAGGGCGGTGTCCTGCCAATCTTGGCGCATGCCGTCGCCAAGCAGGAGACCAGAGATGGGTTGGCGGTGCTGGTAGAGCGGCTCGGCGAGGGCCAATGGCGGGAACTGGCGTCGCTCAGGGGCGCCGACTTCCGCACCCATGACTACCCAGGCCTGTCACTGCGCCTTGCAGTGGACTGTCAGCTGCCGACCGATGTCCCGGTCGATGATGACCCAGAGGACGAGCCGGTAGACACCGGAGATGACGCTGCGGTAGGGGAAGCTGCAGACGGCGAAGCTGCGGCCGAAGAAGAGGATCCCGCCCGCTATTGGCTCGGTCTACTGGACGATCCGATCATCGACGAGGGGCTCTGTCCTCCGGGCGCTGCCACCAGGACGGCGATGACCCACGTGCCGGCAGCTCCGGTGCTGGTCGTCAACCAGCGCTATGACTACCTGGCCCCACGATCGGCGGCCGACGGGCTACGGCAGCGCTGGCCGACGGCTGAAATTGCGGTCTTGGACACCGGCGATTCCCCATCGCTCGCCTCGTTATGTGTGCTTGACCTCGTCTCCGACTTTTTGGGGTTGCCCTCTACACTTGGAGAGGGCTGTACATGATGCCAGCTGAGGGCGATTTGCCGTATTCTGCGAACTGGCACCGACCACACGGGATTGAGATGTTGCAATGGACCTAAGAGAACTGCGAGTCATTCTCGGTCGATACATCTTTGTCGCGGCGGCAGCGTTCTACCTGTGTGTGATTGGCGGCATCCTCGCCGCGGTGCTGCCAGACAGGATGTACTCGACCAGCGCCACGGTGGTCATGGAGATCAACAATGATCTCGATACTGGTGGCGGCGCGGTGCAGCAAGCGGCCTTCCTGCTGCCCTCCATTGAGGAGAAGGCGGCGAGTCGAAGCCTGAAGGATCGAGTCTCGGCCGATGTCGCCGAGGAATTCCGCACCACCCGGGTAGATATCGCCGCAACCGGCCAGTCGAGTGTCATCAGGATCCGTGGCGAGAGCACTTCGCCGTTTGCTGCCGAAGCATGGGTCAACGCGGTGGCGGATCGCATCGTGGAGGAGCATCCTCGCGACAGCGCAGTCGTTTTGGGTGTGTTGGACCGTGCGCCGCTGAAGCGGCGGCCAATCAGCCCGGACACCGAACCGATCATCATCTCTTCCATCGTGGTTGGTCTGATCGTCGGTGTGTTCTCGGCCCTCGCTGCCGATCGGCTCAAGCGGGCGTTCGATACAAGCCAGACCATTCGGGAACGTTTGGACACCACGCTCCTCGGTGAGGTGCCCGCCATGAGGCGGTTCGGTCGTGAACGACGCCGTCCGGTTCATTCACTGCTCAACGGACCGAACCCGTCGACCGATCTCGTTGCCGCGTTCGACAACATCAGAACCAACGTCGAGTTCCGCATGACCCAGGTGGGAGCGGAAAAGGTGGCGATCGTCTCTCTCACGAGCGGAGCCGGCAAGTCCACGGTGACCGCCGGGCTCGCCTCCTCGATGGCCAACGTGTGCCAGGTGGTTGCCATCGAGGCTGACCTTCGCCGCCCCAAGCTGTCCGAACAACTGGGTATTCGGCTCGCCTTTGGCCTGGGTGACATGGCGGCGTTCGGTTACAAAGACCTGGTGTTGCAGGCAACCGATCAGCCGAACCTGAAGGTCCTTCCCGCCGGTATCCCAGCAGCTCGTCCGGCCGATGTGATCACCTCAACCCTGCCGTTCGCCATCGAGACTCTGACCGACTCGTCGTGGCGCGTCTTCATCGACACCCCTCCTCTGCTGGGTGCGTCGGAGAGCGCCTTCATCGTCACCGAGGCGAAGTGGGTCATCCTGGTGCTCAGCAGTACCGGCAACGACTTTGCCGGGCTTACCGAGGCCATCCAGCTCGTCAACGAAGCGGGCGGTCAGCTGCTCGGTGTGATCGTGAACCGGGTGCCCCGTCGTCGTTTCCGCCGCCATAGCTACAACATCGCCACGGACCGGTCTCGTCAGGCCACCAGCGGCGCCAAGGCCCCCGTTATTCCACGGTTGCCGGTGCAACGGCGTGAGACAGCGGGATCATCGCCGGCTCCGCCGTACTCCGACCCGTACTGATCTCAACACCAGGCTGACGACGGCGTCGCATCCGACGCGTACTATTGCCATCATGATGAAGACCGAAGCGCCGGTGCGTACGGTGCAGCTTGTCGATGTGGCCGCTGCACTGTTGATCACCGGATTGGTGGTCGTCGGGACGTCGCAGGTCGAGGCGGAGCCCGCCGACCGGATGGTGGATGGGCTGGCCTTTGCCTGCTCGGTAGTCGCTGGTGGGGTGCTGATGTTCTGGCGCCGTTCGGCAACGACGGTGGCGGCCGTCGTGGCCCTTGCCATCACCGTGTATCTCGCCCGTCGCTACCCGGGCGGCCCCGTGCTGCTGCCCGGCCCGATCTCGATGCTGGCGTTGGGCTACATGGCGTCTCGGCGTTGGGCATGGTGGGGCGTCGCCGGGTTACTCGCGTCGACGACAGTCGGTTCGGTGATCGGCGGCGAAGATCTGCTGTTTCACTTGCTCTTCATCGTTGGTTGGGGGGCCGCCGCGGTGCTGGCCGGTCAAGCTCTGGCGGCGCGGGGTGAGCGTGCGGCGGCGGAACGGGAGCGGATTGCCCATGCCCACGAGCGGGCACTGGCCAGCGAGCGGCTCCGAATTGCTCAAGACGTGCACGACTCGGTGGCACACGCAATGGCGACGATCAACGTGCAGTCCGGAGTGGCCGCCCATCTGGTGAATCACAAACCGGAACAGGCGGCGGTGGCGTTGGAAGCCATTCGTACCGCCAGTCGCGACGCCCTCGAGGAGCTGGGATCAATCCTCGGCGTCTTGCGGGACTCAGATCCCGACTCGGCCGCGCCGCGCCTGCCGCTGAACAGCCTTGGCGACATCTCCACCCTTGTCGAACGGGCTCGGGCCGACGGAGCGACGGTCACCCTGAATCAGACCGGAGATGGCGGGCTTGTATCGCCGCCGGTCGGCGTCGCCGCGTACCGGGCGGTCCAGGAAGCGCTGACCAATGCGCGCCGCCATGGTGGCGCAAACCCGGTGGTGACGGTGACCATTGACGTCGGTGATGGCGGCTCGTTGCACCTGACGGTGAGCGATGACGGGGGAGGAACATTGGCAACTGTTGGCGCAGAAGTTGCTGGCGCAGAACCTGTCGCAGCGCCGGGCGAATCGTCTGGTGGATTCGGTCTTGTCGGCATGCGGGAGCGGGTTGAAGCAACAGGTGGGTCGCTGACCGTCGGCCCAACGCCGCCCTCGGGGTTCCTGGTCGACATCGTGTGGCCGGATCGGGTGAGCCGATGATCCGGGTGGTGCTTGCCGATGACCAAGTGTTGGTACGTACCGGGTTTCGGGCGTTGCTCGACTCCGAGGATGACATCGAGGTCGTTGGCGAGGCGGGCGACGGCGCACAAGCGGTCGAGCTGGCCGTGGAACACCGACCAGACGTTGTGCTCATGGACATCCGCATGCCCGGCGTTGACGGGCTGACGGCGGCACGTGAGATTGCAGGAAACGAGGACCTTGTCGACGTACGGGTCCTGGTACTGACCACGTTCGAGCTCGACGAGTACGTGTACGAAGCGCTGGACGCCGGTGCGAGTGGCTTTCTTGTAAAACACACCGAGCCTGCGGAGCTGATCCGGGCCGTGCGTGTGGTCGCCGGGGGCGACGCGCTGCTCTCACCCGGAGTGACCAGACGGTTGATCGCCGCGTTCACCCAGAGCCGGGCCGGGAGCCCCGCCCCTGACCCAGCGTTCGCCGACCTGCTGACCACCCGCGAGCGCGAGGTTGTTGTCCTCGTAGCGGATGGACTCTCCAACGAAGACATCGCCGAACAGTGGTTTGTGAGCCAGGCAACCGTCCGCACCCACGTGAGTCGGGCAATGGCCAAGCTGCACGCCCGCGACCGTGCCCAGCTTGTCGTTATTGCGTATCGCAGCGGCCTGGCCGCCATCCCAACCCGCAACCCGGATCTCAACACCTGACGTAGGCCGATCTCCACATCTGCCCGACGACGCTACGTCCGTCGAGGCGCATCGTTGAGGCATGGGAAACCTCACGAAAGAACGAACCAATCCAGCAGTCGACCGGGAGCCTGTTGAGTGGCCCCTTGCGCCCACCGGTGTGCCCGATGCCGTCACGGTACATGGCCTGACAAAGCGCTACCGGGGCCGGCTAGCGGTCGACAATCTGTCATTCACGGTCCCGACCGGATCGGTGGCGGGGCTCATCGGCCCCAACGGAGCGGGAAAGACAACGCTCATGGCGATGTTGCTCGGCCTCGTCCGGCCCTCAGAGGGGTCCGGCGATGTGCTCGGACAACCCCTACACCGGCCGGCCTCCTACCTCGGACAGGTTGGCGCTTCGATCGAAACGCCGGCGTTCCACAGCGCCGTGACGGGGGTCGAGAACCTACGGGCTCTCGCCGTGCTCGGCGGTCACGATGAGGCACTGATCCCTGGACTGATCGACAGGGTCGGCCTCGACGGTCGTGGTGAGGATCGCTACGGCTCCTACTCGATGGGAATGAAACAGCGTCTCGCCATTGCGGCATCACTGCTCGGCGACCCGCAGCTGGTCATTCTCGACGAGCCGACAAATGGACTCGACCCGCTGGGGATGCAGGACATTCGCCGCCTCATCGGCCAGATCGCCGCTGAAGGCCGCACGGTCATCGTCTCATCGCACCTGCTCAGCGAACTTGAGCACGTTTGCGACTGGCTTATCGTCATCGATCACGGCGACCTGGTCTACCTCGGCCACCCCGATGATCTGGCGAGTGCCGAGTCCCTCATCGTCCGCCCAGCGGCAGCAGGTCAGCTCCCGGAACTGCAGGCGATCGTGGAGCCGATCGGGATGATCTCGACGGTGACAGACGCCGAGATTGTCGTAGCCGTTGGCGCCCTCACGGACCCGAAGGCCCTTGCAGGCCAGATCAACCGGCAGGCCCACGCCGCAGGCATCAACCTGGTCGAACTGCACCTTGAGCGGGCTGACCTGGAGACCCGCTACCTCGCCACACTCGCACAACGAAGCGCCGGCGCAGTCGACGCACCTACCAAAGGACAACCATCATGATTACCGCAATCCGCTCTGAGCTTGTACTTCTCAACCGCCCACGGATGTGGGCAATCGCTGGTCTTGTGACCGTCGCCTTCGCTGCGGTTGCGACCTCTCTACTTATCATCACTGCACCCTCTGCTGCCGATGGGGTTGGCCTCGCAGGCAGCGGGGACGGCATGCCGGTCGAGCTGTTGCGTGGACCTGGGGGCGCAACCGCCGCTGTCTCGTGGGCGACCTTTGGCTTCGGGTTTGTGCTGTTGCTTGCAGCGTTCACAAGCCGGATAGGCAACGAGTTTGCCAGCGGAACGTTCCGCACGGCGCTGCTCCATCACCCGAACCGCTGGTCGTTGATAGGCGGCAAGATGGCCGCCCTGATAGGGGTGACCATCGCGCTGGTAGTCCTCGGCTTCGCCACCGGGGCGGTCACAGCGGCGCTTGTCGCTCCCACCCAAGACATCGACACCGCCGGCTGGTTCGGTGCTGAGGCGCTCCGCCACACCGGCGCAGACCTGCTCCGCACCATTGGCTGGGCAACCGGTTGGGCCCTGATCGCCACAGCACTGGCGGTGCTCGTCCGGTCGGTGCCCATAGCGCTCGGGGCCGGCATCTTCTGGTTCGGACCGATCGAGAATGTGGTCGGCGAAGGCCAGGCATTCGCCCAGCGATGGTTCCCCGGACTGCTGCTGCAACAGGTGGTGTCCCCGGCCGTCGGCCAGGTCGTGTCGACCGGCGTTGCGGCCGCAACACTGGCGGCCTACGGCGTGGCGTTGGTCCTTGTGATCATGGCGTTCTTCCGGCGGCTCGACGTCACATCATGACCGGGGCACGGGGGTTCGAACTGGCAACGTATGTCAGAATTGGTGGATGCGTGCCTTTCGAATCGCCGTGCCTGCGTCGGACCTCGACCGATCGAGAGCCTTTTACGAACTGGTCCTCGCCATCGATGCCGACGACACCGTCCCCTCCCGCCTGTACTTCCATTGCGACGGGTTCATCCTCGCCCTCATCGACTGGGCCGTCGAGAACCACGGGGAACCATCGGCGGTCCGGCCGTTTCCCGATCATCTGTACTTCGCTACCGATGATCTGGAAGCGGCCAGTGAGCGTGCGGCCGCCGCAGGCGCCGACATCAACTCACCGATTGAGCAGAGACCATGGGGCGAGCGTTCGTTCTACTGCACCGATCCCGACGGGCATCCGCTCTGCTTCGTGGATAGCGACACCCTGTTCCTGGGAGCCGGAGCGGACTGGGCGTGAACGATCCCCAGCGACCGCCGGAGCCGCTCTACGACGAGATCGGGGAGGGCTACGACGTCGGCCGCCGCCGGGATCCGGCGATCGGGCGCCGGATCGACCGGGCGCTGAGGGGCGCCGGGCGGGTGGTCGACATTGGCACCGGGACTGGCAACTACTCACCGACCGATCGGTTTTGTGTCGGGGTTGACCCCTCTCGGCGCATGCTCGATGAGCGGGCCGCCGCCGGTGGTCACGCCGTGCAGGCGATCGCCGAAGACCTGCCGTTCAACGACCGGGTGTTTGACGCTGCCCTCGGTGTGTTGACGGCCCATCACTGGTCAAATCTGGAAGCGGGCCTCCACGAGATGCGGCGCACCAGTGCACGGCAGGTGCTTTTCATCCGAGAACCGTTCACCGGCCCCGAGGACTTCTGGTTACTCGAGTACTTTCCCGGGTTTCTCGATGCCGAAGCGGCCCGCACCTATCCGTCGGAGCACGACCTCCGCCGCCACCTTCGTGTGGATGCTGCCGAACCCATTGCCATAGCGTCCGACTGTCGCGATGGCTTCCTCGGATGCTTCTGGAATCAGCCTGAGGCCTTCCTCTCCGATGAGGTGCGGCGGTGCATTTCCATCTTCAGCTTTCTTGAGCCCGCAGCGGAGGCCGCCGGGGTTGAGCGGCTTGCGGCTGATCTCTCTAGTGGGCGCTGGGAGGCCAACCATGGCGAGCTGCGGCGACGGAGCGAGCTCCACATCGGACACAAGCTGGTCACCGCTGGCTGACTATCTGAGCGTGGCCTAGGGAGCGACGTAGGCCTGCAGTTTCTTCGTGGCCCGCTCGGCCGCTGCGTTCAGCACGCCGTCGAGCATGCCGGACCACATCGCCCCGTCGTACTCAAGCGCCAAGTGGACCTCGCTGGCCATCAGCGTCTGGGTAGCCGCCACGTCGTTACCGCTGTTCTGAGGTTCGCCCACCGACGCCTCCAACGTCCAGCGCGAGTGGTCCTTGCCGTCCAGTTCGCGACGCTCAAAACGAACCGCGGAGTCCGACAGGTCGGTTCTGACCATCCGGAGACGCTTGGACCGTGAAAACGGGCCCACCCGGGCCTTCAACGTCACCAGCCAGGTGTCCGGCGCATCCGGGGACTGGTCCGCAGCATCCACCACGTCCAACCAGTGGGGGTAGGTCCCAAGGTCGGCAACAACATCGAACAAATCTTGAGGAGTCGCCGCTGTTTCGGCGGTAAACGCTTGACGCACCCGAACAGTTTGCCCCGCCCGATTGGCGATTCGTCGGATCGGATCTTGTACGTTTGGATGGTGACCCAAAAGGCGCTCCGATCCACCACCATCCGCATCGACGGGGAGCTCCCGCTCGTGCGTATTGGCGCCGCCTCAGGTCTGCTGTGGAGCCGAGCTGATTTTGTGCTTGCCGGCATCGGTGAAGCAACCCGGATTCCGCTCGACCGGCCTGGCGGACATGCGACTGCGGCCCGGGCGCTGTCGGCGATGGTTGGCCACAATGAGCTCGGCGGTCCTGGGACCGGTCCCGTGGCGTTTGCATCGCTCCCGTTCGACCCGGATAGCCGTGGCGAGCTGATCGTGCCTCGGGTGGTGTTTGGTACCGACGGTGCCGGTCGCCATTGGGTGACGATCACCGACGCGCCGGAGGTTGACGGCGCCGCAGCAGCGAACGACGCCATCGCCGAGGTCAGCCAGCGGTTGGCTTCCGAGGACGCTGTCGTCGACCCTGCGGCTCAGCCGACCACCTACGAACTCCGCTCCCAACTCAACCCCGAGGTGTGGCGAGATGAGGTGGTGGCGGCCGCGGTGGAGCGGATCGGTCGCGGTGAGTTGGAGAAGGCGGTCTTTGCCAGGGAACTGGTGTTGACCACCGATCAACCGATTTCGGCCGAGGCGGTGGTGCAGCGGCTTGCTTCGGTCTTCCCCACTGCGGCGCTGTTCCTGGTCGATGGCTTCGTTGGAGCATCTCCAGAGCTGCTCGTCGGCAGGAACGAGGACGTCGTGCGGGCCCATCCGCTGGCGGGAACGGCCGCAACGTCATCGGACCCGGCGGTCGACCAGCGCCAGATTGCCGCGCTGCTGGCGTCGGGCAAAGACCGGTGGGAGCACCGCATCACCATTGAGTGGCTGCTCGACCAGCTGCTGCCGTTCTGCTCCTACGTCGACGCCGAGCCGGAGCCGTCCATCGTGACCCTGGCCAACGTTCATCACCTCGGCACCCTGGTCGAAGGGCGCCTCTCCAGCCCGCCAACCCCGATCCTCGACCTGGTGGCCCCCCTTCATCCGACCCCCGCTGTCGGCGGGAGTCCGGCAAAGGAAGCGCTCACCCTTATCGATGAGTTGGAACGGGCTGATCGGGGCCGCTATGCAGGCCCGACCGGTTGGGTTGATGCGGACGGCAATGGACAGTTTGCGGTGGCGATTCGCTCTGCCCAGCTAGGGGCCACCGAAACGCGGCTGTTCGCAGGCGTTGGCGTGGTCGCCGACAGCGACCCGGCTGCGGAGTTGGCCGAGACCCGTGCGAAATTCCGGGCGATGCTCGGCGCGCTCATCGTGCCCTGATCGCCAAAGCGGAGCCGGTTCGATAATTGCCGGCGAAGGCCGCTAGGCGAACAGCGGCGCTTTGGCCTTGGCGTAGGTCAGCTTGTGAGTGATCTTGGCGTCATCGTCGAAGGTCAGAACGTCGAGACCCCGCCATGCGGTCGGCTGCCCCTTGACCTCCAACGTGCAGGTCCATGACGCCATGACCTTGCCCGCTTCGCCGTCGACGATCAGATCTTCGTCGAGAAATTTCATCTCACCGAACGCGCCGGCGAACTGGGGTGCAAAGACCGCTCGCACCTCGTCAAGGCCGCGACTTGTCGCGCCATTGAACTCCTCGTAGATGCCATCGGCGGCGAAGAAACTCATCACCTTGTCAAGCTCAGCGGTGTTGAACGCCGCCATGAAGTCAGCGGTGATCCGCTTCAGGTCTTCCCGGGTGTGTGTAGCCATGACAACGACCCTAGTGAACAGGCCCCGCCGCAGCCCAGTTTCCTCGCCCGGATTAGTCCGCCTCGTCTGGGATCCGCTCCACGTCTACTCCGGCGGCAAACGCCAGGGCGTGGGCCAACCCGGCGAGTTGATGCTCGGCCAGGAGGCATCCACTCAGGCTGTTGGCAATCGTCAGCGACACCTCTGCGGCTTCTCGAAGGTCCATTCGCTCGGCCTGCAAACCATCGAGGCTGACCTCGCTCAACGTGGTCCCGGGAACCGAGACGTCCTGGACCTCCATCCGATATCCATCGACATGGTCAAGGACGCAGTCGACAAAGGACACTCGCTTCAGCTTTGCCATGCGGAGGTCGGTAAGGGAGAACGCGCAGCCCTCGAAGACAACATCTGAGAGCACCGCCGCTGAGAGGTCGGCCCCGGTGAACTTGCAGCCGACGAAGCGAGTCCTAACGATCCGCTGTAGGCGGGCTCGGCTGAGGTCGCAGTCACTGATCGTGCTTACCAGAATCTCGATGGCCAGATTCGGCGATTGGTCAAACGCTGAGGGGCCGAGCACCACGCCACCAACCAGACAGTCAGCGATGGTGAGCTCGTCGCAGTCGATCAGATCGGGGAGCGGTCCACCGCTGAGCTCAACACTCGACAGCTCCGCCCAACCGCCATCGGCCGCGGTCCATCCGTCACCGCTGGCAGCACTCCAGGTTCCGGCCGGTTTGACCGCGGGGAGCTTTGGCGGGCGAGCGTGAGGCTCCTCCACATCAATCCAGGGCATCGGCCCACCTTAGAACACAGGGGAGCACGATCTTCGCAAGAAATCCCGTTCATTCACAGCTAGCTCACGGGTTCCGATGCTCAAGTGACGGAGTAGTACGAGTTCTTCATGGAGCCCCCCTCGCAACGAGACCATTGGAGTAGGAATGACGACGAAATCTCGAACACGGATCTGGCGGATCCTTCTGCTCGCAGCAGTCTTGGCGGTTGCGGCATGTAGCGAATCAACCTCGACGACCACGGCCGAACCGACGGATAACTCGACAGACGACGCATCTAGTGATGAGAGCGCTGCCGAGGACGCCACGAGCGGCGCTGCCGAGACCGACAGTGATGAGAGCGCTGCCGAGACCGACGGTGACGACGGCGCCTCCGAGACTGACGCTGACGGCACCGCCGGAGAAGATACGACTGTCGACGTCGTGGCCGCGGGCCCAGGGGTCGACACCGCGCTGTTCTATGACGGTGCGATCGTCGGCGACCCAACGATCGGTGAGTGCACGCTGGTCGACGGTTCGGTGTCGCAGTGTTACACCATCACCGTGGCGGGCACCCCGGCCAATCATGAGATCGGGCCGTTCTGCCCGACATCCATCAGCGAGGGAGCGGACGCTGGCGGTGTCTGGCTCGACGGCGTTGAGTACTTCGAGATCGACGGAGCGTTCTTCACCGAACTGGCCGAGATCTACGGTGATGACGCCTGGAACAACATCTACAACGACGACGGCTCGGTGAACGTCATCGACAGTGCCGAAGAGTTTGCTGTCGCCGCCAGGCCCGACATCACCGAGGAGTACTACTACCACTGCGTCGACGGCAAGATCGAGTGGCTGGATGGCGGCGAGCCGTTCCAGGCCACCGTTCAGATCCCCGTTACGCCGGTCCTGGCCGAGACGCCCACCGAGTTTGCTCGGTTGCACAACGACCTCGGCATCACCCTCAACGGGGTGCTGCTCTCGGGTGCCGCAGACATGGACGCCATCCTCGCCTCCTACACGATCGCCGCTTTCGACGACTGCGGTGGCCACATCAACCCGGCCCTCGGTTACCACGTGCATGGCACCGCAGGCTGCTCCGACGTTGGCGAGGCGGCCGCTGGTGAGACGGCGCCATTCGCCTACGCCCTTGACGGCTTCACCGTGCATGCTCCCTACGACGATGCCGATGCGGTGGAACTCGACGAGTGCAACGGGCACACCAGCGATGAGTACGGCTACCACTACCATGCCGCTCCGCTGGAGGACAACGCCACCCTCGTGTGCTTCAGCGGCCTCACCGTCATGGACGACGGCGGCCCCGGCGGTGGTGGCGGACGTGGGACCGGCGGCGAACGCGGCGCACCTCCGGAGGAGTGATCACCCGGTCGCTTGTGACACAGGGGAGCGCTGTGTCGTATCGTTTGCAGATCTAGCCGGTGGATCTGGCCGGCAAACCTACGACACAGCGCAGCAAGACCAAGGGGGCAGCGATGAAGACCAGAGCAGCGATTCTTCATGGGATCGGCGAGCAGTGGAGCGTCGAGGAGATTGAACTCGACCCGCCCGGTCCCGGCGAGGTTCTGGTCAAGACCGCGTACGCGGGGCTCTGTCATTCCGACGAGCACCTCGTGACCGGGGACATGGTGCCGCCCCAGGAACTGCTCGACACGATTCCCGGCAAGACCATCTTCCCGATCATCGGTGGACACGAAGGTTCCGGCGTCGTCGTCGAGGTAGGCCCGAACGTCACCAAGGTCGCTCCCGGCGATCACGTTTCGTGCAGCTTCGTCCCGGCCTGTGGCATCTGCGCCCCGTGTGCGGCAGGGAAACAAAACCTCTGTGATCTTGGCGCCAGGACCTTTGGTGGTGGCATGGTCACCGACGGGACCTACCGGACCCACACCGGCGATGGCAAGAACCTTGGCACGCTCGCCAAGCTCGGCACCTTCGCCGAACACATGGTGCTGGCCGACGCATCGGTGATCAAGGTCGAACCGGACCTCCCACTCGACGTGGTCTGTCTCGTCAGCTGCGGTGTCGCCACGGGATATGGCTCGGCGGTAAATCGGGCGGAGGTCAAGGCCGGAGACACCGTCGTGGTGGTCGGCTGCGGGGGCATCGGCTCAAACGCTGTCCAGGGCGCCGCCGCGGCGGGAGCGGCCAACATCATTGCGGTCGACCCAGTGCAGTTCAAACAGGAAAAGGCCATGGAGTTTGGGGCGACACATGCCGTTGGGTCCATGGAAGAAGCAAAGCCACTGGTCGACGACCTGACGTGGGGCCGCATGGCCAACGCAACCATCCTGACCCCTGGCGTGCTCTACGGCGATCTGATTCAGCCGGCGATGGACCTGACGACCAAGGGTGGCACCGTGGTCGCCACGGCGGTCGCCCCGATGGATCAGGAAGACGTGAAGCTTGACCTCGCCCGCTTGACGCTCTCCCAGAAGGAGCTCCGAGGCACCATCTTCGGGTCCGCGAGTCCGAACGCTCGAATTCCCGAGCTGCTCATGCTGTACCGGCAGGGAAAGCTCAAACTCGACGAGCTGATCACCCGCCGGTATTCGCTGGATGAGATCAACCAGGGCTACCAGGACATGAACGACGGCCTCAACATTCGAGGGGTGATCGAGTTCAACTGACAGCGCTCGGTTGGGACGGCGAATTGGTCCTGGCCCTCCGCCCCTCACTAGCGTTGCGGTGACGACGTTCATCGTGTCCAAGGGGGCCTGTCATGCCGTACGCCGAAGGACGCATCTTTCTCGATGCGGACAGTCACATCATGGAGTTGCCGAACTTTCTCCGGGACCATGCGGACCCGGCGGTTCGGGAACGAATTCCACGGCTGAGTCTTTCCGGAGGCGGCACGCTTCGTGACGCGCTGGAAGTGCTTGGAGAGAGCGGGGCTCACACGCCGGAGACCGTCGAGGAGTTGCTCGGCCTTGGCGACGGTCTGATCGCCGGCCCAAAGGGCTACGAGGCACTCGGGGCGTTCAACCCGGACGAGCGAACCAGGGCGCTCGACCTGCTCGGGTTCCACAGCCAGCTGGTGTTCGCAACGTTCAGCACCGGCGAGATCTTCTCCAACATGGATGACCCGGAGCTGATCCGGGGGGCCACCCTGGCCCACAACCGGGGCATCGCTGCGTTCTGTGATGACGACAAGCGACTTCTCGGCGTCGGTGCCGCGCCCCTCGACGATCCGGTGTTTGCCCGCGAGGCGTTGGCCCAAATCGTCGAGCTTGGGCTTGCAGCGGTCTGGGTTCCGCACCGTCCCGCCGGAGGCCGGTCGCCGGGCCACGATGAACTCGACGGGTTCTGGGCCGACGCTGCTGCGGCGGGAATTCCAGTGGTGCTCCATGTCGGCGGTAACCCGCTGCAGCTGGACCCGGCGTGGATGAACACCGGACGTCCGGTGCCGACCGACTGGCTCGGTGGTGGCGAGAACGTCCGAGGCAAGGACATGATCGGTCTGCACCACGCTGCGGAGAGTTTCGTCGGGACGATGGTCCTCGACGGTGTGCTTGAACGGCACCGGACGCTACAGGTCGGTGTGATCGAACTGGGCGCAGGCTGGGTGCCGTCGCTCCTTCGGCGGCTGGATTCCATCGCCGAGATTTGGAAGCGCTCAGAGCCTGACCTGGCCGCGCTGACCAGGAAACCGTCCGAGCAGATCAGAGCGCAGATGAGCTTCACGCCGTACCCGTTCGAAGACGTTGGGGCCCTGATCGACGAATCCCATCCCGAGCTGTATCTGTTCTCCAGCGACTACCCCCACATTGAGGGTGGACGTAACCCGCTCGGTCGGTTCAGCCAGTCGTTGCAGGGCCATAGCGAGGACGTGTTGGAGCAGTTCTACCACACCAACATGGCCCGTCTCATGGGTCACAGCTAAGCGCCGGTTCTCGATTGGCCGCTCCCGTCGGCCCGATTTTGCGGCTACCAGCCGATGGCGGCGACGACTGCCTTCTGCAGTTGCTCGTGGACTGCAACGTTGTCCTGGCGGTCGGTGGTAGCGATGACCACCCGCGGCCCACTGCCGGTATCTGTGACAGTGCTGGTCGTAGCGTCACTCGCCTCGGCCCACGGTTCGCAGGCGATGCCGTGGGCGGCGCACAGCACGGCGATGTCAGTGCCATGGGGTGTCCCGAAGAGTTGTTCGAACCGCTCGGTCTCGACCAGCTCGGCCTGGGGGAGGAACGAGAAGATTCCGCCGCCGTCGTTATCGATGACGACGATCCGCAGGTCCACCGAACGTTTCGCTAGCCCGATGAGGGCTGCGGAGTCATGCAGGAACGCAACGTCGCCGATAAGTAGCGTCGTCGGCGATCCGGTGAGAGCAATTCCGATGGCGGTGGAGATCAGACCGTCGATGCCGTTGGCGCCCCTGTTGGCGTACACCCGAACATCTCGACGGTTCGGACCGAACCACTCAACGTCGCGGACGGGCATGGATGACGCGACCAGCAGCGATCCGCCAACCGGCAGCCCATCGACGACTGCCCTGGCAACCATTGGTTCGGTGACCCGGCCGAGCGAGGTGAGGGTGTCCTCGATTGCCTTCGCCGCGGCGGCGTCGGCTCGACTCCACCGTTCCCCATCGGGCGACGGGCGATAGTCACCGTCGGTCCTTGCGAGCAGGGCCCGAGCCAGGCCGGTTTCTTCGACGAGCAGCGACGCCACCCGTTCGGGGTCGACCCACCCGGTCTTTCCGGGGGCAGCAATCACGTCCGCATCGAGCGAGGCGATCCACTGGCTCAACACTTTGCTGGCCGGCGGCTGTCCGAAGCGAAGTACGACGTCCGGACTGGCATCGGCGGCGAACGAGGTGCTGCGAAGCAGCTGATCGAAGTGGCCGACTGCCTGGCCTTCTGCTCGACAACCGGACCGATGGTCGGCAAGGACTGGCCAGCCGAGCCGTCGGCCGAGCGCCAGCACCGATGCTGGGTCCGACGTACCGCCGCCGGTGACGATGACTCCGGAGAGTCCCTGGATTCTGCTCCAGACCTCATCCACCTGGGCCTCGGATGCGCCGCGACGACCCGCTGAGGCTCGCACGTCGGCCCGACCGTCGGAGCGTAGATCGCTGTGCCAAGGGGCACCGTCGGGTCGGCCCGGCGGCAGCGGACCGGGCGCGGCGACGAGCGGGTCGCGGAAACTCAGGTTGGCGTGCACCGGTCCCGGCGGGGACGTGCCACCGAGCGCCTCGGCGACAAGGCGGGAGCCGAGTGAGCGCCAGGCGTGGGACGCTTCCTCCGCGGCGACCCCTGGCTCGACGAAGAACCGTACCGAGTTGCCAAACAAGCCGGTCTGGTCGACGGTCTGCGGGGCGCCGATCTGCCACAGTTCCGGAGGGCGATCTGTGGTGCACACGATCAGTGGCACCGCAGAGAGGTCGGCTTCGATCACCGCGGCGTGGAAGTGGGCGGCCGCGGTGCCGCTGGTGCAGGTGACGATTGCTGGGTGGCCGGTCGCCAGCGAGTGGCCGAGAGCCGCGAAACCGGCGGAGCGCTCGTCATGGAAGACCGACAGCCGAATCCGCCGGTCGGCCGCCAACGCAAGCGCCAGCGGCGTTGAGCGAGAGCCAGGAGCGGCGAACGCAGCGGTGACCCCGCCCCGAACCCACTCATCGACCAGTGTGGCGCAGAAGGTGGCAGCGGTTGTCGACATCAAGGCCAAGGTACCGACAAAGCGGGCCGTCGCCCATACCGAAGCGCTTCGGGCGGCCATCCCCTGAGATGTGTGCCGGAACCGCGCCCCGGAATCACCATGCGGCGATGGCGTCCAGGACGGCATCGGCCGTTTCGTCGGGCTGTTCCAGATGTACCGCATGGGTGCCCGGAATCGAGACGAGTGTTGCCTCGGTGCCGGTGAAGGCGGTGACGAGCCGATGACCGATCTCGGTGAACTTGTTGTCCTGAGCACCGACAACGATCAGGACGGGCACGGTGATTTCGCCAAGTCGTTCCCACAGCGGCTCCTGGGTTCCGGTGCCGCAGTGACGGAGACTCGCGGCAAGGCCCTCGGGCCGGTTCGTTAGCCGCTCTTGTTTTGCCGACTGTTGCGGGCTGAGGCCAGCGAAGAGCGGGAGGGCAAGCCACCGATCGAGAAACGCTGGCAGTCCATCGTTGAGAAGGCGCTCGGCCAGAGCGCTATCGGCGGTACGGCGGTCAGCCCGGTCCGGTGCCTCTTCCAGGCCTGCCGTCGCCCCGATGAGGACCAGTCCTTCCACCGTGTCGGGGTGGGTGAGCGCAGCGTGCATGGCGGTTCTGCCACCCATCGAGTAGCCCACGTAGATTCCGGCTCCTCCGGCCTCGACCAACAGGTCGGCGGAGCGCCACAGATCGGCGTCGTCGTGGTGCGACAGACCGTGACCGGGCGCATCGACACGCCGTGTCTCGTTGCCAACCGCAAGGCGGTCACCGAAGTGGCCCCAGCACCGACCGTTCTGGGTGAAGCCGTGCGCCAAAACCAACCGCCGGGTGCTCGTCGATCCGGCGAGCGACTCATCTGTCGGCCCCACCGCCTCGACGAACAGCCCATCTGGCTGGCTGACGTCGGTGCTGGCCGGTGGCGTCTCGCTCGAAGATGACACGACGGTCAGCCTACGCGCCGGTGTTCTAGCCGGTACCGATCGAGCAGGTACGGGTCTGGCTCCGGGGCAACGCCCGGCCCTGCCGGGACGTCGATGCGACCGGCGGTCATGGTGAGATCCGGCCACGGGTCGGCGGCCAGCCATCGGCCGGCGGGCGACAGGTCGCCGGTAACCGTGAAGCCCGGCAATGCGGCCAGTGCCGCCAGGGCGTGTCGGCCGAGGCCGGTCTCCAACATGCCTCCAGCGGTTGCGGCCAAACCAGCTGCCAAACAAAACCGGTGGAGTGACAGCGCCGCGACCAGGCCACCGACCCGTGCGGGCTTGATCGACAGGCCGGTCATGGCCCCCATCGACAGCAGGGTCTCGGCGTCGGCCTGGGTGGCAACGGCCTCATCGGCGATGACCGGGACCGGCCCCATGGTCTGCAGCCGATCGATCAATTCGATCGCCGACGTTGGGGCTGACGGGGCGAAGGGCTGTTCTATTGCGTTGGCGCCAAGCTCGGCCAGGCGGAGCACATCGTCGACGGCGCTGGCCGGATAGGAACCGTTTGCATCAACCTGCAGTTCGATGTCCGGCAACGCTCGTCGCAGGGCTGCGACCAGTTCGGCGTCGTGGCCGGGCTGCACCTTGACCTTCAGCCGCCCGTACCCCTCAGCAGCCAGCCCGGTCGCCTTGGCAACGGTCGCCTCGATGGTGTCCAGCCCAATGGAGACCCCCGCCGGAACGGTCCTGGTATCAACTCCCATCCATTGAGCCAGCGATTGGCCGCGGGACTTTAACACCGCATCGAATACCGCCATCTCAAGCCCCGCTATCGCCATGGGCTGACCGGCCACGTTACCGAGCAGGGCGGTCACGCTTCTCGAGTCCTCGGCAACGACATCAGCGGCATACGCCGTTGGCATGTCGACCGTGGCCCCGACGAGGCGCGGCGCTAGGGACTCGCTGATCGCTTCAAAAGTTCCGATGGCCGATTCTGCGGTGTAGGTAGCGGCAGGCAGGGCCGAGCATTCACCCCAACCGACGCCGTCGTCGGTGGTAACTCGAATGGCGACGATTGTTCGATCAAGCGTCTGACCGTGACTGGCGGTGAAGGGCTCGGTCAACGGCAGCTCAAGGAGGTGGACGTCGATTGTGGAGACGGCGCTCATCGGCATCGAACAGTAGGCGACAGTTGTCGAGCTTCGCTCATGGCGCCGAACCTAGCATCGCGAGGGTCCGCCCAAGCCTCTCGATTACTGCAGTTTCGGGCGGTGTCGCAGGTCGCCCAAGAAATTTCGAAACTTCTCGCGACAAAGCGGGAACTTCGGTCGTCAATATAAGTGCCTCCGCACAGCGAGGAATTGGGCGACAGTAATGCGCTTCTTCGAAGTTTGAGGAAGTTGGGCGACAGTCTAAGAGCCGATCACCACATCCCTCCGGTGATCGGC
>CAZSTV010000061.1:0-15346 GCA_964609665.1 uncultured Acidimicrobiaceae bacterium
TCGTTAGCCGCTCCGGCACGCTGACCTACCAGGCGCTGTACGAGCTGAAGCAGAAGGACATCGGTGTGACCACCTGTGTCGGCATCGGTGGCGACCCCGTCCCCGGCACCAGCTTCATCGACTGCCTTGAGGCGTTTGAAGCAGACCCGGACACCAAGGCCGTCATGATGATCGGCGAGATTGGTGGATCGGCAGAAGAGGAAGCAGCGGAGTTCATCAAGAACAAGATGACCAAGCCGGTTTCCAGCTACATCGCAGGCGTTACCGCCCCTCCGGGAAAGAAGATGGGCCACGCCGGCGCCATTGTCTCGGGAGGCAAGGGCACCGCTCAGGCCAAGATGGAGGCGCTCACCGACGCAGGTGTCCGGGTTGGCAACAACCCCACCGAAGCCGGTGAACTCATGGCTGAAATCGTGGCGGCTCTTTAGCCCGCATTGATGTTGCGACACCCCCGGTCCGATCGAGACGCAACGACGGCGTTCCGCTCGGGCGGGGGCGTTTCATTCGCCACGGCGGAGAGACTTTCCCGCCGTCGATGGCTGGTCGTTGTCATCGTGGCCGGGCTGGTGGCCGCGGCGTGCGGGTCGGGCGAGGACGAGGCGGACCAGGGCCCGCAGGTGGAAACGGTTGACGCTGCGGCGGCGGCCGGACGCAGGCCGACAGGCGTCGACGACTCGGAATCTCTCGATCGGGTGGATTCCGATGGGGTGGACGGGACCGACGGTGCTGAGGTCGGCGCCACAACGGCCCTGCCGCAGGCTTCCGACGACGCAGACGAACCGCCGGTCGCATCGGAATACCCGGAGATCACCGAAGAGATCACGCCACCGCCCGAAGGGGTCAAAGCGCTTCGTACCCCGAGCGGTGTACTGCTCGGCGTGACGGGTGTGGCGTCCGAGGGGTATGTGGTGTTGACCCCGTGCGGCGGCACGACGGTGTTTGCGCTCGGCGAGACGGTCGGACAAGCGCAGGTTGTCATCGACCCCGGACATGGTGGCGACGAGGCCGGGGCTGAGGCGCCTGGGCTGACCGAGGCGCAAATCAACCTCTCCGTCGCTCGGGCGACGGCCACCGTGCTACGTGAACGAGGTGTCTCGGTCGAGCTGCTCAGGGACGCCGACTACCGCATTCCGATCCGGGTCCGAGCGCAGTTGGCAGACCTGATCGCACCCCGAGCCTTCGTCTCAATTCACCACAACACACCGGCGTCGAGGCCATCGCCCGATCCGGGCACAGAGGTATTCGTACAGACAAGCTCGGAGGAATCCCGTCGACTCGGCGGCCTGCTCTACGAAGAGGTCTTTGGCGCGCTGAGCCAGTTCGACGTCGAGTGGACGTCTCGAGATGACGCCGGGGTCTTGACCGTCGTCAACGACGAAGGGGAGGACGCCTACGGCATCGCCCGCTACCCGGTGACACCATCGGCGCTGGTCGAGATGGCGTACCTCGGTAACGAGAGCGAAGCGGTGCTGTTGGCAACGCCGGAATATCTCGACGCGGCGGCGGTGTCGCTGGCCGACGGCATCGAGCGGTTCCTCACCACCCAGGACCCGGGCAGCGGCTTTGTCGAAGCCCCCCGTCTGTTCAATCCGTCCGGATCCACCGGGGGGACGACGGGCTGCGTGGACCCCGCGTTCCAGTAGCGGCCCATCGGTCTCGGGTCCTTCCAACGTCGCCCTACGGGCTCGCTCGAGCCTTACAGTGCACGTCTGAAGAGCGGTCTCAATGGAGCAAATGACCGCACCGATTCTGTGCGCTGAGTGTGGGATTGGCCGCAACTGGTGACCCTTTGTAGCGCCCTGGTCAAGACTGGCGACAGACTTGGTGAGGATGCGACGTTCATGGTGCCGGGGGCGCTAGGTTCGGCGCAGTGAGAGCCTTGCTGTCGGTCTATGACAAGACAGGGGTCGTGGAGCTTGCTCAGCAACTCCATGCCCTCGATATCGACCTCGTGTCGTCGGGAGGGACCGCTGCGGCAATCGCCGACGCTGGGATCCCCGTCACCGACGTTGCCGATATCACCGGATTTCCGGCCATGCTCGGGCACCGGGTTGTGACACTGCACCCTCGGATTCACGGTGGGATCCTGGCCGACCGTCGCGACGTGTCGCACCTGCGTGACCTTGAGGCCCACAACCTCGACCTGATCGACATCGTGGTTGGCAACCTCTACCCGTTCAACAGTGAGCCGAGCATCGACCTGATCGACATCGGCGGACCGACGTTGCTGCGAGCTGCCGCCAAGAACCATGAGTACGTGACGGTGCTGGTCGACCCGGCTGACTATCCGGCGGTACTCGAAGAACTTGCAAAGGGTTCCACCACCCCGGGTCTGCGACACCGGCTGGCCAGGAAAGCCTTTGCCCACACCGCATCCTATGACGCGGCGATCGCCGGCTGGTTCAACGACAACGCCGGGCCAGAAGCGCCGAGCCTTCCCGAGACCATCCACGTCTCCATGGAGCGGGCCCAGGAGCTTCGCTACGGCGAGAACCCCCATCAGTCCGGTGCCCGCTACCGAACCGCCGGCGGCCAGAGCTGGTGGGACACGGTGGTGCAGCACAGCGGTGTCGATCTCAGCTACCTGAACATTTTCGATGCCGACGCGGCGTGGACCCTCGTCCACGATCTTGGCGACGGTCCGGCCTGCGCCATCATCAAACACGCCAATCCCTGTGGCGCTGCGGTCGCCTCGGACCTCGCCACCGCGTACGCCAACGCGTTTGCCTGTGATGAGCGTTCGGCGTTCGGCGGCATCGTTGCCTGCAACCGCATTGTTGACCTCGCAACGGTCGAGGCAATGGAAGCGGCAGCGCAGGCAGACCTGATCATCGCCCCCGGCTACGAGCACGGCGTCATCGACCGGCTGAAGGCCAAGCGGAAGAACACTCGCATCCTGACCGCACCCACCCCACAAAGCGCTGGCCCCATGATCCGCCAGCTGAGCGATGGCTACCTGGTCCAGGACCCCTACAGCTTTGCCAGCGCCGCTGCTGACTGGGAGGTTGTCACCGACCGTCAGCCAACGGCCGAGGAACGAGCCGATGCCGAGGTGGCATGGCGGGTCTGTGGCCACGTCACGTCGAACGCCATCGTGCTGGTCAAGGACGGGGTGGCCTGGGGCATTGGCGCCGGGCAGCAGAACCGTGTCGAGTCCAGTGAGATCGCAACACAGAAGGCCGACGGTCGGGCAAAGGGCGGGGCCTGTGCGTCCGATGCGTTCTTCCCGTTCCCCGACGGCATCGATGCCGCCGCTCTTGCCGGTGTTGCCGTGGTGATTCAGCCCGGAGGGTCGGTCAATGACGAAGCGGTCGTCGAGGCGGCTAACCGGCACGGCCTAGCTATGATTTTCACCGGCGAGCGACAATTCCGTCACTAGCCGGAATCAGGCACCTCTCGACGGACTCGCATCCGTTGCAAACCGCATTCGAGGAATGAACATGGCAGCTCAACTCTTGGAGGGCGGCCCAGTCGCCGACGCCGTTCTGGCAAAGGCACAGGCCCGGATCGTCGAGATGGCCGAGCACGGTGTGGTCCCGGGTCTCGGCACCATCCTCGTCGGAGACGACGGCGCGTCCGCTGGCTACGTGCGTAAGAAGCACGAGACGTGCGAACAGATTGGCCTGAAGTCGTTCAATATCGAGATTGCGGCCGATGCTGGCCAGAGCGCTCTGCTCGACGCGGTCGATTCGTTCAACGACAACCCCGAGGTCGACGGCTACATCATTCAGCACCCGGTTCCCGACGGATTCGATTTCAACGAGGCCTTGGCCCGGATGTCGCCCGAGAAGGACGCCGATGGCCTCCACCCGACCAGCCTTGGCCGTCTCGTACTTCAGGAGCCCGGTCCCGTTCCCTGCACACCGGCAGGCATCCAGGCGATGCTGGCCCACTACGGCATTGAGACCGAGGGGCGCAACGTGGTTGTCGTCGGCCGTGGTCCAACGCTCGGGCGCCCGATGGCGCTGATGATGTCCAACCGGGGTGCCGGAGCCGATGCAGCGGTGTCGGTGGTGCACTCCAGGGTGAAGAATCTGGCGGACTACACGCGCGCCGCTGACATCTTGATCGGCGCGGTCGGCGTGCCAAACTTCATCCAGCCGGACATGGTGCAACCCGGAGCCGTTGTGGTGAGCGGCGGCATCACCTGGGAGGGCCGCAAGCTGCTGCCCGACGTGGATGAGTCCGTTGGCGAGGTTGCTTCCTGGATCACTCCTCGTTTGGGAGGCGTTGGCCCCACCACGGTTGCCATGCTGCTTCGCAACACGGTCCAAGCCGCCGAGCGCCGCATCGGGTAGCCGGATTCTGCCGCGGTAGCGGTAACCGCAGGAGAGTAGTTCGATCGATCCGACCCGGTTCTCGCTATTCCGGGTGGTATTCAGCTGCGTTATTGGCCGGTTGGGAAGATTTCGATCGAATCGCCCTCGCAACTACAACATCAGTGATCTATGATGGCCATTCGCTTTCGGAAAGCGATGGAAGTGCGTGGCCTTCGGCTCCGGCGGGTCGGTGGTCTATATTTGCTTCGGTGGGTCAGGGTGGCGACTCCGCATCGGCTGATTTAGAGGTGGGGTGCAGTTCATATGGCGGCGACTGTTCGCGATGGCAGGCGGGACAATGTTGACGATGGCACCCCGTTTGACCTGGGCGGGTCTCAGACCGGCAGCTCCAAAAGCCGGGTCCCTGAAATTCTGGTTGGGACGTTTCTTGTTGCGCTGTTTGCCCTGGCGGGAGCCTGGTTCTACGCCCAGTCCACGCAGAGTACCGGCTATCTCGCACTGAGTACCGACATTCGTCGTGGTCATGAAATCACTGTGAGCGACCTCACGGTTTTCGATATTTCGACCGAATCACCCCTCCGAGGAACACCGAATATCTCCAGTGAGTCCGTCATTGGAAAAGTCGCCTTGGTCGATATGGCCGCCGGCACACTGATCACCGGTGAACAGCTCGCCGACGCGGCCCAGATCCCGGCCGGTCAGGGAATCGTCGGCCTGGCGCTGTCGCCGGGGGAGTACCCCACCCGCTCGCTGCGCTCCGGCGACCTGGTTCGGGTCGCGGTCATGCCGCTCGGCGGACAGGACCTTGCAACGGCCGAAGTGACGGTGGTGGCAGACAGCGCGACGGTCATCGAAGTAGCGGACGGTGGCGGTGACGAGCTGTTCATCTCGCTGACATTGCCATCGGAACTGGCGGACCAGGTGGCCGCCGCGGACTCCCAGAACCGGGTGCGCCTGATCCAGGTATCGGAGGGCTGAGCCGATGACGCTGATCTGCTTCGCTTCCCAGAAGGGCTCGCCGGGAACAACCGCAACGGCGCTCGCAGTGGCAGCCTCGCTCGACGTACGCGACGGCCGTCGCAAGTTGCTCATGGAGGCAGACTCGACCGGTGGCACGTTGGCCATCCGGTACCAGCTTCCGGTCGAGCCGGGTCTGCTGACCCTGGCCGCGGCGGCTCGGGCCGGCCTCACCTCCGCCGACCTCTGGCGTCATACCAGAGAGCTCCCAGGCGGCCTTCCTGTCATCGTCTGCCCGGACGGCCCCGAGCAGGTCAACGCCGCAATGGCGGCAAGCGGTGCCCGCCTCGGCCGGTTCTTGAGCGAGCTCCGTGACGTTGACGTCATTTGTGACGTCGGAAGGTTGGCCCCCGAGTCACCGGCCCTGGCATTCGTCGCCGAGGCCAGCGCGCTGCTGATGGTCGCCCGGCCCACCGCCGAACAGCTGCAGCCGGCCGCTCGGCGGATGATCATGCTCAAAGAGCAGGTGGCAAACGTCGGCTGGGTGCTCGTCGGCGACAAGCCGTACGGTCCGGCCGAGGTGGAGGCCACCTATGACTTCCCGGTGGTCGGGGTCATGGCCGATGATCCACGTTCGGTCGCCAGTTTCGAGAGCGGTGTTGTCACCAAACGCCTGCGCCGTCACCCGTTTATTCGTTCTGCGACGACGCTTGCGACCACGCTCTCGCAGTGGCTGGCACCAATCACCGAAGCTCACGGACCCGCTGCTGCCACCGATGGCCCTTCCACCGAGCCCCGGCCGGTCCCGCCCGTTCCCGCTCCATCGGCACTGCCCTCCGCGCCGCCACCTTCCCCGACACCGTCGGAGGCGGCGGCACCTGCTCGTCAGCGGCCGGACCCACCGGATCCACCAACGTCGGCGCCAATGCCTGCTGACCCAGACGCCCCCGGCCCCGCTCCCGCACCCTCGCCGTCATCGGTTCCGTCGCCGGCGTCACCGGATATGGACCTTGGACCTCAGGTTTCACTGGAGCCTGCGCCACGGACTCGATCGCTCCGCTCCAGCGGTCCCGGCCCGGTTCCCAACGATGCACCCAATCCTGGCCCGGGTGGCGCCTCGAACGCGTCCGCTGAGAGTGCTTCAGGAGACAGTGGCGAGTCCGTGGTGCTGCAGCCAGCGGTCTTTCGCCAGAGGCGGCCTGAGACCGAGCCGCTGCGGACGTCGTCGGCACCTCCCAACTTCCGACCTCCGCCATTGGATGGCGTGCCGACACCGGGTCGACGGACGGTCCCGGGCGCGGCCGACGCCGACGGGCCGGATGATCCCGAGCCGGGTGGGCTAGCCCCCGGGCCTCCGCCGCTGGACACCGAGCCCGATGAAGACGGACCGGATTCGGACCGGTTGGTCGGATGAGCGCTGAGTTGGCGCTCGTCCATCGGATCCGAACGGCGGTCGGCGAGCAGCTCAACCAACGTGCGGCCGAGGTCGAAGCCGCCGGTCACCCGCCAATCGTCGGTGAGAATCGGCGGATGTTGGCCCGCAAACTGATCGGCGAAGAACTCCAGCTCTTAGACACCCGGGCCATGAATGATGGTCGTGCCGTGCTTGGCGAGGATGAGCGCGAGGATCTCACCCGGTCGGTGATCGCCGAGTTGTTTGAGCTCGGCCGGATTCAGCAGTACATCGATGATCCGTCAAACACCGACATCGCCATCAACGGGTGTGATTCGGTGTGGCTGACAAAGCGCGACGGACGCAAGGTGCGGGCCGATCCCGTGGCCGACAACGATGACCACCTCATCGAAATGATCCAGACGGCGGCCCGTCGTGGACGCTCCGAGCAGCGGTGGGATCCGGCTAGTCCCACCCTTGATCTACAGCTTGCGTCGGGCGATCGTCTGAACGCCATCGGCTGGGTATCGGGGCGGCCGTCGGTATCGATTCGTCGCCATGACTTTGAGATCTACCGGTTGAAGCAGTTGATCAGCTACGGCACCATCACCGAGCCGCTGTTTCATCTGATTCGGGCCATGGTGCTCGCCAGGTTCAACATCATCGTTGCGGGCGGGACGGGTGCGGGCAAGACCACGCTGCTGCGCTGTCTGCTCAACGAGGTACCGCCGGAAGAGCGGCTGGTCACCGTGGAAGACTCGTTGGAAATCGGGCTTGAGCGCTTTGCAGACCTTCATCCGGACCACGTTGATCTCGAAGCTCGCAATGCAAACGTGGAGGGCGTTGGCGCCCTGACCATGGACGACCTTGCCATCAACGCCCTTCGGATGAACCCGGGGCGGCTTATCGTTGGTGAGGTCCGGGGCGATGAGGCGCTCACACTCTTGCTGGCCTGCACCCAGGGCAACGACGGCGCAATGTGTACTGTCCACGCCGATTCGTCGGCCGGTGTCTTTGGGCGTCTGCAGATGTATCTCGCCATGACTCGGGAACGGTTTGAGCCCGCAGCCGCAAACCTGATGACCTCCCAGGCGATCGATTGCATCGTGCACGTGGCGAAGCTGGCCGACGGCACCCGGGCGGTTACCGGACTGCGGGAAGTCACCGGAGCCGACGGCGACGTTGTCATGTCGAACGAGATCTACGGTCCAGACGCCGACGGTCGTGCATCGGCACGGTTTCGCTTTAGCGAGCATCGATTGGTGCGGCTTGAACAGGCAGGCTTTGATCGCCGCTGGCTGGATACACCGGGGCAGTGGTACCGATGAACGCCGTCGCCATGGCCGGGCTGTTCGCCGGGGTCGGACTTGGCCTGCTGCTCATCATCCAAGGGTTCCGCGGTCGGCAAATCTTGCCCGACATCGGCTCGCTGTTTCCCGATGGGACGAACGCTGCCGTCGCCACCGCCTGGTTTGCCGGCGCGGCAATGTCGGGCCTGATGGTCTTGGCCGTCACCCGCTGGGTTGGCGCTTCGCTCGGGGCGCTCGCTCTGGTGATTGGACTGCCGTGGTTCTTCGGGGGAACCAAGATCAACCGGCGAGAGATCGAGCGCACGCAGGCCATCGCCTCTTGGACCGAGATGATCCGCGACAACCTGGCGGGCGCGGCCGGTCTTGAGCAGGCCCTGCTCGCCACCGCAGACATTGCGCCAGCGCCCATCGCCAAAGAGGTCAAGGCATTTGCCGTCCGCCTCGAAAGCCGCTCGATGATCGACGCGCTTGTGCTGCTCGGTGAATCTCTGACCCACGCCTCGGCCGACCTCGTCGTCGTATCGCTGGCCAATGCCTCCCGAATGGAGGGCCGAGATCTCGGCCCACTACTAACGCGTCTCGCCGAGTCGATTCGGGCTGACCTGCGGATGCGGCAACGCATCGAGATCGGCCGGGCTCGGATTAGCACGTCATCCAAGATCGTGCTGGCCGTCACGCTGATCACGGTGACCATGATTTACTTCACCTCCGACGATCTGCTCGCCGTCTATGACACCGCCAACGGTCAGCTGTGGCTCGTCGCCGTATTTGGCCTGTTCATCAGCTCGCTGTGGATGATGAACTACTTCGCCGACGTGGAGGTCCCGGAGCGGTTCACCGCACGCCGGATCGGCGGCGCCGACTCTCGAGACGACGCAACGATAGACCGGGGGGCGCTGCGATGAGCGGCATCGTCGTAGCGATGGCTCTCGCGGCCGGCATCGGGTTTGGCGTGTTTGTAGTGCTTCGGGGTGCACGGCGGCGCCCAATCGACCTGGCGGACGCAGTCGTTGCGCTCCGAGGCCAGTACTGGACACCAACCTCCAGCTCGGTCCATCGTCGAGACGAGGAGCTGTCCAACCTGCAGCGCTATCTCGCTCGACCGGGCCTCCGAGCCCTGGAGAGTCTTGGCCTAACAGACCGCGGACTGGTTGAACGCCAACTCCGCATTCTCGACAAGACCTTGGAGCGTCACGCCTACGAGAAGATGCTCGCCGGATTGGTTGGCCTGCTGCTCCCAATCTTTCTCGCCGTGTTTCTGCGGGCATCGGCGGTCGCCGTATCGCCATTGCTCACCCTTGTCGGATCGTTCGCCCTCGGTGGGCTCGGGTTCTTTTACCCCGACCTGCCGCTCTCGGATCAGGTGAAGAAGCGTCAACAGGCGTTCCGCCATTCACTGTCGAGTTATCTCGACCTGGTCAGCATCATCTTGGCCGGAGGCGGTGGTACCGAAAGTGCGCTGACCGGAGCGGCGGAGGCTGGCGATGGGTGGGTCTTTGCTGAGATCCGGGCGGCGCTGCGGCGAGGAGAGCTGACCGGCCAGACCCCATGGCAAATGTTTGAGGAGCTCGGCGCCCACTACGGCATTGAAGAGCTCCGAGAGTTGGCCTCGTCGATTTCGCTTGCGGGCGGACACGGCGCCAGGGTGCGTCAGTCCCTCATCGCCAAGTCGGAGGCGCTCCGAGCGCAGCAGACGGCGGAAATCGAGACAACGGCGGAGTCCAACACCGAGAAGATGATTGTCCCGGTGTCGATCATGGTGCTCGGGTTGATGGTCTTTATCGGCCGGGGGGCGGTTGCCGCGATCAGCGGCGGCAGTCCGACCGGCCAAACCGTGACGCAAGTTGCGGACCCATAAGACAGCAGAGAATGCGGAACAAACGTAAGGCGACAATGGACGGAGCGGTAATGAAGAGCAGCGAGGCGGCAACAGGAGAGTCACGGTCAACCCGCCGATTCGGCGACGACCGCGGCGCGGTCGGTACCGAGATGGCGATCGTGGTGGCAATTGTGGTGGGGATCGCCCTGGCGCTCGGCGCCGTGATGATCTCGTCCGCACAGAGTCACCAGGCGTGTATTCCCGCCACGGCAGGGGCGTCACCCGGACCGGGTTGTCCATAGCGACCGATGCGGCGCCGAGTAGTCGACGATGAGGGCGTCACCGGGATTGAGATGGCAATTCTCTTTCCCGCTGTCTTGCTTGTCGTCCTGTCGATGTTTCAGATCAGCCTGTATTGGCACACCGCCAATTCGGTTGGTGTTGCTGCGGAGCAGGGCGTGAGCGCGGGCCGGGTGTACCCCGATGACCACGCTCAAGCCATTGCATCGGCACAGGAGGAAGCGGCGTGGATCCTGGCCAACACCAACCACGGTGATGGGGTGCCGGTTGCCTCCGTCAGTGGCGATCTACTTACGGTCACCGTCACGGCAAACGCGCCGCGCATCGTTGGCGTAGGCACCTGGCAGGTGCGCTCCGTCGCCCAGGGCCGGTTCGAGGCCTTCATTCCAGCAGGCGAACGATGACCCGGCACAGATCCGCCGCCCGGCAAAGTTCCTCTGCGGAGGGGTCGATTTCGGTCGAGTTCGCCATCACGATGAGCGCGTTGATCATCGGGTTCTTCACCCTTGTGATCGGGGCGGGCCGGGTGATGCAACAGGAGAACGACGTCCGGTCGGCGGCCCACGCTGCGGCCAGGGCAGCCAGCCTGCGAGACACCATCGGTGATGCCCGAGATGATGTTGACGCCATCGTGGCACAGAACCTCATCGAAAGCGGCGTGACGTGTGAGGCCAGGCGGGCCGAGATTGTGAGCAGTTCCGCAGACTTCACGCCCGGCGGCGCTGTCACGGTGCGGGTGGAATGCACCGCTCGACCGGTTGGCGTCCTCGGCCTCCCCGCCAACGACTACTACTACGAAGCAACCGAAGCGATCGACCTGTACCGGAGCGAACCATGACCTTGCAGCAGGTGATTCGCCCGGGCCGGTTGCGCGACGAGCGTGGTGCTGTCGCATCGATGATCGCGGTCTTGGGCTTCGCCATCTTTGCCTCGTTGGCGCTTGTGGTCGACGGCGGCCGCCAACTCGGTGCACTTACCGAAGCACGAGACATTGCGGACAACGCGGCCCGATTCGGATCACAGGCGGTCGACGCGGATGCGTGGCGCGACACCGGACGCCCCATCATCGACGAACCGGATGCCGAGGCGAGGGTGCAGGACTATATGAACCGCTTCGTTCTGGCCAACGCGACCGCTCGGGTGGTGCCGAGCACCGGCCCGGACGCCGACACGATGGTCACTGTTGAGGTCACCCTCATCCGTACTAGCTTCTTCTTTCCGGCGGCACCGGCTGTAGCGACGCAATCGGCGACCGCCCTCGACGGCGTAGTAGGACCCTAAGACATGTCACGACTCTTCGACTTTTTCAAAGGCGTGCTCAGCCTGGCGGCCATCGGCGCATTGCTCATCGGCGTGCCGTGGGTGCTCATCACGTTCATCGGCTTTCCGTTGCCGACGTCGCTGCCGTCACCGACGCTGATCGGCAATCACCTGACGAACGGCGATATTCCAAACCTGTTTGTGCTGAAAACACTGGCGCTCATCGTTTGGGTGGTCTGGGTGCAGCTCGCCGTCGCCATTGTCGTCGAATCGCTGGCGCTCGTTCGAGGGCGAGTATCGGGCCGAGTGCCGGTGCTGCCCGGTTTGCAGGCGTTGGTGGGTGGACTGGTCGCCTCGACGGTGCTGGTCGTGTCCTCGCTAACGCCCGGGCGGCCTGCAATGGGCACCGCCCCCATCGTGCCGATCGATCAACTCGCCGCCCCCACAGGCCCGGCAGCTTCGCCACATGCCGGTGATGCGGCCTCGTTGGCAGCGTCGATGATCGGCGGGCCGGGAGCGCCGGTTGGTGCGGAGACGATGGACGTTGGCGACCCGGGGGTGGAACAGCCGGGCACTGCAGCGCCACGGGCGGTCGGTCAGTATGCAACCAGCGCAGGTGACAACTGGTGGGACATTGCCGAGCGTCTCCTCGGCGACGGGATGCGCTGGAGCGAGCTGCGAGATCTGAACGCGGGCAAGACCATGTTGACCGGTGAGGTGATTTCGACAAAGACCGAAGTCATCCGCAGCGGCTGGCGCCTCGATGTTCCGGCCGATGCCGAGCCAACGCTGCTCGACAAAGCGGTATCGGTACATCAGGTCGAGGCTGTCCCGCCAGCCCCGGTCGCCGCAGCCCAGTTCGTCGAGCCTGTTGTCGAGGCTGCCCCGCCGCCCCCGACCGCCGCCCCCGAGTCCGTTGAGTCGCCCGAGTTGCCAGGTACCGATGTGGATCGGGAGGACGCCGAATCGGATCGGGAGGACGCGGGGCTGGCGGTGGTGTACACCATGCCGGTCGCTGTTGAAGATGCCCGGCCGGACCTGCTGGTCTACGAGGGGCCGACCGGTGCAGTAGATCTCGGCCCAGGTGTGCCCTACCAGGTGACCGAGGGCGACAACCTGTGGGATATCGCTGACCGACACCTGGGTGACCCACTGCGATGGCCGGAGATCTTTGAGCGCTCGACCGATCTGGAGCAGTCCTTTGGGCGCACCATCAGCGACCCAAACTTGATTTGGCCCGACTCGATCTTGTGGCTCCCAACCGACGCCCATGATGTCCCCCAGGCCGATGGTGAGCTGGTGGCGGACGTGGTTGGAGCAATGCATCCCAGCACCGAGGACGGCACTGGTCGTGATGGCACTGGTCGTGATGGCACTGATCGTGATGATGCCATTGATGATGAGGGCCACGTCACCGTCATGCCGGAGGACCTGGAGCGGGCCGCCGCGGCCGCAGCTGCCGCAGCGGGACTTGCTGCAGCGCCCGACGCTGAGGCTGGCGCCGGAACCCAGACGTCGTCGAGTCCGTCGGCACCCACCCCACCATCATCAAGTCCGCCGTCATCCAGCCCACCGAGTTCGGCCACGTCGACCGCAACGTCAGCGCCGCCGCCTCCCACCGTGCCAACACCATCGCCATCGGCCCCCGCAGCCCCACCGCAATCGATGCCACCGCCATCGATGCCACCGCCGTCGGCGCCACCACCATCGGTGCCACCGCCGCCCGGCGGTCCGGGCGAGGGTGCGAACGGAACGAACCGTTCGGTGCCGGTTGGCATCACCTTTGGTGCTGGAGGCGTGCTGGTTGCCTCCGGGTTGCTAGGGCTGCTCCGCCGCTCTCGACGGTTACGTCTGGCCGAGGCAGGGGAGCGGTCGCATCCCGAGTTGCCACCGTTCGAGCTTGTCGAGATCGAGACGGTCTTGCGGAACAGCTCCGACGTTGCGCTGGCGGCATCGGTCCACCGAGCTATCGCATCGCTGGCCAACCGGCCGATCGTTGTGGGCGAGCCGGTGGCGGCCCCCGAGGTAATCAGGTTCACCCAGGAACAGGTCGAAGTGCTGCAACACCGCTACGATCCCGACCTGCCGCAGCCATGGGTGGCGTTTCCTGGCCAACTGCCAGAGTCGTTGGGCGACCGGACGGTGGCCCGGACCACTATGACATCCTTCGTGACGGCGGCCGATGGCGAGGTCGAAGGTGAACTGCCACTCGCCGCGGCGCCAACGTGTGTGTCCGTCGGCCGAGGGCTTATGGCAAACCTCGAATCGCTAGGCGTGGTCTCCATCGCCGGCTCGGTCGAGGACGCGGCTGGCCTTGTCCGCTCGATGATCCACGAGTTGGCCACCGGCCCGGCCCGGCGTTCGGTCGAAGTGCGGGTCTCGGACTGGCTCCCCGGGGCCGACCTGCACGCTCATGTGAGCTGCGGCCCGCTCGACGGGCTGTCTCAGCAGCTTCAGGGCTGGCTGGAAGCCGTTGACCTGGGACTTGCCGGATCCGGAGGGTTCAGCGCCTACGCCATGCGGGCCGCGGGCGATGGTGCCGCCACCCCCCACCCAATCGTCATTTTCGCCGAATCAGCCGACGCGCCGCACCTCATCTCGTTGGCCGAACGTGCATCGGAACACGCTGTACCGCTCGCCATCGTTTTCTCCGGAGACCTTGCGGGCACCGGCATCAGACCGCGAGCAACGCTGGACATCGACGGAGAGGTCACAACGCTCGAGCCCTTTGGCTTTGTGGCCGCAACGCAGCACCTCGACGATGATCTGATGATCGGTACCGAGGCGCTGCTCACCCACGCCCGCCAGGCGCCCATGGTCGCCAGGACGGCAGGGCTGCCATCGGCGGCTGATGTTGACACCGATCAGGCGAACGCCTCAACCGAAGAGACGCCGGAGCATGACATCGCCACCGAGCGCCCCCAGGGCGAAGAACCGGAGGTCACCGATCAGTCCACCGGTGGCGATGGGGGGATGCTCATCCGGGTGCTCGGTCCGCTAACGGTCGAGGGTGGACCCGACGATCTTGTCGAGGAAGAGTTGTCCCTGCTGGCGTTCCTTGCGCTCGTCGGACCATCGACCAGGGAGCAGATCCTCGACGCCGTATGGCCGGGAGGGCAACTCGATGACGGCCGATTCGACCAGATCGTCGAGCGGCTGCAAGCCGACCTTCAACATCGTTTCTCAGCAACCGGTGACGGCCGATACCGGGTCCGGTCCATCGTCACAGACCTCGGTTCTGCCCGTCGATGGTTGGGGCAAGCAGACGCACTGTCGCCGGACCGGAGCCGCAATCTCCTGGAGATGGCCCTGTCCGACGTGCGCGGCGAGCCGTTTGCCGGGGTGAGTGATCGCTGGTGGCAGTGGGCGGCAGATCACAAAATGGCCATTGCGACCCAGGCCACTACCATGCTGATGGACGCCTGCTTCGACCTGTGCGACAGCGCGTATGGCGCAAGCGACCTCCACCTGGCCAAGTGGGCGTGCGACGTTGGCGCCCTTATCGATCCGGTGCACGAGACCGTGGCCATTCGAAGGGTCCAGTTGATGCAGGTCCTCGGCATGCACGACGAAGCGCTCGACGTGGTCTCAGAATGGGAGCGGTTGTTCACCGAACTGGCCGACCGACCTCCACCCCGGGGACCTCGGGCTGCGCTCGGAGCGCTTGGGTCGGCACCTTCGACAATGGCGGCACCGAGTGTCAGCTGACGATCTCGTCGTCGAGTTTCTCGGTGAGGAGTATCCGGTGGCGACCGACCGGTCGTTTTCGTTTGGCCGGGCTGCCGACCTCTCGATCGACGACAACCAACGCCTCCACCGTCGCCTAGGCATGTTCGACCATGCGGACGGCATGTGGTGGCTACACAACGTGGGGTCAACGCTGTCCATCGACGTGGTCGACCGAAACTCGCCATCCAAACTGACCCTGGTCCCGGGCGCAACGATGGCGCTGGTGTTCGAAGAGGCCAGCCTGCGGTTCCGGGCCGGCGCCACCGCCTATGAGGTCAACGTGGACGTGCCGCTGACC
>CAZSTV010000061.1:15356-25687 GCA_964609665.1 uncultured Acidimicrobiaceae bacterium
CCGCTGACCCCACCAACTGCCTCGGTCACCGATGCAGACGACGCCGACGGCGCCCCAACCGTCACCGCGGCGGAGCTTTCGTTCACCCCCGACCAGCTGCGCTGCATGCTCGCCCTGGCCGAACCCCGCCTGATCGACCCGTCCGATGCGACCCTGCCGACCAACAAGGCAGCGGCCCTCCGGCTCGGCTGGCGGTTGACAAAGTTCAACCGCAAGCTGGACAACGTCTGCACCAAAGTCGGCGGGGCCGGAGTGTCGGGTCTCCATGGAGACATCGGCGCGTTGGCAACGAAACGACGGGAACGGCTGGTCGACTACATCGTCTCAGCGAACGTGGTCACCGCGGCGGACCTGACGCTCCTCGACGAGTCCTAAGTCGCTGCTGACCCCAGCCCAACCACCGATAGCGCCAGCCCGCCCCTGGACACAGGAACCCGGCTACCAGGGCGCTGCGAGGAGGAGCCCTGCCGCGAGCCCCAGTGCCATGAACGGCCCGTATGGCAGGTGTAGGCCTCTACCGCGGCCCAGCGCCAGGATCACCCCGGCGGCCACGGTCACCGCCGACAGTATGAGCGCGGTCAGCGTCACGACCACAGCGTCCCGCCCGAACCCGTCGGAGAAGAGGTCGACAGGAAACCAATACGCAGTGGCAGCGACCATGAGTCCCGCAAGGGCAACGATGGCGGCGGCAACGGTGCCGAACCCAACGAGTCTCCGGGACGAGTCCTGGCTGTCGGCCGCCCACCCGAACAGCACGACGCCGGCAGCGAAGAGGCCTGCGGCCAGCGAGGTCGCCCCCAACGCAGGCAGCAGCGCATCCCACCCGAACCAACCGACGGTTGCCGCCATGGGAAACCCGTATTTCACGTCCCCCATACCAAGACCACCGATGAGGTTGGCGATGAGCAACACCGCCGAGACCGCCACGCCGAACCCGAGCGCCCGCCAGCTGCGTGCCAGATCATCGTTCAGCGCTCCGGCGACGACCAGCCCTCCGGCGACCGCCAGCGCCAGCGGACCGACTATCCGGTTGGGCAATCGATGCTCTCTGGCATCGATGAGCGACAGCCAGGTTGACACTGCCACGACCACGCCGAATCCCAACGCGCCGATTGGTGACGCCCGATGAGCGAGGAACACCGCAACGGTTGCGATGGCTCCTATCGCAATGATCGGTCCGTCCATCACCGTGGTCCTGGCGACCTCCCGCGTCTCTGCACCGTGGGTGCCGTCAATGCTCTCAGCGGGCATGGGTAACCAACGCCTGACGTGACCCGAACTGAATGGTGTCGCCGACGTGAACCGCCACGGGACTGTCGGTGGGGACCCGCAGCCGTCCACGCTCGCCGGGCCGTGCCAGAAAAGTGCCGTTGGTGGAATCGGCATCTCGGATCAGTAGCTGCCACCCCGCCACCTCGAGCACGAAGTGCACCCGAGACACCTGACGGCCGGTGACGGTCAGGGTGTCAGAGCGGGTGGTTTCCCGAGGGCTGCGACCAATAAGAAGCGGCTCCGCAACGTCGATCGCTGTGCCGTCTTCCAACAGCAGCCGGGCCACGGCCTCAGGGGTGATGTCAACGATGGTAGAGACCGCCCGCAGGTCCATCTGACAGACCGTACAGCGTTCGGTGTCGGGATTGTTCGGATGGCGTTTCGGGCAGAACTTAGTGGCGATCGGCGTTGGCGCGGTCACGGGCCGCAACACCGGCGGGGCGATGTCGAGCGGGCGTCGACCCGCGGGCCAATCCCGCTCGGCCAGTAGCGCAGCGCTCACGAGCACGCCCCGCTTGGGGCATGGCCGGCGCTCCGCTGAACTCCAAAGGCTGCATAACCGCTCATGAGAGGGCCGCCCAGGTCGCTGCGGCGATCAACGCCACGCCGACCACGATCACCGAGACCAATACGGCGGTCAGCGCGGCCCCCGACCGGCCGCCCGCAGTCGTGGTGGTGCGCTGTCCGCTCTCGCCGAGCCGCACCGCCCGTCGCAGCTCAGCGCCGAACTCGGCAGCGTCCTGTGGGCGCTTCGATGGCTCTTTCGCCATGGTCCGGCGCAGGAGTTGCATCACCGGCGCTGGTGTCGACGGTGACGGCTCATCGAGGGAATCGGTTGACGCCCGCTCCATGATGTCCGACGGGTCGGGTGCCTCTCCCGCCTCGGTGAACGGTGCCCGCCCGGCGAGCAACGCCCACAGCGTGGCGCCAAGGCCGTAGACGTCGACCGTGGGATCGGTGGTACCGCCGCTGAACGCTTCGGGCGGACTGTACGAGGGGGTGTATGCCACCTCGGTGCCAGATGTTGTGTGCCCTCTGGGTTGGGTGATGCCGAAGTCAGCCAGACGTGGTTGAAGGTGATCGGTCAGCAGCACGTTTCCCGGCTTCACATCACGATGCACGATTCCTTCCCGGTGGCAATCGGCCAGCGCCTGCGCCAGCGCCTCAACAATGAACGTCGCCTCCCGCCATGGCAGCGGACCTCGGTCCTGCATGAGGCGAAAGAGCGATCCTCGCTCATAGAACGGGAGGAGGAGGTACGGCTCGCCCCTGCTGGTGATACCGGTGGCGAAAATGGGGACGATGGCCGCCTGTCCGGAAAGCCTGCCCATCACCTGGCGTTCTTGGTCGAACCGTTCCCGTGCTTCGATGCTCCAGGTGGCGTGAATGACCTTGACCGCAACGGTCCGGTCGAGCACGTCTTGGCGGGCCCTGTAGACCGTGGAGGAACCGCCGCTGCCGATCACCGACACCTCGGTCAGCCCGTCGATACCCAAATCGACGTCATCGCCGACTCGGTGGTGGGTTGGTTGGTCGCCGCCCATCGAGTCAACTCTAGGGCCGGGCATCGGATCGGTACATCGCTCACCATACAAACCGTCCCGGCCGCCGAATGGGATGGGGACCGGTCCCCCTTCCAGGGGCGTCAGTGGCGTCATACGGTGTGCTCAGAAGGCGTTGACAACGGGTTTCGGCGGAACCCGCGGTTGGCGTCGGACGGCGCACCGCCGGTGGCCACCCCCACCGGCGGTGTACCCGTTCGTCCACCTGGGTGAACTGGTCCGTTGGCCGCCGGTGGCCCTGTTTGCGGTGAGCTTCGGTGTGATCTTTGCCACGGAAACTGGCTGGGTCGGCTACGGGGGCGATGGTAGCCTGGCCAATTCGCCACAATCCCGGAGTCTGCCGTCCATCGGACTGCGCTCGGGAGCTGAGCGGGCAGCCCAGGAGCACGGTAATGGTCGAGCAAAGCGTAGTAAGAGGCGGCATGCGCCTCGTTCGCGAGCTTGTTGCGCTCCACCCGGTGCCGTTTGCCGTGGCCGTCACCGGCTCGGCGCTCTACGCCGCGGCTACCGTCGGGTCGACCATCGTGCTTGGCCGAGTCACCGATCGGGTGTTGTACCCCACCTTTGAACTGGGAGAGATTCCCGACGGGTCCCTTCCGCTGGCGGTGCTCGCCGTGCTCGCGGTCACCGTGCTGCGAATCTCGGGCGTAGTCACCCGGCGGTACTTCGCAGGCATGACCAGCGAGCGGGGCCAGCGTTCGCTGCGGCACCGACTGACCGAGCAGTACCTCGATTTACCTCTGGCGTGGCATCATCGGACCCCGACCGGGCGGCTACTCGCCCACGCCGACAATGACACCGAGGTCACCACAGAGCTGTTGCACCCGCTGCCGTTCTCGCTCGGGGTGGCCTTCCTTGCGCTGTTCTCCTCCATCTCCCTGCTCATCATCGACGTCTGGCTGGCGCTCGTCGCCTTCCTGATCTTTCCTGCCCTGACCGGCCTCAACCAGGTATACAGCCGTCGGGTCGAGGGGCCATCGGCCCTGGTGCAGGCATCGGTTGGCGTGGTGTCCTCAACCGCCCATGAGAGCTTCGACGGTGCCCTCGTCGTCAAGACCCTCGGCCGAGCCGATGCTGAGGGGGAGCGGTTCGGTACCGCCGCCCACAAACTGCGGGCCAACCGCGTGGTTGTTGGCTACATCCGCGCCGTCTTCGAGTCGATCATGGACGCGCTGCCGAGCATCGGCATCGTCCTGGTGGTCGTGTTCGGCACGTTCCGCATCGATGCCGGGGCGATCACCAGGGGAGACCTGGTGCAGGTGGCGGCGCTGTTCACGGTGCTGGCGCTGCCGATGCGAGTACTCGGCTTCTTCCTTGAAATGATGCCGCCGTCGGTGGTGTCGCGACGCCGGTTGCAGACCGTGTTCGACGAACAGGCCCCGCCCCCCGTCGCTGACGCCGTCCACTTGCCGCCGGGCCCGCTGTCGCTTCGGGTGACGGAGCTGGACTACTCCTACGGGCAGGCCCCACCAGACCTGCTTGACGATGGTCGAAACTCGCACGACGGGGCCCCGGTCGGGCCGGTGCTGTCCGGAGTCAGCTTCCAGGTCGCCCCCGGCGAGGTGGTGGCACTGGTCGGATCGACCGGCTCCGGGAAGTCGACCCTGTGCCATTTGCTGTCCGGCCTGATCCCACCGACCGGTGGCGCCGTCGAGATTGGCGGGCAACCGGTCGGGCGGATCCCCGATGCCGAGCGCACCGAGGCGGTGTCGCTGGTGTTCCAGGAGTCGTTCCTGTTCGCAGACACGCTCCGAGCCAACATCGACCTGAACGGCGACGCGGATGAGGCCGAGTTGCAGTGGGCGTCTTCGGTGGCCCAGGTCGATGGCTTTGTCGCCGACCTCCCGCACGGGTTCGACACCGTGGTCGGTGAACGCGGCGTCACGCTGTCTGGCGGCCAGCGCCAGCGGGTGGCCCTGGCCCGGGCGTTGATCAGACGGCCCCGGTTGCTCCTCCTCGACGACGCGACGAGCGCCGTCGACCCGAAGGTGGAGCAGCGCATCTTGACCGCACTGCGCTCTACCCCAGGCGGAGGTCTTGAACCGCCGACGTCGCTCATCGTGGCTCAGCGGGTATCGACCATCAAACTGGCAGACCGGGTGCTGTACCTCGCTGACGGCAGCGTTGTCGGTGACGGCCCCCATGAACAACTGCTCGACGAGCACGTGGGCTACGCAGCCCTAGTCCGAGCCTACGAAACGGCAAACCAGTGACCGCTCCGACCGACGACGCCGACCAGCTGGAGAGTGTCGATAATCTTGGCGCCAGCCAGATTCTTCGGCGCGGCATTGCCGCAAGCCCCGAGCTGCGCGACGGCTTGGTCGCAACGGTGTTCATGGGCTTGGCGGTGGCGGTCGGTCGACTGACCGTGCCCATCATCATTCAGTTGGCGCTCGACATCGACCCTGCCGAAGACGGCTCGGTCAACGCACCGGCAATCGTCACCATGGCCGCAGTGGCGCTGGCGGTCATCGGGCTGGCCGCAGTGGTCGGCTGGTGGACCCAGCGGCGTCTGGTCGAGCGGGCAGAGGAAGCCATCGCCAACCTCCGGGTCCGAGCCTTCAATCACATCCACCGCCTTTCGGTGGCAGATCACAACGACACCAAGCGCGGCGTCCTGGTGTCCCGGGTGACAAGTGATGCCGAAGCGCTGGCCCGATTCGCCCAGTGGGGCCTGTTCTCCTGGACCATCAACCCTGCGCTGATCCTGGGCATCCTGGTGGTCCTCGCCGTGTACTCCTGGCAGTTGGCGCTGGTGGCAATCGTGGCCTACGCACCGGTGGTGCCGGTGCTCACCAAAATCCAGAAGCGCCAAATCATCGCTTACGACAACTACCGGACTCGGGTGGGGGAGATGCTCTCCTCGTTCTCCGAGGTGGTCATGGGTGCTGCGGTCATCCGTGCCTATGGCGCCGAGCGTCGAGCCCGACGCGACATTCACGACACCATCGACCGGCGATACTCCGCTCGGATGGTCACCAACCGCTACATGGCGCTGGTTTTCGTTGTCGGTGACGCCTTCGGCGCCCTCGCCTTCGTCTCGGTCCTGTCGGCAGGGCTGTGGCAGCGAGAGGCATGGGGCCTCGAGCCAGGTGTGCTCGTGGCCTGCCTGTTCCTGACCACCATGTTGAACGGTCCCATCGCTGATCTAGCCGAAACGATGGATCAGACCCAGACCGCTGCGGCAGGGTGGCGCAAGATCCTCAACCTGTTGGACCACCCGGTGGACGTGATCGAGCCAGAGGACGGCACGCACCTGGCGTCGGGTCCGGTGGAGATCAGCGCGGATGGCGTCAACTTTGCCTACCGAGATTCCGACGCGCTGGTCCTCGACGACGTACACATCGTCATTCCGGCCGGGACAAAGGTGGCGGTGGTCGGCGAGACCGGTTCAGGAAAGACCACGTTTGCCAAGCTGCTGTGTCGCCTCGCCGATCCGACGGGCGGTCGCATTCTGCTCAATGGCGTCGATCTGCGTCAGGTTGCACCGGAGTCTCGGATGAGTTCGGTCCGCATGGTGCCCCAGGACGGGTTCCTGTTCGACGCCACCGTCGGCGAGAACGTGAGCTTCGGTGCCGTTGGCGAGCAAAGCGACGAGGCGATCGCCGGGGCGTTCGAGGCGCTCGATCTCGGCTGGTGGCTGAAGAAGCTCCCCGACGGTGTTGCGAGCGAGGTGGGAGAGCGAGGCGAGAACCTTTCCGTCGGTGAACGACAGCTTGTCGCTCTCGCTCGAGCCCAGCTGGCTGACCCCGGGCTGCTCGTACTCGACGAGGCCACCTCGGCGGTCGACCCCGAGACCGATCAGGCGCTCACCCACGCCCTGCGGCGGCTGGCCGAGGGGCGGACCCTGGTCAGTATTGCCCACCGTCTCGCCACCGCCGAGGCCGCCGATCTTGTCCTGGTGTTTGACCAGGGTCGGCTGGTGGAACACGGCTCTCACGAGACGCTCGTTGACGCCGGTGGCATCTACAGCGGGCTGCACCGAGCCTGGATCGGCAATACCCGGACCGGCGAGCAGACGGTCTGATCGCGGCCCTCGGGGGTGTCCGGGCTCTGCCGCCGATACGATCGGGCGAGGTTCTTCGGCAGTGTTCGGAACGGATGGCTGTCGGTGTTGAACCGACCAACTTTTGTACGCCAGCGATTCCAATAGATGGAGCGAAGTCTCGTGAGCAAGTCACCTGTCCGAGTAACCGTAACCGGCGCTGCCGGCCAAATCGGCTACAGCCTGTTGTTCCGTATCGCGGCCGGGGAACTCCTCGGACCAGATCAGCCGGTCATCCTCCAAATGCTGGAGATCACCCCCGCCCTCGGCGCGCTCGACGGTGTTGCCATGGAGCTCGATGACTGCGCCTTCCCGCTGCTCGCCGGAATGGTCAAGACCGACGACGCCAATGTTGCGTTCGGCGACTCGCAGTACGCATTGCTGGTAGGGGCCATGCCTCGCAAGCAGGGCATGGAGCGGGCTGACCTGCTCGAGGCCAACGGCGGCATCTTCGGACCGCAGGGCAAGGCCATCAACGACTCCGCCGACCGTGACATCAAGGTCCTGGTCGTCGGCAACCCGGCGAACACCAACGCCCTGATCGCCATGTCGGCAGCACCGGACGTGAACCCGAGCCAGTTCAACGCCATGACCCGGCTGGACCACAACCGTGCCCTCAGCCAGCTCGGCGCCAAGGTCGGCCGCCCGATCACCGACATCACAAAGATGACCATCTGGGGCAACCACTCCACCACCCAGTATCCCGATCTCTTCCACTGCGAGGTTGGCGGCGAGAACGCCGCCGCCATGGTCAACGACCAGGCATGGCTCGAGAACGACTTCATCCCGACCGTCGCCAAGCGCGGCGCCGCCATCATCGAGGCCCGTGGCGCCTCCTCGGCGGCCTCGGCGGCCAACGCCGCAATCGACCACATGCATGACTGGGCCCTCGGCACCCCCGACGGTGACTGGGTGTCCATGTCGGTGCCATCCGACGGCTCCTACGGCGTTCCGGAAGGCATCATCTCCAGCTTCCCGTGCACCACCGCTGATGGCCAGTACAGCATTGTCCAGGGTCTGGACATCGATGACTTCAGCCGGGCCAAGATCGACGCTTCGGCCGCTGAGCTGGTCGAGGAGCGCGAGACCGTCCAGGGTCTCGGTCTGGTCTCCTAGCGCGCAATCGCCTGGCGCTCCATCAGGAGCAGCCGAGCGGACTTACGGGTCCAAGAGCACTCGACCGGTCACCGCCTTGGCGGTGGCCGGTGTCGTTTCACTTCAGGAACTTGCTCGTGGTGTTGTCTGCGAGCAGCTTCCCGTCGGTCTGAGCCGTCGGACAGTAGAACACGGTGTAGCGGCGGTATTCGACGGTGCGGATGGTGTCATCACAGTCGAGACAGGGTTCGCCGCTGCGGTTGTGGACCTTCGACGGCCGATCGATGCTCTTGCCGATGTCGTCCAGGGTCCGCTCGTGATCGGTCGCCCTGGCCACCACAGAGACAATGGCCTCGTGGAGCCGGTCGAGCTGATCAGCGGTCAGCTTTGACGAGTTGGCGAATGGCGACAAGCGGGCCTCGTAGATGATCTCGTTTGTCAGCATGCGGCCAAGCCCTGCAATGGTTCGCTGCTCTCGCAGCAAGCCGTGCACCCGGCGAGAATGGGCGGACAGGAGCTCTTCGAGCTGCCCTCGGTCCAGCAGATCGGCTTCGGGTCCGAGCCCGAGCAGCGGGTCTTGGGGGAGCGGGTCTCCGTCGACGGCCCAGACCCCGGCCTTGCGTTCGGTGCCTGCTTCGGTCAGCATCCACGCTTCTTCGACGCTGCCGCCGTCGGGGTCCTCCGCCTCGAACACCCAGCGGGCGAGGCCAAGCTTTGGTTTGCGAGTGCGCTTCGGGTCCGGCCGGAGACGCCCTCCCTGCATGAGATGGACAACGTGAGTCTGTCCGTTGTCGAACTCGATAAGCAGGTACTTGGCCCGGCGACCTACCTTGACCAATCGGTGCCCGACAGCAGCATCGGCGGCGGGGGAGAACGTTTTCAGCGCCGCGAAATTCAACAGCTCAAACTTGGCGAGCGTCTTGCCTGCAAGCGCCGCCGTCAACCGTTCCGCGTGGGCCTGCACCTCGGGCATCTCGGGCATGGCTCCACGCTATCAACAGGGCCAGGCGCTGTAGAGCGCGCCCGATCAGACCTCGGCCAGCGTGGTCAGATCAGTCGTAACGGGTGATCGCTCGGAGGTCATCGAGGCGGTCATCGATGTCGGAAAGCTCCTTTTGATGCCCGAGCAGCAGCGACGTGTCGCCGCCAAGCTGCATTTGGCCGTCGAGGAACGCCCGCTGAGCGCTGCCACGTCCCTCTGCGATGGTTACCGCCACATCCCAGTCGAGGGTCATCTGAACGCCGCTGCCCTCCATGCCCTCGGCAACCCCCACCCGGTCCGGACCGAGGATCAGCCGATAGCCGCGGTCACCGTCGGGGCCGGATCGGACCATGATCCCAACCGCCACCGGGGAGGTCACCGGCGTCAGTCCCGCAAGGTCCCGATCTGCCCGGTGTAACCACTCGGTACTGAGATAGCGCACGGTTGTGTTCGCCGCTGCGCCTGCATCGTCGGTCATTGACCCATCCTTGGTTCAGTCATGATTTGCCGGACGCTTTGATCAACAGTCCGCGAAGCTCCTGTCGCCGTTCGAGTTCGGCTTGGATCGGGGCGATGACCAGGTCGTCGGAAACCTCGGCGACCGCCGCTTCCGCCCGGCCCCGCACCGCCCTGCTTCGTTTGAGCGCGCCGACCGTCGCCAACCGTGCCGAGAGGAATGCAACCAGTAGTCCGAGGAGAATGCCGCCGATCAGCAGCCCGGTGGGGATGGGGATGCTGCGGATCTCCGGCGTCGGAGGTTCAGGGATGCGGAGGTAGGCCGCCACTGCCAGCAGTCCGAGCCAGACTGCGCCGACGACGACAGCGATGGCCAGGGCGATCTGCACCATGTTCATGACCGACCACCAGCGAGGATCTCGCCCGACACCGGCCCGGACCGAATCACTCACCGCGCTATCGAGGCGATCGGCCAACTCGTCGTGATCGGGGGTTGCTGCCGCAGCGATGGCATCGGGCCACGGCCCCGGCATACCTTCAGAGACTGCAGCTCCGGCTTCGCGCAGCGCGTTCTGCGACCGAGCAACCTGGATGCCAGACGGCGTCGGCAGCGACGCCCGCCCAGCGCTGCCCTTCCCCAGGTGAAGCTTGCGCAGCGGGTGGGGGCGAAGCTTGCGTAGCCAGCGGGTAAAGGGCCAGCCCGTGGCAGCGACGGCGTCTCGCCGGTAGCCGGCGGCGACAGCCTCTGTCACCACGTGAAGCCCCGATGCATCGACGAGGTCGCTGTTGAGATCCTTGACGACGCTTTTGGGGACAGCGTTTGCGCCCTGGGCTGGACCGAGGGCGTGCAGCAGTCCGTCGGCGGCCATGGCGGTATCTGCCGCGAGTCGGTCTATTACCGCCTGCTGGTTCCTCACCG
>CAZSTV010000062.1:0-6302 GCA_964609665.1 uncultured Acidimicrobiaceae bacterium
CGATGGTGGCCGAGCCGGCAGAGGCGTTGATTGCCAAGACGTGGAAGCCGGCGCAGTCCTACATCGGCGTCGACGGCATGCCGAACACCGGGTCGGCGGGCAACGTGTTGCGGCCCCGCACCGCGATGAAACTCTCGCTTCGCATCCCACCGACCGCCGATCCTGACGCGGTGCTCAACGACATGCGGACCACCCTTGAGGCGGACCCGCCCTATGGCGCGGGAGTGAGTTTCAGCGACAGCGAGGCGGCGCCCGGCTGGAACGCCCCCGATCTGGCACCGTGGCTTCGCGAGGCGCTCGACGCGGCATCGACCGAACAGTTTGGCCAGGGACTGCAGCTCTATGGTGAAGGCGGCAGCATCCCGTTCATGGGCATGCTGGGCGACAAGTTTCCCGAGGCCCAATTTGTCATCACCGGGGTGCTCGGACCGGAGTCCAACGCCCATGGGCCAAACGAGTTCTTGGACGTGGCCTACGCCGAGAAGCTCACGTGCTGTCTGGCCCAGGTTCTCGATGCAGCGGCCAGAACTTAGTAGCCGCTGACAGAAAGAGCGCTACAGCTTTAGATCAACCGGTCGAGCGGTGTCGGCGTAGAAGTCGTTGCCCTTGTCATCGATGACGATGAAGGCCGGGAAATCCTCGACCTCGATGCGCCAGACCGCTTCCATGCCCAGCTCCGGATACTCCAACACCTCGACGTTGCGGATGGAGTCCTTGGCCAGGCGGGCCGCCGGTCCGCCGATGGAGCCGAGGTAGAAGCCGCCATGACGCTTACAGGCGTCGGCAACCTGCTGGCTCCGGTTGCCTTTGGCCAGCATGACCATCGACCCGCCGGCAGCCTGGAACTGCTCAACGTAGGAGTCCATGCGGCCAGCGGTGGTTGGCCCGAACGAGCCTGAGGCATAGCCTTCGGGGGTTTTGGCCGGACCGGCGTAGTAGATCGGGCTGTTCTGCAGGTACTCGGGCATAGGTTCGCCCGCATCGAGCCGCTCTTTGATCTTGGCGTGGGCGATGTCTCGGCCGACGACGAGCGTTCCGGACAGGGCCAGGCGGGTCTTCACCGGGTACTTGCTCAGCTCGGCCCTGATCTCGTCCATGGGGCGGTTGAGGTCAACGTTGACCACCGCAGCCGACAGTTCGTCTTCGGTGACCTCCGGCAGATACTTGGCCGGGTCACGCTCCAGCGCTTCAAGGAAGACGCCCTCGGCGGTGATCTTGCCGAGCGCCTGTCGGTCTGCGGAGCAACTGACCGCAACGCCGACCGGAAGCGACGCACCGTGGCGAGGCAGGCGGATGACTCGAACGTCGTGGCAGAAGTACTTGCCGCCGAACTGGGCGCCGATCCCGAATTCCTGGGTGAGCTTGAGGACCTCCGCTTCCATCTCGAGGTCTCGGTAGCCGTGACCGGCTTCCGACCCCGATGTTGGCAGCGAGTCCAGGTACCGGGTCGATGCGAGCTTGGCCGTCTCCACCGCAAACTCCGCAGACGTGCCGCCGATGACCAAACCGAGGTGGTACGGCGGACAGGCCGAGGTGCCGAGCAGCCGGAGCTTCTCATTGAGGAACGCCCGGAGGCTGGTGGGATTGAGGATTGCCTTGGTTTCCTGGAACAGGAAACTCTTGTTGGCAGACCCACCGCCCTTGGTCATGAACATGAACTTGTAGGCGTCGCCCTGGACGGCCTCGATCTTGATTTCCCCTGGCAGGTTTGTTGCGGTGTTCTTCTCCTCCCACATGGAGAGGGGAGCCATCTGGGAGTACCGCAGGTTGGAGTTCTGGTAGGTGTCGTAGGCGCCGCGGGCGATGGGCTCTTTGTCGTTGCCCTCGGTCAGGACGTACTGGCCCTTCTTGCCTTTGACGATGACCGTGCCGGTGTCCTGGCAGCCGGGCAGCACGAACCCCGCAGCGATGCAGGCGTTCTGCAGCAGCTCGGTGGCGACAAACCGGTCATTGGCCGACGCCTCGGGGTCACTCAGAATGTTGCCGAGTTGTTGCAGGTGCCCTGGGCGCAGCAGGTGCGAGATGTCCTTGATGGCTTCGGCCGACAGCAGCCGGATGGCCTCATCCGACACTCGGAGGAACGTTTGACCGCCAAGATCCACCTCTTCAACACCGTCGGTGCTCAGCAGCCGATACGGGGTGGTGTCCTCGCCAAGCGGGAGGAGGTCGGTGAAGGCGAAATCAGGGGACTGAGCCATGGACTCACGCTAGCGAGACCGGCCGGTCCTACCTCAAAAGCCCGCCGAGGGAGCTAGTCCGCAATCCATACCGGGCCGACCTTGGTGACGAACTCCTGGAACTCCTGATGCAGGTCATCCCACAACCGACGCTCATCCTCGGACTCGAAGGGAAAGTCCTCCTCATCAACGCCAAGCTCAATTGCCGTTGACAGATCGCTCATCCGACGGGAACAGACGACGTCTGAAATTGTTGCAGCCGGGTGTGTACATCCGGCCGATGTGTGTGCAGCCATGTTCGTAACCTAAACACGGCCTGTGACACTCAATCCGCAGAGGCGATGATTCCCAGGATGTCGGCCCCGTAGCGCTCCAGTTTGGCTGGCCCGATGCCACTGATGTTCCCGAGCTCGCCAAGCGTTGTCGGTGCAGCTTCAGCGATTGCATCGAGGGTCTTGTTGTCGAGCACCACGTAGGCGGGGACGCCATCGGCCTTGCAGCGGTCACGGCGGAACTCGGTCAGCAGCTCTCGCAGCGCACCGGCAGCCTCGCTGGTCGGCACCGCCCGCTCCTTGGGCGCCGAAGCCGATGTGACGAGTTTGGCGGAACCGGTTCCAGTCCCAGATCCTCCAGCGCCGCCAGTGTCTACTGTCGGCCACGGCTCGTCGGCAGGCCTCGCCGTGCCGAGCTCAGCAACGAATGGTGATGGCGGACCGGACACCGTCACCGCCACCGATTCTCGGCCCCGGGTGACCGCGACGTGGAAGATGCGCCGTTCCTCTTCGATGTCATCGGCGAGGCGATGGGGATACAGCCCGTCCCGGACGTCATGGACGATCACGTGGGGCCACTCCAAACCCTTTGTGGTGTGGACCGTCGCCAGGGTGACCGTGTCTGCCGGTTGTTCCGGGTCGAACACCGGTATGTCATCCAGTGAGGAGCGCAGCCACGACTCGAACGTGGTCGGATCTTCGTGAAGGGTTGCCACGGCGGACAGCGCCGCAAGCTCATCGGCATGGGCAGCCCGGCGAGCGCTGCGCTGAGACCGGTCGAGCTGGGATGCCGCACCGAGAAGACCGATCTCTTCGAAGATCATGTGGAGTACGTCTTCTGTGGTTGCGTCGTCGTCGATCGCCTCTCGAAGCGATGCGATATCGGCCGCGAATTCTGCCACCGACTCGGCCTCGCGCTCCTTGTTCAACCGCTGGGAGAGCGCGAGGAGCTGCTTGACCGAGGGCTGCTCACACACCCAGTCCGATACCCGAGGATGCAGAGAGCGAGGTGGTCTGCGCAGCGCGAGCCGAAGGTCATCGCCCCGCAGCGCCTGAGCCGGGCCGGTCGCCAGCCGCAGCCAACTGAGCGCAGCACCAACCCCGGAGCGGTCGAGCACGTCCCCGCCAAGTCCGAACGGTCGGGCAACCGGGACTCCGGCCGCGTTGAGAAAGACTGCAGCCGGAAGCAGCGCGGCATTGACCCTGGCGAGCACCGCCACGTCACGGGGCGCTGCGCCCGCCGACATCAACGATGTGACGTGGTCGGTCAAATTCTGTTGCGGGTCACCGGACCCGAATATCGCCAGGCCGGCGCCCTTGGCGTCAGCGCCGGAGGTTGTGTCATCTGCGTTGCCCGCCGTGATGGTCTTTGCCACCCGCTGCCGGTTGTAGGACAGGAGGTTGACCGCAGCGTCGACGACCTGCGGTGGGCAGCGATAGTTCACCGTCAGACGGTGGTCGACCGCGCCGGGGAAGAAGCTGGGGTAGTCGATCAGCCAGTCCGGCGATGCGCCTGCGTACCCATAGATGGTCTGGTCGTCATCGCCGACACCGAAGATCTCACCGGCCGGCCCAGCGATGATGCGAAGCAACAGCAGGTGGGCGGGCGTCAGGTCCTGGAACTCGTCGACCAGCAGCACCGGGGCGACCGAGCGGGCGATCCTGCGAGCCTGAGGGTCATCGAGCAGCCGGTCGATGGCCCGAATGATCTGCTCGTCAAAGTCGAGCACGTTGCCCCGGGCCAACTCCTGGCGATAGGCCGCGATGACGTCGGGAAAGCCTGCGATGTCGCCGCCGTATGCCCCTTCAACCTCGTGCGGGTCCCGAAGGCCAAGCCGGCATGCGGACAGCGCATCGACCCACGGCTCCAGCGGATCGGTCAGCTTCTTGCGGCGCCGACCGGGAACCACGCGATCGAGCAGTCGGCGCACGTCCATTTCGTTGATGGTCGATTGGCGCTGGCCGCCGTTGCCCGCGGCATGGAACGGTCCGCTCGACGTGGCGATCGCAAGGGCGAGGCTGTTGAGGGTGCGGATATCCAACGCCGGTACGTCCTGGAGCCGGTCCCGCATCTCATCTTTAGCCCGGCGGTTGTAGGCCACCAGCGACACCGCACGAGCCTCCAGTCCACAGTCGCCAACAAGGTGACGTACCCGTTCGGTCAGCACCCTGGTTTTGCCGGACCCGGCCGGTGCCAGGATTCTTGCCGGGCCGCTTCGGTGGGCGACCGCCGCGAGCTGGTCTGGAGCAAGTTCCGCGGTGGCCTCGGTGCGGGGCCCAACGGAGCGAAGCGATCCCATCGCCAGATGCACCCGCGGCACGATCGGCGCATCAACCGCAGCAGGCAGGTCAAGGTCGAGCGGCCCACCGTCGGACCAGACGGCGGTTCCGTTTGGGGTGATCAGCTCCGGTTCTGCGCCATCGGTCGAGCCGTTGATGGTCCCGCCGATGGACAGGGCGTCCGTAAGCGGTGCGAAGCCAGGGTCCGAGCCGAGAAGATTGACCGCATTGGCGGTGACGGCAAAGCGTAGGCGTTCACCCGGCAGCTCCTCATCGACACCGAGCTCGTAGAAGGGCTTCGAGAGTCGTGGGCTGTCATCTGGCAGAGGTCCACTCCAGCGGATGATCAGCGCCCGCCGTTCCCGCCAGGCCCGATGCAACTCCTCGACAACGTCCGGGCTGACATCTCGGTGAGCGGCAAGCTCCTCTGCGTTTTGCCACGGCGGCGGAATGTCGTCGTCCGGGTCGAGAAGCACGCTGCGGCCGAGCACCGCGGGTCCCGCCAGCACCTCGGCAGCCATACCGAGTGGCCGAGCGTCAGCTCCACCATCGGCCGACTGGGCGCTGGGTTGCGGTGGCTCGCTGACGCGCTGCGGTACGTCATCGTGGGGGAGGAGCGAGCAGTTGCGTACCTCGGCCACCGACGCGTGAGACGCGCCGCAGTGACCGCAAGCGATCTGTCGGGCCACTAGGCCACACGAACCTCGTAATAGAGGTTGGCTGCATCGTCCAGGTTGTGCTGGACGAAGGAGCCGAACCCGGCGTCGGTCACCAGTTCCTTCATCCGCTCAGGGTATAGACCGAGGGTGCCCAGTCCCATGCCATCCGGCTCCGACTTTGCCGACTGCAGACACGAAGCCACCGAGAACCCGTAGAACATGGCCAGTAGCGGGTTGCGTCGATCCTTGTCGAAGTCTCCGGTGGAGCGAATGTCTTTGATCAGGACGGTGCCGTTGGTGTCCAGGGCGCCTCTGATGGCGCTGAGGGCCTGGTCCGGACGGGTCATGTCATGCAGACAGTCGAAGCAGAGCACGAGGTCGGCTTCGCCGTCGGCCGGTAGTTGATCTGCGGGAGCGGCGACGAAGCTGACGTTGGAAAGCCCCATGTCGACGGCTCGTTGTTTCGCCAGGTCGATGGCGACCGTCGAGGGGTCGTAGCCGATGCATCTGCTGTTCGGAAAGGCCTGGGCGATGGTGGTTGCGGTGACCCCCGCTCCGCAACCGACGTCAATCACCGTCGCTCCGGCGTCGAGCTTGGCCATGACGCCATCCAACGTCGGGAGAATCACCGAGGTAAGCGCCAGCCGTGACCACGGCCCGGTCATCCTGGCCAAACCCGCAGCTGCAGCGGTGCCCTGTTGCTCGTAGGTGACACCGCGGCCGGTCTTGAACGAGTCGAGGAGCGCATCGACTCCTGCAGGATCGGTGCCACCGCGGAAGGCTCCGGCGGCGAAGCTGAGCGATCCCTCTTCATCGGCGAGGATTGCCGCCTGCTCCTTGCTCAACTCAAAGCGTCCATCGTCGTGGCGCTGCACCAGGTCCGCTGCGGCTTGGCCCAGCAGCCATTCCCGGAC
>CAZSTV010000062.1:6312-6853 GCA_964609665.1 uncultured Acidimicrobiaceae bacterium
CGTCACTGGTGACGATTCCGGCCCCGTCCATGGCCCGGTAGAGGCCGAGGCGGTCTCCGAGGTGGATCATCAGCGAGACCTGCTCGCCCATCTTGTAGGTCCAGACCTTGAACGAAAGCAGTTTCAGTGCATCTTGGTTCAGGGCAGTGTCGTCCAGGGCATTCTCATTCAGGGCATTCTCATTCAAGGCATTCTCATTCAAGGCATTCTCATTCAAGGCATTCTCATTCAGTGTGTTCTCGTTGACAGCATCATCGTTCGGCGCGTTGTCATTCATTGGTTCACCTCTGGACCGAACGCTAGTTGGCGGCAGCGGGCCGGGCACGTCCAGCGGTGTCGAGCGGTCTGAGAGGACAATGGAGTCACAAGTTTGTGGTCGTCTTGCCGCTATGGGTGAGGTCTCAATTACCTAAAGAGAACGCGCCACTACTCCACGCGTTGTCACGTGGAGTAGTCGCATTGAGAGAGGGGTGTGGGCGGGCCGCCGCCCATAGGGCCCCCCCCCCTCTTTTGCCCCCCGGTACCCCCAGCGCCCCGGGCC
>CAZSTV010000062.1:6863-14453 GCA_964609665.1 uncultured Acidimicrobiaceae bacterium
TTGCACAGCCAGTACCGACAGCGAAGCTGTCCCGGCCTGGCAGCTAGTTCTCTTTGGGCGGCACCCCTTTGGGCCACAATCATCCGCCTTCTCATCGCCAGGATACACGACGGTGTAAGGAAGCGATAATCGCCCCCAAGAGGTTCTTCAATCGTTAACAAAGTGTTGAGCCGTGGGCCCCGTTTTGCCTCAATCCCGGATGGTAAATCGCAGTTGTGACCCATCCGAATTGGTTTCAGCTTGGTTACGAAGCTTCATGTGTTGGAGGTGGGCATAGGTCTCGCTCTCGGCCATCGGACCCCAGGAACGGGGTTTGAAGAGCTGCTTCATGTACTCCTCGACGGTGCCTGCGCCCACGACGTCACTGGCCGCTCGCAACTCGTCGAGCCGATCATGGTGGTGCTGGGCAATGGCCTCGGCCCGGCCCGGGAGGTCCTCAAACGTCAGTCCGTGGGCGGGAAGTACCGTATTGACGTTGTCAAAGGTCTTCATGAGCTCAAGGCTGTCGAAGAATTGGGCCAGCGGGTCGGCACTGTCGGTGAGACCTGAAATGTGGGGGGTGATGGTCGGCAGGACATGGTCGCCGGTGATCATTACGCCTTTGTCGGCATCCCACAGGCACAGGTGGTCCTGGGTGTGGCCAGGGGTGTGCACCGACACCCATTCCCGGCCGCCGAGTTCCAAGACATCCGCATCGGCTACCCGGCGAGTCGGCTTCGGTGTGCTGAAGAACTTGCCTGCGCCGTACCGCATCGCCTTGTACCGAATGCGTCTGCTGAGCGGAAGCTCGTAGGGCTTGCCGCCCCAGGGAGTGACCTCGACAAACGGGGAGTCGGCCATCCTGGGGGTGGCGGCCGTGCCGTTGCTTGCGTGTGAGTGGGCTGTCTGTCCGTTTGCGGTGTGGTGGTGGCCGCAGCTCGCCGCTTCGCTGCCGGACTCGCTGCCGGCGCCAGCTGCGTCTGGGGTGCCGGTGTTCGGGTCAGCGTCTTGATGTTCGGAGTCAAACGAGGTGATCAGTTCCTCATCATCGGCCTCGGCCTCGGGGTCGAGGAAGGTCCGGAAACTCTTGTGGGTGATGACCTCGGCGCCGCTGGCCTTGCGGAGCCTGCCCGCCTGGCCGAAGTGATCGGGGTGGGAGTGGGTCACCACCACCGTGTGGACCCGCGCGATTGGAATTCCGATCGTTTGCAGCTGCTTCTTCAGGAACCGCCATGTCTTTAGGCCGGGCAGGCCGGGGTCGACGAGGGCAACGCCCCGGCGATCCTCAAGGATGTAGCAGTTCACGTGGCCGAGACCAGGAAACGAGATCGGGAGCTGGAGCCGGAGAATCCCGGGAGCCACCTCATCGATCCCCTCGATCGGTGGGCGCTGTTCCTCGCGCATCGTTCTCTGAGAAACTTCGCTCATCTAACTAACATACTTGACCGCCTGGTCAACTACGTAGGTGGCGGGTGTGCCATCTGCTTCGGTAGCGGTTGACGGCGGACGGTTGGTGTTCCTTTAATGGGCACCCATACCCATGAACATCGGCCTACTCGCAGAGATGGGCCAAGTTCTACGCTTGAGAAATATCCGCTCAACGCGGCGCGGCGACCATTGCACAATCGGAGAGTTCCCAATGTCTTCCGCTATGACGGCATTACGAAGGCTGGTTACGGCTGTACTCGTACTCAGTTTGATTGGTTTTACGACGGCGGGACCCGCCTCGGCGGATCTTTCACCCGACGGTGACGGGGCGGCCTGGGTGGCCAACGATCGTGTTTTTGCGATCACCCAGGTCGGTGATGTCATCTACGTGGGTGGTCGTTTTACCCAGGTCGCGCCCAACAAATCGGCGACCTACAGCGACCGGGCCTACCTGGCGGCGTTCGAGGCCGACAGTGGGCAGTTCATCTCCAGCTTCACCCCCGTGCTCAATGGCGAGGTACGGGCCCTTGCATCGTCAGCCGACGGCAGCAGACTGTTCGTCGGTGGTTCGTTCACCTCGGTGAACGGCGAAGCGAGAAACGCCATCGTGTCGGTGGATCCGGCGACCGGTGCTACCGATAGCGGATTCGCCGTGACCGCAAATGTGAGCACCGTGTTCGACATCGAGGTCGACGGCAGCCGCGTGTACCTGGCCGGTGACTTCACTGCGCTCAACGGCGTGCCGAACGCCAGCCGGGCCGCTCGGGTGAACGCCTCCACCGGTGCGGTGGACGCCAGCTGGAAGCCTCGCCCCAACGCCCGGGTCGAGACCATCGCCATTCCGCCCAGCGGCGACCGGGTGTACCTGGGTGGCAAGTTCAGCTCGCTCGCCGGAGTGAGCGCCGACAATCTGGCCTCGGTCCGTGTCGACAACGCGGCGATCATCGAGGACTTCGAAGCCGACAGTGACAGCGGCTGCGACTCTCCGAACAGGCCGCCTGCGGGCATTCGGTCCATCGATGCCACGAACAACCGCATCATGGCGGCCCCCTACAACAACAACTGTCTCTTCGTCTTCCAGCCCGGTCAGCGCAACCGGCTCTATCAATACGACGGCGATGGCGACTTCCAGGTCGTGCACCTGGTCGGCAACCGTTTCTACGTTGGTGGTCACTCGGCGACGATTGATGGGTTCCCCCAGAATCGTATGTACGGCTTCAACATCGATGGCACGTTCGATCCTTCGTTCACCACCGATGCCGCCGGTCAGCCTGGAGTCTTCGCCTACTACGGATCGGGCTCCAATCTGTGGGTCGGCGGCACGATCTTTACCATCGGCAGCACCAGCAGTGTGAAAGACGTTGGCCGGGTCGGTCCGGCTCCAGGCGAGTCTGTTCCGTCAACCCCGACCGGGTTGTCCGTATCTGTTGGGTCCAACCAGGCGACGCTGTCATGGCAGGCATCTTCAGATCCCAACGGCATCGAGGGTTATCGGGTGCTGCGGGGCAACGAGCAGCTTGCATACGTGAACGGCGGCACCACCTCCTACGTGGACGTCCGATTCCGTAACGGTGAGGTCAACGAGTACCGGATTGAGGCGATCGACAACCGCCACAACACCTCGCAACGCAGCGAATCGGTTCTCGCCGGTCTCGATGGCATTGTCATCACCCCGGTGGCGGGCCAGGCCTCGGCGGTGGGTGACACCGTCAACCTGACGATCACCGCACTGGGCGGCGCCGGTTCGCTGAGCTATTCCGCAACCGGTCTACCGACCGGTTTGGACATTGCCCCGAACGGTGTGATTTCTGGTGTGACCACTGCGACCGGCTCGTACACACCGACGGTCACCGTCACCGACGGATCCACCTCATCGGAGCTGTCCTTTGCCTGGGTGGTGGTCAATGATTCGATCCCGGTTGGACCACAACCGCTCGCCGTTCTGACCGGCCCGACCCCGGGCGTATATCTTGAAGGAGGCACCACCTCCATCCTTGGCATCGCCAGCGATGACAGTGGCGTTGACTCGGTTGGGGTCAGCGTGCGAAACCGCACGACCGGCCTGTACCTCCAGTCTGACGGCTCCTACGCCTCGGGCTTCGCCAGAATCGATGCAGCGGTCCTCGCCCCGTCCGAGACCGTCTCGGCGTTCCGCCTGGACGTCGCCTCGGTGCCCGACGGCGTGTACGAGGTCACCGCCCTGCCAACTGGCGTTGATGGTTCGGTCGGCGAGACCGACCGGCTCAGGTTCACCATGGTCGGCTCGCTCGGCGAAGACCCCTACGGTGATCTGCAGTTCCCGGAGGCCCGGACCAACGTCTACGGAGCCTTCAGCATCATCGGTACGGCCACCGACAACGTCGGTGTTGCCCGGGTTGAGGTGCTGGTCAAAGAGAAGTTCCCCACCAATGCGGGCCGTCGTCTGCAGGATGACTTCACCCTTGATGCGGCATACAACACCTTCGATGCCGAGATGAGCGCTCCCGGCGCCCCGGTCACCAGGTACTGGCTTGATCTTCCCGCCAACCTGCCCGGTGACAACCCGTGGCAGGTGCGAGTGATCATCACCGACACCGACGGCAACAGGTTTGCGGAAACGCTGGTCAACGGCTTTGGCATCGACGGTGAGTACTACGCCGGTCGCAATGCCGAGACGCCGTACCCGGTGCCCGACTTCGATCAGCCGTCAGGGGCCCTTGCCCCGGTGGTCAGCATCACGTCGCCGTCGGCGACGGTGCAGGTTCCCGCAACGGCCAACATCGCTGGAACCGTGACAGACAACAACGCCGTTGCTTCGGTGGCGGTCCGGGTCCGCAATGATGGCGGACTGTACCTCCAGCCCGGCGGCGGCTTCGCCGGCAACCAGGCCGATCTCCCGGCGTCTGTCAGCGGCCATAATTCTTCCAGTGCGTCGTTCTCCTACGACGCTGGAGCGCTTGCGCTCGGTGGCTACACGGTGGAAGTGGTTGGCACCGATGCCTCAACGCTGAGCACCACCAGCACCAGGAACTTCTCGGTGGTCTCCCAACCTGCCGGGCCAAGCGATATTCGTATCGGTGCCGGGCAGACCGGTAACGGCTACAACATCTCCAACGGTTCGGAGTTGTCGGCAACCAGAAACCTGCTGCTGGACCAGAATCGCTTCGGTCCGAACGGGACCTACGAGGTTGACTCGGTGACCATCGTTGAGGATGTCGCCAACCTGACCCAGGGGTACCTGGACGACATCGACATCTATTTCAACGGCTGGGTGCCCGATAGCGCCTGGTCGAGCGCGGAGCTTACGTTGCTTGAGAACTGGGTCAACGCCGGTGGCGTTGTAGTTGCCAGCAACGATGACGTCGGCTTCGATGGACCGGCCAACCAATTTGGCAACCCGGTGCTCGCCAGAGGTGACGGCACGTGGAGTGCTGCTGGCAACGGACCCATCGTGAACGGCCCGTTCGGGTCGTGGACGACGGTGCAGGGCGCAACCAGCGTCTTCGGCTACTTCGGCACCGTGCCCGGTTGGACCGTTTCGGCCAGGAACTCGGCCGGTCAGCCAACGATCGTCTCTCGTGAGGTTGGCTCCGGCTACGTGATTCTCACGTCGGACGAGGGTGTCTTCCGCACCAACATTCCGGGTTCGAATGCGACCATGGTCTCGAACCTCTTCGCCGATGCGATGAGCTTCGTCGAAGGTGATGCTGCGACGCCACCGACGATCGACCCGATCGCAAACCAGACATCTCAGATCGGCGACACGATTTCACTCCAGGTCCAGGCGACGTCGCCAGACGGCACCCTGACGTACAGCGAGGTGGGTTTGCCCGCCGGTCTGGGAATCAACGCCAACGGGCTCATATCGGGAACGGTGACAACGGCCGAGACGGCGGATGTCACCATTACCGCGGCGTCGGGCTCCAATGGGTCTGTCGCAACCTCGTTCACGTGGACGGTCGAAGGACAACCGGACACCGTCGAGCCAGACTCGACCGTTGAGGACCCGCAGACCGGTAACCCCCAGCTCGACACCGGGCCGCTGACCCTCAGCGGAACCGCCACCGATGATGCCAGCGGCGTCGATCGGGTACGGGTCGGCATCAGGGACCGGGTTGGCCTGACATGGTTGCAAGCTGACGGGAGCTTCGCTACGGCGGTGTACCTCTTTGACGCCGACCTGGACGCACAGGGAACCACGAGCACCGGCTGGTCACTCGACGTAACACTGCCGGCCGGCAGCTACGCCGTTATCCCCCGGGCGGTCGACAGCGCCGGAAACGTCGAGTCGGTCCGCCCATGGCGATCCTTCACCGTGGCAGACGCCGTCACCGACGTGGTCGAGCCGGACACAACGGTCACCGACCCGCAGGTCAACGACAACCTTGCCGCCGGCGCCATAACGCTGACCGGCGAGGCCACCGACGATGCGTCCGGTATTGGAGAGGTTCGGGTCTCGGTACGGGATCGAGTGGGCCTGCTGTGGATGCAGCCGGACGGCACGTTTGCCTCGACCTTTGCGTCCATCCCTGCCGAGCTGTCGGACCCGGGTGCGACATCGACAACGTGGAGTTTTGATGTGACGCTGCCCGCCGGCAACTACGCCGTCGCCCCACGAGGGTTTGACGTGGCAGGCAATCGGGAGTCCGCCCGGCCGTGGGTGGTCTTCAGCGTCTCCTGATTGGGGCTGGCTTCTGACGGGCAGCGCCTCCCAGGGGGCGTGTTCCCGCCAGACAGATCTTGTCCTGAACTGCAGGCATTCTGCGAGAGCATGCCAGCTGATCGGTCCACCGGGACCAGTCGGCTGGCTGCTTCGCGTAGTTCTGCTTCTTGCGCGGGCCTTGGGCTCTAGTCCGTAGCTCTGCTTCTGGCCCGGGGCCTTGCGGCTCTAGTCCGGGGTGGAGAACCTGACGGTTTTGCTTCTGGTCTTCTCGGTGTCAACCGCCTTCACCCAGACCTTCAGGGTGTAGTCGGTGTCCTCCGATAGAGCGAAGGGAACGTTCCAGGCAGTAGAGCATTCGATCGCCGGGTCATAGCCCGGTGTGGAGCTCTGTTCCGTCGAACCGTCATCGCCGGTCAGCACATATCGCACGGCCACGCACTGGTCGCTGCTGATGGCAGCGGTGGCGCCACGCTTTGAGATGCTGATGACGTCTGCGGAGAGCGACGGGCGGGGCAGTGCAGCGGGCGGTTCGGTTGTCGGGGGAGCGGCCGTCGTTGCGGTGGTCGCCGGTCCAGGCGGCTCGGTCGCTGGGGGAGCCGTTGTGGCCGGGCCGCCGGTAGTCGATGGTGCTGGGGGTTCGGTCGGCGGGGGGGCGGCCGTCGTCACCGTTGTCGGACCCGCCGGTCCGCCGTTGGGCGTGTCGTCATCGTCATCATCACCGTCGTCGTCCTTCGGGTCATCTGTGTTGCCCTGGGGCTTCTCGGTGGTCGACGGATCTTCGTCGTTGCTGTCCTCGTCGCCGTCCTCGTCCCCTGTGGACGCATCATCGGCGGCAGCCTCAGTAACCGGAGGCTGCGTAACCCGGCGGGGAGCGGCGGTGGTGGTTGTGGTCGGGGCGGCGGTCACCGTTGGGACATTGGCCTCAAGCTGGGTGATCTCGGTTCTGAGGGTGGTGGTGGTCTGAGAGATTCCCTCGGCTTCGATTTGGGTACTGGTACGAACCTCTTTCGCCAGGAAGAAGATCACCACTGCCACGATGGCCAGAATGCCGAACATGGCCGCTGAGGTGGCGACGGAGCGGCGGCGGCGGAACCACATCATCTCAGCAGCGGTTCGGGTCCGGTCGATGAAGTTCGGTGCCTCCAGCGGAGCCCGAACCTTCGTGACACCACGGAACGGGACATCCTCAAGGGGTTGGCCGTCGGGGCCGACAACGCCGTCGAATCCACCGGATTCCACGCCTTCGCCCGGGACGAAACCGTTTGGCGATGGCAGGTCCGGGGTGGTTTGCGGTTGCTCTCCGAAGACGTCGGTCAGGTCATGCTCGAACGCCACGGCGGACCCCGCGGCGATAAGCAGGTCGCTGTCGTCAGAGGAATCGTCGCCAGACGTCGATGGCGCCTCGCCGTCTGCGGCCCGCTGCAGCTCCTCAAGATCCAGAACGGTGGTGTCGTCCGAGGCGAGTTCGCTCAGGTCCAAGACCGACGTTTGATCCTCTGCCTCGCCGAGTTCATCCAGGTCAAGCACGGAGGTGCTGTCAT
>CAZSTV010000062.1:14553-25336 GCA_964609665.1 uncultured Acidimicrobiaceae bacterium
GTTCATCCAGGTCAAGCACGGAGGTGCTGTCATCGGTGTCGGTGCTGTCATCGGTGTCGAGTTCGAGAACCGAGGTCTGGTCATCAAGCTGGTCCAGCTCTTCTTCGAACACCGGCTCCTCGAACACCGGCTCTTCCAGCAGCGGTTCTTCCAGCAGCGGGTCGGCGTCGATGTGTAGCTCTTCGAGTTCGAGAACGGAGGTCTCGTCGTCGTGCATCGAAGCGCCGTCGGCCAAGACCAATTCTCGGTCGGCGTCTTCGGGCGAACGCACATCTCGTATCAGCGTGGACGTGGCACCGCGAGTGCCGCCGTCGCTGCCGGATCGGGAGGGGCTCAGTCGATCGTCACTGGATTCGTCCGACCCGAAGTCATCGACTCGGGGCTCGACGTCCTCACCAAACGTGGAGGTTCGATCGGAAAGGTCGATCACCGGCTCATCGGCGGGGTCGCTGATCAGGGTCTTGTCGAGCAGATCGCCTTCGTCGTCCTCGTCGTGATGGCCATCGGTGCTCGCAGTGTCTTTGATGAGCGAGTCGTCATTGACGAGCGAGTCATCCTCGAGGGCGCTGCCATTGGTGTTCGCGTCGCTGTTGGTGTCCCCGTCTTCGTCCTCGACGTCGCGGCAGACGAACATGATGTCTTCGAGACCGGCGGGCAGTGTTTCATGGTTTGTCGCAAGCGGAATGCCCTGGGTGGCTGCGGATCTCTTGGAGTCGTCGACCGGCTCGAATACCGAGTCGAAGTCGAACGGCTCGTCGTCGGCTTCAGCGTTCACGCCATCGGGGTCGGCCTCGATGGCGGACCTGATGGCTCGGCCCATGGTCGAGGCGTTGCGGTACCGGTTGGTCGGCGAGACGGACAGGCCGTGCTCGATGACATCGACCATGCGAGCCGGTGCCAGCGCGGCCACCTCTGCCAGGAAATCCTCGCGAGACTCGTTTCTGGCCCAGGGGCGACCGGTGATCAGCGCCGCCAGGACGAGGGCGAGCGAGTAGACGTCGGACGCCGGGGTGCGTTCCGGCCGATCGGTTGCCGCCTCGGGAGCGACAAAGCTTGCAGTGCCGTCGTCAAAGCGCCGGGTTGCAACACCGAACGCGGCGACGACCGGCGTGCCGACCGCTTCCAGGTAGATGTTGGACGGGCGAAGGTCGCCATGCACCACCTCTTGGTGGTGGGCGAGGCCGACAATTCTGGTGACTTCAGCGATGATCTCGGCCGCCAGATACCACGGCGTCGGCCCATGGGTCACCTGATCCTGAAGGTTGCCGAGTGGGTAGTACGGCGAGATGACGTAGTCTCGGCCATCGCTGGCGACGCCGTTGGCGAGCATCGGCATGAAGCCGATTTGGCGTTCGGAGAGGATCCCAAGCTCTTTGCGAGCGCGGTTGAAACGCTTGGGCAGGATAGGTTCTTTCGCCCGGTCGAGGAGTTTGATGACCACCTCCGCGCCCGATTGCAGGTCCCGAGCGCGCAGGACCGTATCACGCGAGTCATCCAGTACGGTGACTGTTTCAAATCCGGGGATTCCCAGATCGGTTGCGCTTCTCACACTAATTGCCTTCTCGCCGCCCACGGACCGAGTTTGGGAGCCACTGTTCAGCTCAGGGGGGTCGATCTACACCTTGTGGACCATTGTAGTCCAACAGGGGTTACTGATCCCACTCTAGGCGGCGCGGTGTCGCCGTGAGTGTCAGCCGGGTTAAAGGTTGACGTGATTGGTCTTGCTGTGGTCTGAACGTCTCAGAACCCCGAAGATCTGGCGGGAATCCGCTAGTTCTTGCGGTTTCTTGGCGATGGTTCGTGAAGAATGTCTTCCAATGGCGACGGGTCGGGTTGATTGGGGTAGCGGCGTTGCGGGTTCGTAAATTGTTTTGGGAAAAGCCAGGAATGGCGGCCTCGTCACGGCTAGGTAGTTCGGCTGTCGACACCTTTTTCGTTGCGCCGACCGATGTCCTAGGCTGACGTGCCTGCTGCCGCATCGGTGGTGAAAAAGGGGAGAGGTCGATAGTTGGCTACTTGGACGAACTGGTCCGGCAGGCAGACTGCAGAGCCCGTCCGGGTCTTGCGGCCGGCGTCGGAGCAGGACATGCGAACCGCGGTTGATCTAGCCCGTGACCAGGGTTGGACCGTTCGGGCCGTCGGCGCCGCTCACAGCCACTCCCGGGTCGCAGCCCCGGATGGCCTGCTGGTGGAGACCGATGGCTGGCAGGGCGTCATCGACAGCTCCGGCGTAACAGCAGGCGCTGAGGAGCCGACCGCCACAATCCGTTCGGGGTCCCGGATTTACCAACTGGGCGATCCGCTCCACCGACTCGGGCTTGCGTTGGTCAACCAGGGAGACATCGACAAGCAGTCGATCGCTGGAGCAACCGCCACCGGTACCCACGGCACCGGCCCAACGCTGGGCAACCTCTCCGCATCGGTGCGGGCCGTGCGACTGGTGCTGGCCGATGGCTCGATCGTCACGTGCAGCGCCGACGACGAGCCCGAACTTTTCTCGGTCGCCCGACACTCGCTCGGCGCTGTTGGCCTCGTCACCGAGGTTCGCCTTCGCGTCAGAGAGCGGTACCGGCTCCACGAGCGGCAGTGGATAGCGCCTCCCGATGAGGTGTTCTCCCGTATCGATCAGCTCACGCAGGCCACCAGGCACTTCGAGTTCTTCTGGGTACCGGACCGCGACCTCTGCGCCTGCAAGTCGCTGACAGAGGTTTCCGCCACCGAGGATCCCGACGCGGTGGCGGTTGACGGCGACGGTGGCGAGATCGCCCCGCCGATCGATGTGGCAAAGCGCGAACGTAAGGGATGGAGCCACCAGATCATCTCCTCCATCCGTGATGACAAGCACACCGAAATGGAGTACTCGGTTCCCGCCGAGCATGGTCCAGACTGCTTCGATGAGGTGCGGTCCATGATTCAGCAACGCTTCCCCGACCTGGCCTGGCCGTTGGAGTACCGGACCCTGGCCGCTGATGACCTCATGATCAGCGCCGCCGGTGGCCGTGAGACCGTGACCATCTCGGTCCACCAGGACATCAGCCTCGACGACCGCCCGCTGTTCGAGGCCTGTGAGCAGATCTTCCGTTCTTACGACGGCAGGCCTCACTGGGGCAAGGTGCACTACCAGACCGGACAGGAACTGGCGCAGCTGTACCCCGCGTACCGAGACTGGTGGGCGATCAGGGATCGCTTCGACCCCGACGGTGTGTTCGTCACCAAGGATCTGGCCAGGCTGCGTCCCTGACCGACAGCGCCGCTACTCGGCCTCTTCTTCGAGATCCGGGCGGGTTGCGGCCGGGCGTGGCCCATCGGGCTGGTCTATCGCCGCCCACTCCAGGTCAGACATGCTGACCAAACCTTGAGAGACGAGGTACTCGACCAACATCTCGGAGGAGTCGAGGAAACGCACGTCCTTGGTCCGCAGCTTCGAGCGCAGCCGCTGCAGCGTGTTGTCGACCGTCTTCTTTGAGACACCCCACGTCTCGGCGATGTCCTGGTGCGATGGCAGCGCTCCGCCGCGGCCGGTGAGCCGACCCTGGGCCAAGATGACGACGAAGTCCAACTCTCTCGGGGTGAGCCTGGTCCCATAGGTCACGGTGTCGGCGCCGAGTGTGACACCTTGCAACGTGATCGATGATGGGTCCGGCGGTTCGGACTCCAACCAGTAGCCGACCTCGTAACGGGTCGGGCCTGCAACCAGCGACACAATGCCGTTCTGGCCGAGGATGGGGCTGGACGCCCCGGCATGAAGATCGATGACCGAACCATCGGAGGAGACCATTTTCAATCGGAGTCGGCTGCCACGATTCTCCAACCACCAGATGTCGCCGATCAGCCGGAATCGTCCGGCCTGGCGATGGAGATAGCCGTTGTCCGGGTCGAGGCTCAACTCAGCGTTGCGTCCGAAGCTGAGAATGTTCTCCGGCCTGAACGTCTGCTCGATGAATTGGACGACTAGCGGAGGAGGCATGAGTCGTGGTCGCCAGCGGTCAGCACCGGACCATCATTCCAGAATCCGAACCGAAGCGAAAGAACCTTCGACATTGATCCCAACGCAGCCCGGTGGGGATATGTCGAAAAGATTGGCTGGCAGCGGCCGTTCTACCCGTGCCGCCAGGGCCTCACACAGCCGAGCGACCTGGCGGTCCATGTCTTCGGTGGGCGCGAAATCGCCGGTGTAGCCACCATCGGTGGCCGGCGGTTCGTCGACCACCGCAACCGTGGTCGGTGAAAGGGCGCTCATCCGGCGGCGACCGGTCTGGGGCGCCATGCCGAGACGCTCCGGAGTGGTGTGGGCCGTTGCCACCAGGCCCGTGGTGAAGAGTCCACCGGAAACGATGGAGACGTTGTATCCCGCAACGGTGCGACAGACCACGTCGGCCGACAGCTTGGCTTCGGTGTTCATCAACGCCCGCTTGCGTATCTGTGTAAGGTCTACGCGGTCGTCGGTCTGCCAGCGGGCCAGCAGTTCAGCCGGCGCGGTGACGGCGGCCCCGGCGATGGCCAACGAAATCTCAAAGGCCAGGTGCGGTCCAGCCCGGACGGCAAGCGGCCCGGCCGAGGCAGCGGGCACCAGCCTGACCATCAGCACCGACGACACCTCGTCCCAACGGCCGAGGTGCATCCCGGCTATCCGTCGAGCGACCACCGTCGACTCAACTTCGATCTCCACTGATCGTTCCATAGTTCCCACTTCAGGCGCAGCGCCATCAAACGTTGAAGGGGGAAGTGAACGGGGGAGAGCTATGAACGTTACCGCTATTGGGTACGGATGGGCCTAGCGGTCTCCACTTCCGTTAGCGTGAGGGTATGGACATCGAATTTTGGGTTGACCCCATATGACCGTGGTGTTGGGTGACGGCCCGTTGGGTCGTCGGAGAAGTAGCCCCGAACAGGGACTTGAACATCACCTGGCAGCCGATATCGCTGCTTGAGAAGAACCAACCAGCGACCGACAGCGATTACTACGAGCCGGTCGCTCGGACCCACAAGTACCTGCGGGTCATGGAGTCACTTCGTGCTGCTGAGGGCGACGACGCTGTCTTCCCGCTGTACTGGGAGTACGGACGTCGGATCCATCACGACAAGGAACTGATCTTCGATCCCGCCGAGGCGCTCAAGGCCATCGGTGCTGACGAAGTGCACGGTGAAGCACTTGAGGACGACAAGTGGGACGCGGAGATCAAGACCCGGATGGACGCAGGCCTTGCGCTGTCCGGTGACGATGTCGGCACGCCGCTGATCGCGTTCAACAATGACGACGGCGAGAAGGTGGCCCTCTTCGGGCCGGTCATCACCCGGGTGCCAACACCAGAACAGTCGCTGCGGCTGTGGGACGGGTTTGTGGCCATGGCCACCGTTCCCGGGTTCTGGGAGGTCAAGCGGACTCGGACCGAACGTCCGGAGTTTGGCGAGCGTCCCTAGTAGGGAATTCGCAAAGACAACTGCGCAGTCGAGGGGTCGGCCACCGGTGCTACCGGGGTCGGCCCTTCGTCGCGTCAGCCCGCCGGGCAGCCCGGGTCGGTCACGGCGAACTGGGTGAGGCCGTTGCGCAGGCTGACCACCATGTCGTTCTCAAGTTCGAACACAAGACGGTGAACCTGGTCGGCCTCATCGACGGGCACAAAGACCAGCAGCTTCTTGTTCGGGTCGCCGTCGGGTGAGGGCTGGGACTCGATCTGTTGGCCGTAGGCCGCAAGCACATCGCCCTCGGTCGAACCAATGCCGATATCGGACCGGGTCAGCTGCCCCGGGGTGAAGACCTGCACAACGGCGACGCCGCCATCGCGGAAGGTAAACAGCGGCGAGTATGGGTCGCCCTCGATGGAGGAGACAAAGCATGGGGTGCCAGACGCCGGAACGGGAAGTCCGCCGGACGCCGCGGTCACTTCGGCTGGAGCCAGGCCAAGGTCGACGTCGCCGATGCCTGCGAGACCGACGAGCGCGCCGTTGAGCGAGTTGCGGGCCGCTTCGACGAACCAGGGAGCGCTCACCGGATGGGGAGACGAGCCGACCTCGTTGATACCGGGCTGGAAGATGGTGCCCGCCGGCTCGGTGATGAAACTCTCGGTTGGGTTGATGGTGATCGAGGTGCTGTTGATGTCGAGCGACATGACTTCGGCGGTGTTGTTGATGTATTCGATCCGTTGGTGTGCGCCAAGCAGAACGCAGGGGACGACGGCGGTGGTCACCGCTTCAATGGAGACCTGCCAGGGCGTACCGCCGACCGCGGTGACGCAGTCGGCTTCGGTCAACGCTGCCACCTCGACTTCGGTGCCAGCGATGAGCGTGGTAGCGGTCGTGGTCGCGTTGGGAGGCAGAAGTACAGGTCGCTCCCCACTGCATGACGCCGCTGTCAGGGCAATGGCGATGAGTGCCAGGGCGGCCTTTGCGGTCCGAGGTACCGCTGTAACCGCGGTCGAGCTGCTGGCGCGGGCCAAACTTCGCGTCGTCATCGCCGATGAGGGTAGAGCGAATATGGCCGGATTGTGGCTTCTGGCGTCGGTAACGACAGCGAGGGGTTGCCACTGCCACGGATAGTGGTTGTCGGCTGAGGCTGTCAGCGCCGGCGCGAGTGCCCTGGTGCATCGCTGGATCGGGCGTGGCTTCGGGCTTCTGGCCGGTTCCGAGCTACTGTCGGGCGGTGGCAGTAGGTGCTCCTCGAAGCGACCAGACCCTTGGCATTGGCGGTGCCGTTGCTTCGGCGATGGCGTGGGGCGCATCCGGTGTTATCGCCAAGGCTATCGATATGGGCGGCCTCGCCGTCGTCACGTACCGCTTCTGGTTGTCGACGGTTGCGTTCTTCACCTTCATGGCGCTGACCAAGCGGTTGCCGTCCCGAGCCAGCTTCATGGCTGCAACGCCCGGTGGGCTTGCGCTGGCCGCAGACGTCGCCCTGTTCTTCAGCGCGGTCAAACTCACGACGGTTGCCAACGCCACGGTGCTTGCGGCGATGCAGCCGCTGCTGATGATGTACCTCGGGACGAAGTTGCTGGGGGAGCGGGTGATGCGAACCCAAATCGTGTGGTCGGTCATCGCCCTCGTCGGAGTGGGTTTCCTGGTGTTCGGCTCATCGGGGCTCGATCAGTGGAACCCCTACGGGGATCTGCTGTCCATCGCCGCCCTGGTGGCGTGGACCGGCTACATGTTCTTCTCAAAGTCGAGCCAGGGCTCGGTGACCCCCCTGGAGTACACGGCGATCACCGGCTTGATCACCGCGGTGGTCTGCACCGTGCTCGCCCTGATCTTTGGCCAGGACCTGTCATGGCCGACGGCGACAAGTTGGATGCTGCTGCTCGTCATGGCCTTCGGGTCCGGGCTCTGTGCCCATCTGCTTATGAACTGGGCGCTGACCCGAATCCCGGTGTGGCTTGGTTCGACGACAACACTCATCATCCCGACCGCTGCGACAGCAATGGCGTGGCTCTGGCTCGACGAGCCGGTGACGGCCATTCAGATCGGCGGAATCGCCATCACGCTGATGGCCGTTGCGGCGATCACCCGCAGCCGGGCATCCGATCGATCCGATGAGGGCCCCGCCGATAGCCGGTCCTCAGACGAGGAGTCCTCCGAAGCTGCGCCGCTACCGGCGGCCGAAAAGGCGAGCGACGCAGGATCGATCAACCCGTAGCGTCCTAGCATGCGGAGATGAACGGATCGATTCTTGGCAACAGGGTGCGGCGGACCGAAGACCCGGAGCTGCTCACAAGCGGCGGGACCTACGTGTATGACCTCCCTCTCGACCGCCCGCTGCACGCAGTCTTTGTCCGCTCCGATGTTGCCCACGCCAAGCTGCTCAACGTCGACCTCGACGAGGCCTCTCTGGCCGGCGGCGTGGTGGCGGTATTCTCCGCAGCCGAACTTGGCCTGGCGCCACACCATGGCTTCATGGCCATCGACGATGCGTTCCTGCGCCCCCCGTTGGCCACCGACCGAGTGCGCTTCGTTGGAGACCCGGTTGCTCTGGTCCTTGCCGAGTCGTTTACGGCCGCGGTCGACGGCGCAGAGCTTGTCACCGTCTCCTACGAGCCGCTGCCCGCCGTGGTTGATCCGGAACGAGCGCTTGACGCCGATGCCACGTTGCTGTTCGAGCCACACGGTTCCAACGTTGCCGTCGCCGTCAGCGACGACGAGGTCACCGATGTGTTCGACGCTGCCGATGTTGTGGTGCGAGGTCGCTACCTGAACCAGCGCGTCGCCGCGGTTCCCATGGAGCCCAACTCGGCGGCCGCCGTCCCAACCGACGATGGTCGAATCACCCTCTACGCGGCGACGCAGATGCCCCACCTACTGCAACGCCAACTTGCGGCAGCGCTCGACCGACCGGAGGGCGATGTTCGGGTGATAGCACCCCATGTCGGTGGCGGCTTTGGCGCCAAGGCCGGGATCTATCACGAGTTCAGCGCCATCGCCGCTGCAGCGATCAAGCTCGGCAGGCCGGTCACGTGGACAGAGACCCGTTCTGAAGACATGGTGGCGCTGGTGCACTCCCGGGGTCAGATCCAGTACGCCGAGCTTGCCTGCAACGCCGAGGGAGATTTCCTCGGATTGCGGATTCGCATCGTCGGCGATGCCGGTGCGTACCCGAACATCGGCGCGTTTCTGCCGACGTTGACCAAGCGCATGGGGCAGGGACCGTACGCCGTCGACCATCTCCAGTTCGACTACGTGGTTGCGGCGACGACGACCACGCCAATGGGGGCGTATCGAGGGGCGGGCCGCCCGGAGGCGACCAGCCTTCTGGAACGGCTGGTGGACCAGGCCGCAATTGAGCTTGGCATCGACCCGCTGGTCATTCGGGAACGGAACCTGCTGGCCGACGACGTCTTTCCCTTCCCGACGTTGACCGGGGTCACCTATGACAGCGGCGAGTACCGCAAACCGCTTCGAGTTGCCGCGGAGATGGCGGGATACGAGGAGTTGCGGGCGGAACAACGCCAGCGCCGCGACAGCGGTGCCACCCGCCAACTCGGCGTTGGCGTTGCCAGCTACGTGGAGGTCACCTCAGGAGGCGGTGGCAGCGAGTTCGGTGCGGTGCGGGTCAACACCGACGGGTCCGCAACGATGACCGCCGGGACCTCGGCCCATGGACAGGGTCATCAAACCACCTACGCAATGATTGTCTCGGAAGCTACTGGCATTCCGGTGGAACAGATCGACCTCATCCAGTCCGACACGGATCGGGTACGGAGCGGGGGAGGGACCGGAGGTTCTCGGTCGTTGCAGCTCGCCGGTTCTGCGGTGGCCAACGCAACCGAAGCAATGGTTGGCAAAGCAAAGGCTCTCGCTGCACACCTCTTGGAAGCGAGCGAGGCCGACATCGTGGTCAACGTCGAACAGGGGACCGTCGGTGTTGCCGGGGTGCCCGCTCGCGACCTGTCCTGGGCGGAGCTGGCCATAGCGGCCGAAGCGGCCCCCGACGGAGTTGTCGACCATGGCGACGGCACCGACGGGCTGGCGGCCCAGTTGGACTTCCAGCAGGCCGACGGCACGTTCCCGTTCGGTGCCCACATCTCGGTTGTCGAGGTGGACCTCGACACCGGAGCGGTCGATCTCATTCGCCACATTGCGGTTGACGACGCCGGCAACCAGGTCAACCCACTGCTCGTCGAAGGTCAGCAGCACGGTGGCATCGCCCAGGGGGCAGCCCAGGCGCTGTACGAGCACTACGTGTATGACGACGATGGAAACCCGTTGACGGGCTCGTTGATGAACTACGCCATTCCTTCCGCGGCGGAGTTCCCGGCCATGTTTGAGGTGGCGTCGACCACAACACCAACGCCGCTCAATCCGCTCGGCGTCAAAGGTATTGGCGAAGCGGCAACCATCGGTGCAACACCGGCGGTGCAGAACGCCGTTATCGACGCGTTGGCCCACCTCGGCGTGCGCCACATCGACATGCCGTGCACGCCAGAGAGGGTATGGGAGACGATTCGCCAGGCCGAGGCAGGTGACCTACCCGATCCATGGCGCGAACCACCAGAGATCTTCCAGCGTCTCGATGAATTTGTGAGCGACGACGACTAGCTGACCGAGGCTACGAACGAGCCAGCCGGCAACTGAAGGGTTGGGCCGGAGGGCCAAACCCGACTAGTCGATCAGTCGGTCAGATCGATCTCGTCTGCGAGCTCGGCGATTGGCTTGCCGCCCATGTAGTGGGTGACCGAGTCGTCGTCGTTGGTCTTGAGGTAACGGAAGCCGTCACGCTGACGTTCGGCGAGATCTCCGAGAGCAATGTCGATGTCGTCGTCCCAGGTCTTGGGATCCACTTCGATGGCGATGCCGCCACCGAGGTCACGGTCCGGGTCTGCGAGGCACTGACGGCCGTCTTGCCATACGACCTTGGACGCCTTGACCCGAGCGATCAGCCGATCGTTGGAGCGAAGGTAGATCCATCCCGAGCGACGGAGGTAGTGAGGAAAGGCTCGGGCTGGCAGCGAGGCGGAGCCGATGACACCGTCACAGGTGAAGACCGGCATGGACATGTCGAGATCTCCAGCGAGTGGCGAGATCTTGTCCTTGACCGAGCTTGGGTTCTTGGTCGCTCGAGGCGTTGCGGGAGGGGGCGGGGTAACTTTCTTCGGCATTGCGAGGCACTCAAGGCAAGCTGCCGTGACCTCGCCGTGTTCGCAGTAAGCGATTGCCGTTTTCGTGCCCATCCGTTACATCACCTCTGTCTAGCTGGAATCTGCCCGAAGTCGACTGTACTGCTCTTAGTGCGTTGCGTCGGTCGCTCAACGAAACCGCGAGCCAATCACCACCAAATCGTCACGTGATTCTCGGCGAG
>CAZSTV010000063.1:0-9216 GCA_964609665.1 uncultured Acidimicrobiaceae bacterium
GGCTGAGCTCTGGTTCGGTGATCAGCCGAATCGGTCCGACGTCGAGTGGGTCGTTGGCATCCAACAGGCCACCCGGTTGGCCCAACTCCACCAGCATGGTGGTCAGCTCATCATCGGGTTCGACGAACGGCGGGTGGTCGTCGAACATGCGGATGAACCGTCCCGGCCCATCGTCCCGATCGTTCCTGTCCCGATCGTTGTTTCCCCGGTTGGCGCTGTCACGGTCCGCCCGGTCATCGCGCTGGCGTCCGTCGTCGGCGGAGGACTGACGGGTGTCTCGACGTCCGGCGGCGGCCAAGCCGGGAGCGCCGACTGCGGCAACTCCTGCGGCACCAAGGGCACCGAGAGCGCGGCGTCTGGTCAACCGTCCTCGTACCTCTGTGGATCGTTCCCACTCCCATTCGGGAGATTCGGAAGGTTCGGGGGGCGATGGGTTTTGCGGCTCTGGTGATGTGGCCATTTCGGGGGCTCCTAGCGTTGTCCAGTGCTAAGAAGCCTCGGGTCGGCGTGTAATGATTCTGTAAAGAAGAGCGAAATTTGGCCGCAAGATTTGGTTGGACGACCGCTGTCGGGCGCACGGGGGGTATGCGGTCGTTCCGGTGGCTGGTCAGACGGTTGGACCGCTACGGTCTCGTTTGATGCCAACAACGACACGAGACGACGTCACCCTTCAGTACGAGACCTTTGGTGACCCGGCCAACCCGACGCTGCTACTGGTCAACGGACTCGGATCTCAACTGATCAACTACGAGCCCGAGTTCTGCAACCTGTTTGTCGGTCGCGGCTACCACGTGGTCATCTTTGACAACCGCGATGTTGGTCTGTCGTCAAAGACCGAGGGTCCACTGCCCGACGTGGCCGCCATGATGGCTCGGTTCCGGGCGGGTGAGTCGGTGGAGGGGACGCCGTACACCCTGACCGACATGGCCGATGACGGGTTCGCGGTACTGGACGCCGTAGGCGCCTCAGCGGCCCACATCGCCGGGATGTCGATGGGCGGGATGATCGTGCAGCGGATGGCGCTGAACCACCCGGAGCGGGTGCTGTCGATGACGTCCATCATGTCGAGCACCGGCAACTCCGATGTCGGCCAGGCCACCCCGGAGGCCGCAGCGACGTTGGTGGCCGCGCCTCCCACCGACCGCGAGGGGTACATCGAACACACCATCGCAGCGCGCAAGGTCACCGCAGGTTCGCACTTCTCAGCGGACTACTGGCGGGCGCACGCCGGCAAGCTCTATGACCGCATGTTCCACCCGGTCGGCGCAGCGTTCCAGATTGCGGCAATCGCCGCCGACGGTGACCGGACCACCGAGCTACAGCAGCTGTCGGTCCCCAGCCTTGTCATCCACGGTCGGCGTGACCCGCTCATCACCCTGTCCGGAGGTGAGGCCACTGCGGCAGCCATCCCCGGTGCAGAACTCCTGGTCATCGATGAGATGGGCCATGATCTGCCGGCAGAAATCTGGACGGAAGTCTCCGACGCAATCATGGCGGTCGCCGAGCGGAAGTAGGAGGTTCGGCCGCTGAATCTGTTAGAACGGTTCGGTGACTGATGACGGCCCCGGCAACACTCAACCGACCACACCAAAAGCACCGACCGACATAACCGAGCAGCGCAACGGCGGTGCTCAGATCTCCTTTGACGATCCAGGAGACTTTGGCCGGGCGCAACAGGGCCTGGTCGCCCAGATTGAGGACGGGCGGGTGATGATGGGCGACCACGTCGTATTCGACGTGGCCAATCACGGGTTTGTCAGCGAATCCGAGCAGAACCCGACGTCGGTCCACCCCGGGCTGTGGCGCCAGGCCAGGCTCAACGTGAATCACGGTCTATTCGAGGTGGCCGAAGGGGTCTGGCAGGTTCGCGGCTACGACATTGCCAACATCACATTTATCGCGGGCACCGACGGTTGGCTTGTCATCGATCCGCTCACCAACGCGCCATCGGCCGCGGCGGCCCTGGCGCTCGCCAACAGAACGTTGGGGGAGCGGCCGGTCACATCGATCATTTACACCCACTCCCACGTCGACCACTTCGGAGGCGTACTCGGCGTCACCAGCCAGGAGGCGGTTGATGCGGGCGACGTGCAGATCGTCGCTCCCGAAGGATTCCTGCAGGAGGTGGTCAGCGAGTTTGTAATCGCCGGTCCCATCATGGGCCGCAGGGCGGCCTACCAGTTCGGGCCATTGCTCGCCCCCGGCCCCCGAGGCCATGTGGACTGTGGGCTCGGTTCGGCAATGGGCCTCGCCCGCTCGGACCTCATCGCTCCGACCAAGGAGATCACCTACACCGGTGAAGAGATGGACCTCAGCGGTATTCGGGTGGTCTTCCAGATGACGCCCGACGCCGAGGCCCCGGCCGAGATGAACTTCTTCTTTCCCGGAGTTGGCCCATCGGCAGGTGCCGCAGCGGATGGGGGAGGCTCCGGCCTGCTGTGCATGGCGGAGAACTGCACCCACACGCTCCACAACCTCTACCCCATCCGTGGGGCCCAAACACGAGACGCCCTGGCCTGGAGCAAGTACATCCAGGAGGCGGTATTGCTGTGGGGCGACAATGCGCACACGATGTTCGCCAGTCACCACTGGCCGCGCTTCGGTCGGGGTGATGTCCGGGGTTTCCTCGAGATGCAGCGTGACGTCTACCGGTGGATGCACGATCAGACCATGCGGCTGGCCAATAGCGGCTACGTGCCGACCGAGATTGCCGATGAGTTGCAGCTGCCGGACGAGTTCAGCGAATCCCATGTGCGGGGGTACTACGGCACGGTGTCGCACAACGTACGGTCGGTCTACAACCGCTACCTCGGTTGGTACGACGGCAACCCCGCCAACCTCGACCCGCTCCCGCCGGTGGATGCCGGGTCGAACTACGTCGAGTTCATGGGCGGCGCCGATGCCGTTCTGGACAAGGCTCGGCGTTCGTTTGCCGACGGGGACTACCGCTGGGTGGCCGAGGTGGTCAACCACGTCGTCTTCGCCGATCCCGCCAACATCGCCGCCCGAGAGCTGCAGGCGGACGCGCTGGAACAACTTGGCTACCAGTCGGAGTCGGCAACGTGGCGCAACGCGTACCTGATGGGGGCGAAGGAGTTGCGAGAGGGAAGTCCCGACTGGGGCCGGATCCCGACCAGAGACATGAGCCAGGCCATGGAGGCCGACCACATCTTCGACATCATCGGCGTGCGATTCAATCCCGAGACAGCTGCCGCTGCCGGGGTGCGGGCCGGTTCACGCATCCACGTGTACTTCGCCGACCTCGACGAGCACCACATTTTGGGAATCGGCCGGTCGGCGATCCACCACATTGCAGACCCGACCGACACCGCTGCAGACGCGTCGATGACAGTCACCCGCCGTGAGCTGATCCAGGCCCTCGACGATGTCTCGGTGCTGGATCAGATCGAGATCACGGGCGATGCTGACCTGGTGCGACAGCTGCTTTCCGGGCTAGAGGTCTTCACCACGGTGGCCCTGATCGAACCGTAAGGTACTCGCTGTGCGGTGAGGCCTGGAAAACCCGCTGAATTAGGGCCTCTGGGCCCGCCACCCGGCGGACTGTCGTACCCTTGACACGGTTGTAAACAGGACCGTACCCTTTGGGGCGACGCAGCAGGTTGCGTAGCGCGTCTCGTCAGAGTTAGTCCGGGTTCAGTAGCGGGGGTCCGGTCGATGGTGCGGGGGAACCATCCCGTTTCGGTTGAACACAGGTAGCGCGGCGATGTCGCAAGCCAATCCGGTGGAGCGGACGATCTATGGCGGAGCTAATCGAGGATGTACTGGAGCTTCTCGCCCCGTGGCCGACGGCCAATTCTCTGGCAACCACCCTCCAGTTTGAGTCTGCCAACGAGGCGTCAACCAGCGCTCAGCTGGCCGTCCCGCTGCTCGTCTCCGGCATCGCGCAGCGTTTGAAGGATCCGACCACAGCGCAAGGGATAGTTGACCTTCTTCGCTACGTGGACGTCGATGGTCTGAACGAGCTGGAAGCCACGTTTACCGGCCGCCTGTTCGAGCCGGTGGGTACCGAGGCTGTCAATCAGATGTTGGGCCAGCACCGACAGCAGGCCGGGGACGCCGTAGCCGAAGAGGTGGGCTGCTCAATCGTCAGTTCCCACGGTGTCTTTCCCCCGATGGCGTGGATGGTGCTGGCTGTCATCGTCAGCCGTCACGGTGCTGACCTGACCAGCGACACGCTCCTGAATGTCGTGGAACAGGAGGAAGCCGTTCTGCTCCGCGCCGGTTGGGGCGAGTGGATGTCAGTTGTTGCTCCGGGTGCCGCCGTCGCCTCGGACTCCACCGCTGTCGGCGAAGTGTTGCCGGGCGACATCGACGCGGTGGATACATCGAGTGAGGCGGACTACCCGCCCCCGGTAACGCGAGCATCGCGTGAACCTGCCGCCGGCGCGACGGCGTTTGCCGAGCCCGTCGCCGAGCCGGTTCCTGCCTCGCCACGAGTAGTGGAGGCCCAGCGCGAGCAGCCCACGGAGACACCTCGAAGTACGCCAGATCTTGGACCTGCGCCTCCGGGGCGTGGACCGTTGCTTCTCGGGGTGATGCTTGTCGTTGCCTTGGTCGGCTCTGCGGTGTGGTACCTGAGCATTCGGGATGAGGACACAAGAGCCACGGGCAGTCGACTCGACGACACCCAGATTGCGGCTGAGGATGCTGACAGCGCCAACAATGCTGATGACGCTGATGGCGATGAGGAAGGAGCCTCAGCGGATGGCTCCGATGAGGGCGGGCAAGCCCAGGATCAGGCTGATGGCCAGGCTGGAGACATTGCGCCGATCCTCGTTTCCCTTGCCGAGCCGAGCGGTACGCGCCCGGACCTTGTCGGTACGGCGTCGTTGTGGGTTGACGTCGAAGGCGGCCAGATTTGCTACGAGATCGGCAGCGAGGGGTTTGATGGCGCTCCCAGCGGTGTGATCTCCAAAAGCGAGGATGGGCAGCATGGCCGAGCGATTGCCGACTTCGGTCGACTGGTCGACGACGCCAGCGGCTGCGTTGCGGCCGAGCCTGCCCAGTTGGCAGTGGTCCTGGATCAACCAACCAGTCACTTCGTCTCGCTTTTCAGCCCCGATCGGACCATGTTCATCACTGGACAGCTGTTCGATCCCGGGTGGCCAACCATTGAGTCGGCCGAGTTGGTCTACGCCCCGGACGACGACGGCGCCGTTGCCGTTGTCGACGCCGGTCGCCTTGCGCTCGAGGGTGACGTCCCCGACCAGAAGGTGGCGGACCTGCTTCTTGAAGAGTTCGCTCTCATCGGTGAATTGGGTGAGTCCGAGGTTGAGAACCGGCTTGAGGTTGTGGCGGGAGCTCCCAATCCGAGCGGTCGAATTATCATTCAGGATGACCTGCTGTTCGACGTCGGCTCGGCGGAATTGGCGGGAGACGGCAACTCAAGCTTGGACCTCGTGGTGAAGTTCTTCACCGCCCGCCCGGACTGGCACGTCACCATCATCGGCCATACCGACAACACCGGCAGCGAGGTGACCAACCTCGGGCTGTCCCAAGCTCGGGCCGAAACCGTGCGAGCACGGCTGATCGAGCTTGGCGTCAGAGAGTTCGCCCTTGAAGCCCTCGGGGTTGGAGACTCCCAACCGGTTGCCGACAACGACACCGAAGCGGGACGTGAGTCGAACCGGCGGATCGAGTTTCAGGTTCGGTCCCGCTCGGGCGGCTAGCGGTCAACGGCCAGCGGCTAACCGTGGGCTCCGATCGCTTGCTCTGGGCTGTCGGCCTCGCCGTTAGCAAGAGCTGCCGTTAATAGGAGCTGCCGTCAGGTTTGAGGTAGTCCATCGAGATGTGGCCTTCGGCCTTCAGCTCGTCGTAGGCCGCACTGTCGAGGCCGAGGAGATCCCGATACACGTAGTCGTTGGAGTCTCCGAGGCGACAGATCGACTCCCACCGCATAGCCGGCCCCGTCCACCGCCACTGCTGGCCCGGAAACTCCCACCTGCCGACATCCTCTGAGCCCTGCTCCCGGAAGAAGCTCCGCTCGTCGAGATGTGGATCGGCGTAGGCATCGGCCTCGTCGAGTACCGGCCCTGACGGGACCCGCCCGGACTGGCACCGTTCAAATACTTCCCGGTGGTCGAGGCCCGCGGTCCAGGCACCGATGATGTCATCAAGCTCGTCGTGGTTGGCCATCCGGGACGCCGCGGTGGAGAACCGAGGATCGTCGGTGAGCTCTGGCTGTCCCATCGCCTGACACAACCCGGACCATTGCGCATCGTTCTGTACCGAAATGACCGCCCACCGGTCGTCACCTTCGCAGCGATAGCAGCCCTGGGGGGCGAAGGTGATGTGGCGATTTCCGCCGGGACCGTGGGCCCGCCCGGTGCGGTCAGCATCGATGAAGTACTCACCGATGTGCTGCATCATGTTCTCGCTCTGCGCCAGTTCAACGTGTTCACCGTGACCCGTCTCGGCTCGGCGGCGCAACGCACACATCAACGCAAAAGCGCCGCTGGCGCCGCTGACCGGGTCCATGTGGAACGCCGCTGAGGTACTGGTCGGGTCATCGTCGGTGTAGCCCCGCAACCGGGTCAAGCCGCACAGCGCCTCGAAACTGGCACCGAAACCAACGTAGGACGCGTACGGTCCGTCGAGGCTCATCGGCGGCATGCGAAGCAGGATCAGGTTTGGGTTCCTGGCCTTGAGCGCGTCCCAGCCGATGCCCAGTTTGTCGAGGGTGGCGACCGAGTTGTTTTCGACGAGGACGTCGCTCTGCTCGACCATGCGGAAGAACATTTCTCGGCCAAGTTCGGTGCGCAGATCCAGGGTGCAACTCTTCTTGTTTCTAGCCTGAGCAGACCACATGCCGTGCTTGTTCCATGGCCTGCCGCTGGTGTCCAGATTCGGGTAGCCGCCGCCGAGCGGTCCAAAGTCAACCAACAGGTCGGCATCTGGCCGTGGCGCGTTGCCTCTGGTCGCCGGCGGAAACACCCACGGATTCTCCACCCGGATGACTTCCGCTCCAAGGTCGGCCATGTGCATGGTGCAAGCGGGACCGGCCCACACGACGGTCATGTCCAGGATCCGAACCCCCTCGAACGGCAAGCGCGGCTCACCGCTGCGCTGGCCATTTGAAGTCGAAGTCGAAGTCGCTGTCGATGTAGGCGGCTCTGTTTCCCACCCGCTGGCGGCCACTTCGTCGGTGTGTTGACCGAGGAGCGGAGCGGGGCGGGAGAGCTGCCAGGCGGATCGCCAGTCGTCGCCCATCCGAAACGGTGCACCGGTTTGGCGAAACCGACCCGCCGTGGGGTGCTCACAGCTGACGAAGTACTCCCGATCGTCAAAGTGCTGATCATTGAGCACGTCGAACGGCGGGTTGAGCGGGGTGACCGCCCACTTGTGTTCCTGGGCCGCTGCGGCCCGATCGCTCTTGTCTCCCTCAAACAACCACGGGTACAGCACCGCCTGCACCTCATCGGCCAGCGTCTCGTCGTGGATCCACTCCGGGTTGTCGAATCTTGCTGACAGCTCGGGGTTGTCCAGCGTTGCCAGCATGCGCTTGATCCAGGCCAACAAGGTGAAGATGAGGATGTGGCCGTCCGCGGTGGGGAAGAAGCTGTTCGGCAGCGTGCGCAGCGCATCGAGCGGTTGACGTCCCACCACCCGACCGCTCCACAGGTACCAGAGCAGGTAGGTGACTCGTCGGTCGACGCTCCCGGTCTGCGCTTCGAACATCGACATGTCGATGTCGCATCCTTGACCGGACTGCTCGGCCATTGTCACCGCGGCCAGCGTTGCCGTCGCGGCCAGGTTGCCGCACTGATAGGAGGTCAGGTTGCCGCCGAGCTTCACCGGTTCCCTGGTCTCCACACCCGTCCCGTACATGGGGCCGCCCATCGCGTAGGTGACGATGTCGGCCCCGACGTGGTTGGCATACGGTCCGGTTTGACCGAACGGTGTCACGCTGCAGGTCACCAGCGCGGGGTTCTCGGCCCTGATCTCCCGCAGGTCCAGTCCAAGCTCAGCCAAACGCCCGGGGGCAAACGACTCGATGACCACGTCGGCGGTGCGGGCCAGCCGAGTGACCAGCGCCAAGCCCGCCTCGGTGCCGAGGTCAGCAACGATGCCACGCTTGTTGGCGTTCAGGTGCAGAAAGAGCGCGCTTTGTTCGGGGTCCGCCACGTCGTCGGGAAACGGTCCGTGGGCTCTGGCCGGGTCGCCGGATGGCGCCTCAACCTTGATAACCTCCGCGCCGTAGTCGGCCAGGAGTTTCGCCGCGAACGGCCCCGCAACATCTGACGACATGTCCAGAACTCGGACACCGCGCAGCGGTTGGGTGGCCGGTCCGTGTTCCCCGTCCGAGTCATTCATGGAGCGGACGTTACCCAGTTGTGGACGTTCTGGCCAATGACAGCAGCGGGATCGCTGCGGCTTAGGCCGGGGTTGGTGATGCCCCGAGCGCCTGGTCGCTCTCATCCACCGTGAGCGCGCCGGTCATGATGGCCACCGCCTCGTTCATGGTGTGGGTCTGTGGGGTCACCACCGCGGCACGTCGGCCGAGCCGTTGCACGTGGATGCGGTCCGCAACTTCGAACACCTGCTGCATGTTGTGAGAGATGAGGATGACCGGCATGCCCCGCTCTCGCAGGTCGTGGATGAGCTGCAGCACCCGGGCCGATTCCCGGACACCGAGGGCGGCGGTCGGCTCGTCGAGGATGATGACTTTGCTGCCAAACGTTGCTGCTCGGGCCACCGCCACCGCCTGACGCTGCCCACCGGACAGTGTCTCGACCGCCTGCGTGATGTTCTGCACCGTGCCGATACCGAGGTCTTTGAGGTGCTGCGCTGCTTCTGTCCGCATGCGCTTCTTGTCGAGCATGCGCAGAATTGAGCCTGCAGGGCCGGGCTTGCGGATCTCTCGACCGAGGAACAGGTTGCTTGCAATGTCCAGCGCAGGAGAGACGGCCAGGGTTTGGAACACCGTTTCGATGCCGGCCTCTCTGGCGTCATGGGTGCTGCGGAACAGGACCGGTTGTCCTGCCACTTCCATGGTTCCGGAGTCTGGCTCGTGGGCGCCCGAGAAGCATTTGATCAACGTGGACTTGCCGGCGCCGTTGTCGCCGATGACCGCCAGCACCTCGCCGGGGTAAAGGTCGAGGTCGGCACCGTTGAGGCCGACCACCTTGCCGAAGGTCTTCACTAGACCCCGGCCGCTGAGAATCGGCTGGACGGGCTGTGTATCGGTAGATCCGG
>CAZSTV010000063.1:9316-25317 GCA_964609665.1 uncultured Acidimicrobiaceae bacterium
ACTAGACCCCGGCCGCTGAGAATCGGCTGGACGGGCTGTGTATCGGTAGATCCGGTACTGGCAGATTCGTCGTTGGTGGGTTCCGCGTTCATACCTTCACCTTTCGGATCCACTGGTCCAGGGCGACAGCGGCGATGATCAGGATGCCGATTGCCAACACCCGGTAGGCCTGGTCCAAGCCGGCGAGGGCCAGACCGTTTTCCACCACGGTCACGATGAGGGCGCCCAACAGTGTGCCGATCATGGTGCCCCTGCCACCGAAGAGCGACGTGCCGCCGATCACCACGGCGGTGATGCTGTCCAGGTTGATGTTCGGCGCAACGTTGGGACTGGCCGACCCGACCCGGCCGATGGTGATCCAGGCCGCAATGCCCATGATCAACCCGGCCACGGCGTACACGCTGAACAGCACCCGATTGGCGCTGATGCCGGACAACTCCGCAGCATCCGGATCATCGCCAACGGCGTAGATGTGGGTGCCCCAGGCGGTATTGCGAAGGATGTAGGCGAACAGCGCGTACAACCCGAGCATGACCAGCACGCCGGTCATGACCCGGAACGAGCCGAGGTTGAACGAGGTGCCCATGACCATGAGCATCTCCGGCATCTCCGGCCCCTGGATGGTCCGGGCTTTGAACAGAATAAGCGTCAGCGCCGTGAAGACGCTGAGGGTGCCGAGCGTGACGATGAACGGCGGCAGCTTGAACTTCACGATCAGGTAGCCGTTCGCCGCACCGGCAGCGACGGCGATGATGATCCCGGCGATGATGGCGAGCGGGGCCGGGAGACCGATGCCCGCCACGTTTGACGCGGCTTCGGTGACGGCGAGATTCGCCATCATCATCTGCCCGAAGACCATTATCGCCCCAATGCTCAAGTCGATTCCGGCGGTGAGGATGATGAGTGTCTGAGCGATTGCCAGCGTGCCGACAATGACGGTCTGCTGGGTCATCAGCGACAGGTTGGTCGGCAGGATGAACCGTTCGTTCAGCAGGGTGAAGATGATCATCGCTGCGATGAGCACGATCAACGGGCTCAGGTACGGGTAGCGGTGCAGCGTGCTCTGAATCTTCTGCACCGTCGTTAGAGAGGCCCCGAATTCCTCTGCGAGATCTGGTGTTGCTGTGCTGGTCAACTTCTACCCTTCGCCGATGTGTCGTGCAGTCTTGCATGAAGAGGGGCGCCAGCCCGCTAGGACTGCCGCCCCTCTTCGATTATTCACACTCTCAAACCCAGGGGGTTAACCCCAGGCGGTGACTTGGGCCTGGGGTTAACCCCAGGCTTTGACTTGGGCCTGGGGGTTAGCCCCAGGCTTTGACTTGGGCCTGGGGGTTAGCCCCAGGCGTTGTCGATGCAGTACTGCGAATCTTCTTGGTCCGCAGCGGTGACGCTGTCCATTGGTTCATCGGTACACAGGGCAACGCCGGTGTCGAAGAAGGTGCCGTCAGCCGAGGTGTTGGCCGGCGCATCGCCACCGTCTGCGATGGTCTTGATGGCCTCAACGCCGAGGCTGGCCATGCGCAGCGGGTACTGCTGCGAGGTGGCCTGGATGGAGCCGGACTTCACGGCTTCAACGCCGGCAAGACCGCCGTCGACCGACACGACGATGACGTCATCACCGATGGTCTTGCCCGCTGCTTCCAGCGCCTGTGCGGCACCGAAGGCGGTGGGCTCATTGATGGTGTAGACCACGTTGATGTCGGAGTTCTTCGAGAGACAGGTCTCCATGCCGGTCCGGCCGCCCTCTTCGTTGGCGCCGGTTGCCTCAAGGCAGACCCACTCGTACTCGCCGCCGGCACCGCCGGTGTAGTTGCCAGACTCAGGCTCGTCACCCATGACGGTCAGGTCACCGATGTCGATGCCCATGCCACGGAGGAAGCCGTTGTCACGGCAGTAGTCAACCGAGACGGTGCGGTCGTCAAAGATCACAAGGCGAGCGATGACGGCCTTCTCGCCGTTGAGCTTGCCTGCGGCCCACTGACCGATGGCCTCACCGGCAAGGCAGTTGTCGGTGGCGAAGGTGATGTCAACCACGTCCGGCGGATCGGTTGGTGTGTCCAAGGCAATCACGTAGAGGCCGGCGTCGCGAGCCTTTTGGATTGCGTCGTTCACGTTTACCGACATCGGCGTGATCAAGATGCCGTCCTGGCCCTGAGCGATCGCTTGCTCGATGAGATCGATCTGGCCCTGGTCGTCACCCTCGGACTGACCCGATCCAATGGTGATGTCGACACCGAGTTCTTCGGCCTTCTCCTTTGCGCCCTCCTGCATGGCGACGAAGAATGGGTTGGTGGAGTCCTTGGTGATAAGCGAGACGGCGACGTCTCCACCGTCACCACCAGCATCGCTGGAATCATCCGAGCCGCACGCGGCTAAAATCATGGACAGTGCAATGGCGATTGCCGCCAATACACGTCCACGCGAGGTGAGCGTAGACATTGTTTCTCTCCCTGGGTTTGTTGCGGTGGACCGAAAAAGGAGCGCTCTCAGGCCAGGTGTTATCCCCGGTCCGAACCCCCCTGGTTCGGCGTTGCCTTTCACTGGACAAGACAACGTTGTGTATCGTAGTCGGAGCATCCACACAGTACGAACCGTTATGAATTGAGGCGCGAATCGCCATGCACATAAGCGTTGCTGGAATGTTTGGCAACACGCCAAAGCGCGACGTTGGCTTTATCAAGGCCTTTGCGGTGGCCGCCGAATCGCTTGGTTACCGATCACTCTTTGCGCCGGAGCATGTGGTCTTCTTCGAGTCGTATGAGTCGAAGTATCCGTACTCCGAAGATGGGTCGGCCAACTGGGGGCCGGACACCGGCATTTTCGATCCGCTCTTTGTCTTTCAGGTCGCCGCCGGAGCCACAACGTCGCTCCGGTTCTGCACCGGCGTGATGATCTTGCCGCAGCGGCCGGCGCTGCTGACCGCCAAGGAAGTCATGAGTTTGGACCACCTGAGTGGTGGACGCTTCTCACTTGGCGTCGGCTCGGGCTGGTCCTGGGAAGAATATGCGGCCCTCGGCGTGCCGTTCGCTGGCCGGGGTCGGCGGATGGATGAATACATCGAGGCCATCCGCCTGGTCTGGGCGGAAGATCGCGCCAGCTTCTCCGGTGACTTTCTGCAGTTCGAAGGGGTGGTGTTGAACCCGAAGCCGCTGACCCCCGGCGGGCCACCGATCATCGTCGGCGGTGACTCGCCACCGGCGATGCGTCGGGCAGCGCGGGTCGGTGACGGCTGGTACGGGTGGTGGGCCAAGGTGGACCTGGCACCGCATCTTGAGTCGCTGCATCAGATCATGGCCGACAACGGTCGGGCCACCACCGACGATGACTTCAGTCTCAAGCTCGGCCTGCCGCTTGCGGGACAGTCGCCGGATGACATTGCGAAGAAGGTCGATGAGGCGCGGACCCTTGGCGTTGACGAGTTGGTGCTCGCTCCGGCGTTTCCCACCTCAACGTTCGAGGGTGACCTCGCCTCTCTCGCCGACCTTTGTGGACTCGAGGTCCCGCAGACCTAGCCGATGGTCGGTTGCGCCCGCTCGGTGGGTTTTCGCCCGAGCGCCAACTCCGGCGGCAGCAAGTCCGTCGGCCCCGAGATCTCGTCCGGGTCGGAGTAGTAGCCAAGGGCGTAGTCGCCCTGGGTGTAGCCGAGCATCTCTTGCAGCTCGTGGTCCAGGTCCTTTGCGACGTGCGGTGGGCACGACAGGTACTGGTTCTCTTCGGTCCGAAGCCAGCCGAGCGTGTAGGTGATGTTCACACCGATTCGCTCTTCGTCGGAGCGGTTTTCTCCGCCGCCGTGGATGACCGACCCTGAATACAACAGCACCGAACCCGCCGCCATGACCGCCTGCGCTTTCTCGTCATCGGTCGCCCGGCGATCGTCATCCCAAGACGGACTGCCGGGGACGACACGGGTGGCGCCGTTCTCCTCGGTGAAGTCGGTCAGCGCCCAGATGGTGTTGAACTGCGGTTCGATCTCTCGGGGGATGTAGCCGCCCCAGGCCAGGCGGTCCCGATGCAGGGGCTGCGACGGCTGGTTGGGACCGATCTTGATGACCTGGGTGAGGTGCAGCTGGATGCGTTTGGCGAACGGCTCGAGGAACGTCTTCGCCAGCTCGACGATGGTCGGGTGCATCACCATGCCCCGGGTCGTCGGGGCCCGAGCCACCAGCGCCCCGGTGCGGTGGGTGTTGAACCCCGTGAAAGCGTCGCGGCCACCGGGGGTGGACTGCACCCACGGCGACAGATCGGCTGCAACCGTCTGTAGGAGAGCCTCGTCCAAGACGTTTGCCAAGATGGCAGCTCCGTCGGTTTGTACGGCCTCGACTATCTCGGCGATCGGGCTGTCCACCTCGAATGTTCGCAACGTAGCCATGCCCAATGGTAGACGCGGGGCTTTCGTAGTTTCGAGTTTCGGATTCGCAACTTCAGTGCAACGGGTCCTGTACCGATACCAAGTCCGTGAGTGTCAGACCGGAAATTGCAGCGAACCTGCATTCGATTCAGTCGAAGCTTGGCGACAGCCTTGGCGGCGTCTTGGAAGAAGAGACGGCTGCTCCCACGGCGAACTTCCGGCAGACAATGGTGCTCGAACACATCGGCGGTCTTCAGTCGGGCGGTGCACTCCCGCTCGCTACCGGCTCGTATCGGTTCGGTCGTTCCTCCAACGCGGTCCTGCTGGACAACGGAAAGACTCACGATCCCCAATTCGGCCTCACCGTTGACCCCGAGGGCTCGGTCACGCTGTACCCGCCGGCCGCGGGCGTATTGCTCGACGGCGAGGTGGTCACCGAACCGTCGCCCATGAGCGTTGGCCAGGTCGTCACCGTCGGTCACAACCGATTCGGACTCAAGCCGCAGGCTCGTCTTGCGGTGAGCCGTACCTCCACCGCCGGCGATGCCGGTGAGCCCATGCCGGCTCCGGCCAGGGGTCGAAGTGTGGACATGAACGTCATCGACTGGGTCCAGGATCAGCGGGAACGAGCACTTCGAGCTCTCTGGCTCGGGCACGTGAGCCCGGTCGAGATTCATCGCCGCATCACCGAGAACTCTCTGTTTCAGACAGGAGCCGAGGACCAGGGGTTCGGCCAACTGCTGCTCGGAACGACAGACCTGCCGTTCGATGCCCCCGACGAACTCTCGGCGACCAACAAGGCCACCCAGGAAGAGGTGGCGGAGTGGTACGCCACGTTGCCCGGCGCTCCGGTCGCTGTTGATCTCAATCACACATCGCTCGCCATCGCCGGACCTGGCGATCACGCTCGGGCCGTCGCCACCTGGCTCCTGCTGAGCTTGGCCACCCGCACCTCACCCGCGGATCTCGGCATCGTCGCCCAAACTTCGGCAAAGGCGGGGGCGTGGAGCTGGCTCGACCGCCTGCCGCACCTCGGGTCGCCATCACCGACACTGACCGTCGCCCTGGTCGATGAGCAGTGGCCGGGTGGTGACGTCGCCAGCGGCGCAATCGCTCTGTTCGATTCACCAACCCTCGTTCCCCGGGAATTCGGCGCCGTTCTTTGCGTGCAACCAGCCGCCGCAACCTTCGTCGATCACCTCGCGGATGGCGTCGAACGTGACGTCACCGTCATCGGTATTGCAAACGCCGTCGCGGTTGAGCGATCGCTGGTCATCGGCCAGCACCTCGACGCCATGGAGGATGGCGCATGGGGATAAGCGACGGCTGGGTTGGCGAACGGATTTCCTCGGACCACACGGTCATCCCCGACCTGAACAATCACCGCGTGCCAGCGCCGATTGTTCTTGAGCAGATCGTCACCGACGAGCGAAATGCTGACTTTGATGAGGGCTATCGAGAAAGCCAGTCGAGACTCGGCAAGGTAGTGGTCGGCGCGGTCATGATTGCCCTGCTCGGGTTTGGCGGTCTCGTTGGTTGGCCTGCGCTCTCCGCGTATCTGGAAGAAGCGGAACCGCCGGTTGCCGAGCTTGCGATGGCCACCGAACCGACCCAGCGCTTTGTCATTTCCGGCGGCAAGATTTACCTCGAAGGCTCGGTGCCCGATGAGGCGATCTCGTTGCGCATCCAAGATGCAGCTCAGCGAGCGCTTGGCGCAGACCGGGTGATCAACAACTTTGAGATCAGCGACCAGGCTTATTTCGATCCCTCGCAGCCCGTGTCGTTGAGCGTGGCCGAGACCGTCCTGTTCGACACGGGAATTGCCAGTGTCGCCGATGAGTATGAGCCCCTGATCGACCTCGCCGTGCAGCTCCTGACCTCCAAGCCAAACGCACTGTTGACCGTGATCGGCCACACCGATGACCGCGGCCCGGACGAGGTCAACCTCCGGCTGTCACTGGATCGGGCCACCGCGGTGGCCAACGAGATCAATGCCAGGGGCATCGACCAGGAACGGTTGGACGTCGAGGGCCGGGGGGAAACCCAGCCGATCGAATCCAACGAGTCCGCCGAAGGCCGGTCGGCCAACCGTCGGGTGGAATTCTTGATTTCCGGATTGCTGAACTAGGCGCCCCCCGGCCGTTGGCCGTCACCCGGGCGGTTCGGCTTCGAAGCGCTAGCTGAACAGTTCTGCCGCCAAGGTGGTGGCCTGGCGAACAAGTGGCGATTGCTCGTCCAGCCTGCTGAAGAGAAACAGGTGGGTCGACGCGTCCGGCTCCTCGAAGTCCAAGTACCGAAGATCGGCGGGGCGGAAGCTCCGGACCCCGGCCGGCACAACCGCAACGCCTTCTCCCGCGGCGACCAAGCCGAGGATGGTCGTGTACTCGGTCGCCTCGATGAAGGGGTCGTAGTCGATGTCGTGACCGGCGAAGAGATTGCTGAGCTGGGTGTGGAGGCTTGGCGAGACCCGACGATCAAATCCGATCAGTGCCTCCTGGTCGGTCTCGGCAATCTGCACCTGCGGACGCTCGGCGAGGCGGTGGTCTTTGCCGACCGCAAGCAGCAGACGCTCGACCCGCAGCGTCGTGGCGTGCACCTCGCTGTCGGTCCCGGTGGCCCGACCGATGCCAAGGTCGATGTGGCCGTCGAGAAGGGCGGCTCGCTGCTCGTCCGATGACATGCTCGACAGTTCGTATTCGACCTTTGGCCACTTTGCCCGATGGGCTCGCAGGAAGAACGGCATCACCTCATAGCTGGCGCTGTCGACAAATCCCAGCCGCAACACCCCGCCCTCACCGGAGCGAAACTCGGCCGCCCGCTGCTCGATGGCGGCCAGGTCCAGCAGCAGTTTTCGCACCCCCGGATACAGGAAGCGTCCCGCCTCGGTCAGTGCGACCCGTCGTGTCGACCGCTCAAAGAGCGTGACGCCCAACTCCTCTTCGAGCAGACGGATCTGTCGGCTCAACGGCGGCTGCGCCATGTGCAGACGTTCGGCGGCGCGGTGGAAGTGCAGCTCCTCGGCCACTGCCACAAAGCACTGCAAACGCGTCAGGTTCACGTCCCAAGCCTGGCCAATCCGGAGCCAGACCGCAAGCGATTAGGACAGGATGGGTATCAAAAAATCGAGTTTTGATACTTCCCAAGCTCTCGGGAGCGTCGTAGCGTCGCGCTGCGTGACCGTTATGCAGAAGATTTTACCGACGCTGTTGGGGGCCGCCGGTAGCCGAGGCGGCGCCGATAAGACCTCGAAACCGGCGAAGTACTCGGCCGCAGGCCTGGTTGCAAAGGGCCTGACCAAGAAGACGTGGCCTCGGGTGTGGCGTGAGATGCCGCTCAAAAAGAACTATGACGTCATCATCATCGGTGGTGGCGTTCACGGTTTGGCAACCGCGTACTACCTGGCAGCGAACCACGGCATAACCAACGTTGCCGTGCTCGACAAGTCCTACCTCGGTAGCGGCGGGTCCGGGCGCAACACAGCGATCGTCCGCTCCAACTACCTCACCCCAGAGGGGGTTGCGTTCTACGACCGGTCGTTGGATCTATACAACTCGATGGCAGTCGACCTGAACATCAACGTGATGTTCTCCGAACGTGGCCACATGACGTTGGCCCATACCGACTCGGCGCTGCGGACGATGCACTGGCGGGCCGAGGTCAACAAGCTGCAGAACATCGACTCGAGCGTGATCGACCCGAGCGAGGTGAAGAAGTTGGCGCCAAGCCTGGACACCTCCTCCGAACCTCGATACCCGATCCTCGGTGCGCTCTATCACCCGCCCGGCGGCATCATCAGACACGATGCCGTGGTGTGGGGGTACGCCAGAGCGGCCGATCACCTCGGCGTTGAGATGCACCAAAAGACCGAGGTGCTCGACATCATGGTCAGCGGCGGCGAAGGCGGCGATGGCATCGCCAATGGCAAAGGCCAGGGCGGCAAGGTCACCGGCGTAAAGACAAACCGGGGCGACATCTCGGCCCCGGTCGTCGTCAACTGCACCGCAGGCTGGGCCACCCTCATCTCCGACATGGCCGGCGTGAAGCTGCCAATCTCCACCCGGCCGCTGCAGGCCGCGGTCACCGAACCGGTCAAGGTCTTCCTGCCGACGGTGGTCGTGTCCGGTTCGCTCCACGTCTACGTCAGCCAGACCGACCGAGGGGAGTTGGTGTTCGGCGCCTCGGTCGATCCGTTCAACACGTACTCGGTCAGAGGTTCGCTTGAGTTCACCGAGGAGTTGGCAGGCCACGTCCTCGAACTGATGCCGGGCATCTCCCGCATGCGGTTGCTCCGGCAGTGGGCCGGACTGTGCGACATGACCCCGGACTACTCACCGGTGATGGGCTTCACCCCGGTCGAAGGGTTCCTGTGCGACGTCGGCTGGGGAACCTACGGCTTCAAGGCCGGGCCGGTCTCCGGTGAGCAAATGGCCGAGTGCGTCGCAACCCAGTCCACCCCGAAACTGATCGAACCGTTCCGGCTCTCCCGCTTCTCCACCGGCCAATTGGTCGGGGAGAAGGGTGCAGCGGCCGTCGGACACTAGGAGAACAGACGATGCTGTTGGTTCCCTGCCCGAACTGCGGGCCCCGCAATGCCTCCGACCTTGCCTACAACGGTGAGTCCCACCCCCGTCCCGACCCCAACACCGCCTCGCCGGAACAGTGGCGCGAATACCTCTATATAGAAGACAACCCGGCGGACTGGCTACGTGAGACGTGGTACTGCCGTTCCGGCTGTCGCCGCTTCTTTGTGTTGGAACGAAACACCGCAACGAACGAATTTCGTAACCCGCCGATCCCCGGCGCAAAGCTTGGAGGCAAAGCATGAGCGGCTCCCGCCTTCCGGCCCAGCCCGGAGAAGTGATCGACCGGTCAGCGCCGGTTCGCTTTACCTGGAACGGCAAATCCCTGAGTGGACTTGCGGGGGACACCATTGCGTCGGCCCTCATGGCCAACGGCGTCAGCGTCGTGTCCCGCAGCATGAAGTACCACCGGCCTCGCGGCTATCTGACCGCGGACTTCTGGGACCCGAACGGCTTTGTGCAGGTCGGCGACGACCCGAACGTGCGGTCCGGTCACCGACTCATCGAGTCCGGCATGACCGTCGACCCACAGAACGTGTGGCCATCGCTCGACTACGACGTGAAGGCGGCGAACGGCCTCGTCGGGCGCTTTCTCAGCGCCGGGTTTTACTACAAGACCTTCATCCGTCCCCAGCGACTGTGGCCAACATTTGAGAAGGTCCTCAGCACCTTCGCTCCCGGCGGCACGGTAGACCTCGACACCCCGGAGCGCCTGCACGACAAGCGCTACACCCACCCCGATGTGGTGGTGGCGGGCGGCGGGCCGGCGGGCATCGCCGCTGCCATCGGCGCCGCCGAAGTTGGCGCGAGGGTACTGCTGGTGGAACACGGCCATCACCTCGGCGGCCATCTCCTGTGGGGGTCAGACGCCGATCGGGCCGCGGCCACCGAACTGCAGGCCGCGGCAGAGGCGGCCGGAGTTGAGATTCTGACCGACTCGACCGTGACCGGTCGCTACGAGGACAACTGGGTTGCCATCGTGCAGCGCAGCCATCCGTTGGCCGTCGAGCGCCTCATCAAGGCGCGGGCCAAGATGCTAATCGTCGCTCCCGGCCTGATCGAGCGACCATACGTTTTTGAAGGCAACGACAAGCCGGGCGTCATGACCTCCGGGGCGGTCCGACGCCTCGTCAACATGTACGGGGTGGCACCGGGAAGCCGGGCCGTCGTGCTCGCCGCCAACGCCGATGGCGATGCCGCCGCCGCCGACCTTCAGCGGGTTGGCATTGATGTGGCACGAGTGGTCGATGCCAGGGCGGGCGAGAACATCGCCTCGGCCGAGGGCTCGCAGAAAGCGGTCGGAGCGGCGACGCTTGGCGACGGAACGACGGTCGACTGTGATCTGCTGGTCACCGCGATCGGTTGGACCGCCCCGACATCGCTGCTGAACATGGCGGGCGATCGCCCTGTCTATGACGCCGCCGCCGCTCGGTTCTTCCCGGGTGCAGCGATCGACAACGTGCTCACCACCGGTGGGATCGCCGGCGACGGCACCCTCGACCAACTGATCGCTCACGGTGGCGACACCGGGCGACTTGCAGCGCAGCGAGCGGCGGTTATCTCTCACCGGTTGCAGGCCCATACCGCACGGGCGGTGCCGGTCTCCGGTGCGGAACCAGCATGGCCCGAGGACCAGCGCTCGGCGCTCGGACGCGATGCTCACCCCGAACTGTTCCGCTCGACGACACACGGCATCGTCGACTTTTCCGAGGACATTGGATCCAAAGACCTGGTCGGTGCCGCGGCGGAAGGCTATGACTCGGTCGAGCTGCTCAAGCGATACACCACCGCCACGATGGGACCCGCCCAGGGCAAGCTGGAAACGGTCAACACCGTTGCCGTGCTGGCCGAAGCGCGAGGAGAGACCATCGAAGAGGTTGGCACCACCGTCTGGCGCCCGCCCTACGCCCCGATCACCCTCGGCGCTCTCGCCGGTCGGATCTTCGAGCCGGTCCGGGTGTCTTCCATTCAGCCCTGGCACGAGGCGAATGGTTCCGTGCCAATCTTGGCCGGTGCCTGGACCCGGCCCGAACACTACGGCGACCCCGCAGCAGAGGTCCGCAACACCAGGGAGAACGTCGGCATCATCGACGTCACCCCGCTCGGCAAGTTGGACCTCCAGGGCCCCGATGTTCCCAAGCTGCTCAGCCAGCTCTACACCAACAAATGGATGCAGCTGGCCATCGGCTCGGTCCGATACGGCCTCATGTGTGCCGAAGACGGCGTTGTCCTCGATGACGGCGTCACCGGCAGGCTCGGCGACGATCACTACTTGATGACCACCACCAGTTCCGGGGCCGCCTCCATCTGGGAGTGGGCTGAGAACTGGCTGCAGACCGAGCATCCGGAATGGCAGGTTCACGTCACGCCGGTCACGACCGGTCTGTGCAGCATCAACGTTGCCGGACCAAAAAGCCGGGAGCTGCTCGGCCGCCTGACAACCGATATCGACCTTGACCCCGAGGCCTTCAAGTACATGCAGGTCCGCCAGGGCACCGTCGCCGGGGTGGAGAACTGCATCGCCTGGCGCATTGGCTTCACCGGCGAGCTGTCGTTCGAGCTTCACGTGCCATCCGGGTACGGGCTTCATGTGTGGCAGGCGCTGCTCGATGCCGGGGCCGACCTTGGCATCAAACCGTTCGGCCTTGAAGCGCAGCGCATCATGCGTTTGGAGAAGGGCCACTTCATCGTGGGGCAGGACACCGACGGTCTCACGAAGGCACCGGCAACAGGGCTCACGCCGTTGATCAAACTGGATAAGGATGACTTTGCCGGAAAGGCCGAGCTGGCCTGGGCGGTTGACGAAGCGGCGAACGGTGGGAGCGCCCCGCTGGTCGTAGCCATCCAAACCGTCGACCCGACCATCGTCCCCCACGAGGCATCGCAGATTGTCCGCGACGGCACGAACGAGATCCTTGGCCGCATCACCTCGTCGCGGATGTCACCGACGCTCAACCGTTCGATCTGTCTTGGCCAGGTTGCGCCCGAAGCGGCGGCTCCAGGGACGTCGCTGACCGTCGTGTTGATTGACGGGACCCGGGTGCGGGCCACCGTCATGGAACATCACGCCCACTTCGACCCAGAAGGAGAACGCCTCCGTGGCTGATTCAACTAGCGCACCGGTCTTCGAGAGTCCGATAACCGCAGACTATGCCCCCGCTGACGATGCATCGCTAACACTCCGGGACATCTCATCGACGACAAAGCTGCTGGTACGAGCAGCGGACGATACCGCCGCCGCTACGCAGATGGGCGTACCCTTCGGCGGTTCTCGGCTGCACGATGAGGTGCTGATTTCCGGGCAACGACCGGGGGAGTGGCTCCTGCTCGGTTCGGCCACCGCGATCGGCGCGGCGGCATCGTCGATTGACCAGACCGGTCACGTCAGCATCGTTGATCACACCCACAGCCGAGCGCTGTTCCGCCTCGTCGGCGAGACGGCAAGCGGTCTCCTGGAAAAGGTCTGCAGCCTCGACTGGTCCGATGCCATGACGCCGAATGGCGCTGTCGTTTCCGCGTCTGTCGCGAAAGTTACGTGCGACATCGTCCGCAACGACCATCAGGGCACGCCGTCATATTTGATCGCCTGCGACCGCTCGTTCGCCCAGTACCTGTTCGACGCCGTACTGGACGCCGGCAAGGAATTCGACATCGGGGCCAACGTCTGAGCTCGCTGAGGTCAACACCCCACATCGTTCCGCTGGTGCGTCGTCGCCCGGGAGCGACAAGACTGGAACGGTGACGTCTCCCGGCGAACCCGAGCCGATCGAGCTGTTGGACATAGCCAACAGCGAGACGCCTCCCGCCTCGGATCGCATCACCACCCGACCGCTGCTGCTGTCCAGCCGATGGGTGCAGCTCGGCGCAGCGCTGTGTTTCGCCGCGCTGATTGCCGTGCTGTTTGGCGTCGGCCGAGGCAGTTCTGTAAACGGGAACGCAGTAGACGGAAACGCAGTAAACGGGAATGCAGTGAGCGAGTCCGGTCCGGGATCGTTGGCCGAAACGAGTGCGAGTGCGAGTGCGAGTGCGAGTGCCGACCCTGCCAGTGTCGGCCCTGCCAGTACGACTGCCGACGGTGATGTCGGACCAGGGCCGCCCCGGGGGCCGGCCGATGCGGCCCGAGAGTTTCAGCATCGGCTGGAAGAGCTCGACGGCCGGATGCTCCTGGCAATGGCCAGCCCGGTCGGAATAACGCTCTGGGACCTGGCCGGTGGGCAGACCTCGTTGGTGCCATTGCCGGAGACTCCGTCCGGCGACGGTCTTGTCGCTCTCGGCGATCGGCTGGTGTACGTCGGGGAGACCGCGGCGTGGTCGGTCAGCGAAGCGGGAGATGGTCGCCGCGTTGGTCCCGCCGACGAGATCCGAGTGGCCGGTGATCCCGATCTGGTCTGGCTTGGCACATCGCTTGACGAGGACGCAGCGGTCACCTACTTCGACTGGTCCGAGGTGAACGTCGACGGACGAGAAACCAGGCGAACCAGACGGGAGATGCCGCTCGAGTTCCAAACCCCGGATCTGGTGTGGGGCTTCAACAGCAGTCTGTTTCGGTTGACCGACAGCGACGAGCGACCGTGGCGGCTCATGATGTACGGTTCGCCCCTGGCGGTCGGGCCGAACGACATCATCGTCAAGTCTTGTGATCTCAACGAGTGCAGACGGTCCTGGCTCGATACGTCCAGCGGTGCCGATCGGGGGCCGTTGCTTGCCGACGTCTCCACTCGCTTTGATGGGCAGCGAGGTTGGCTTTCGCCGGATGGTCGCTTCGTCGCGTTCCAGGAGGGTTCGGCTTCAGAGGTGCAGGTGTTGGGCCTTGGCCTTGATGCCCAACGCACGCTGCCGTGTCGGTCGGCCCGAGAAGTGGTGTGGTCCACAGCGGGGCTGGCGGTCTGCGTTACCGATGCGGGTGTGGCGGTCGTGGACCTGGAATCGGGTGGCTCGATCACCGTGGTCCCGCCAGCGGACCTGTTCGGTGTTGCGCTCTGGCCGCGGGACTAACGCTCATATCTCGGCCGACACGCCGCTAGTTTCGCCACTACTTTCACTTCAATTTCACTGCCAGGGAAGCTAACTCCACTCCTGTGGAAGACTTGATTGAATACTGAGGGAGATATCACTACTGTGGCGGTAGATGGTTCGTCGACATCGATGGACAATCTCTGGGTATGGGGGGACCACACCCGGGCGAAAAACCACCATCAGGGGGAAGAACCGTGAGCAAGAAGTTTCTACTGCTCTTCGGCGTATTCATGCTGATCGTTGCCGCGTGCGGCAGCGACTCGGATGGAACGACCGAGGCAGCCGCAGGCGGAGAGGATTCAAGCGATCCAATCCGCATTCCAATTCACAACTGGTCGAGCCAGATTGTCGGGGCCGAAGTCGTTGGCCTTGTGCTCGAAGAGGCCGGTTACACCGTCGAGTACGTTCCTTCTGACAGCCAAGCCGTCTACGCCGCCATGTGCGAAGGCGACATCGAGATTGTTCACGAGGTCTGGGAGGGTGCGTTTGGTGTTGCCTTCCAAGAGCAGGTTGATGCGGGTTGCGTCATCGATGCTCATACCCACAACGCGGTCACTCGCGAGGACTGGTGGTATCCGGCCTACGTCGAGGATCTCTGTCCTGGACTACCGGACTGGGAGGCACTCAACGCGTGCTCCGAGCTTTTTGCCACCGCCGAGACCGGTGACAAGGGTCGCTTCCTCGGTGGCCCGGTCGACTGGCTGAAGGGTGACGAGGAACGGGTTGAAGGTCTGGAGATGAACTTCGAGGTGGTCAACGCCGGCTCGGCCGCAACGCTGTGGGCCGAGCTTGATGCCGCAGAGGCGAACGGCGAACCGATCGTGTTGTTCAACTGGACCCCGAACTTCGTGGAGGCCGTCTACGAAGGCAGCTTCGTCGAGTTCCCCACCTTTGAAGAGGCATGCCGGACCGACCCGGCATGGGGTACCAACTCCGAGCTCACCCACGACTGTGGCAATCCGGCGAATGGTTACCTCAAGACCGGCGTTGGCGAGCACGTGCCGGACAAGTGGCCGGGAGCGTACGCCATCATGCAGAACATCGACTTGACCAACGCCCAGCTGGCCGACATGGCAGCGATGGTTGACGTCGACGAGCTCGATGCCTCCGAGGCGGCATCGAAGTGGATGACCGACAATGAAGACGTGTGGCAAGGCTGGCTTGGCTAGACGGTTGTTTCGTTGAGCGTTGGGGTCGGACGGCAGCACCGTCCGACCCTTTTGCTCGTTCACGTCCAGAACGACGAGGAGTTCATTTCAGGTGCGGACCGACGTAATCGACCCGAGCGCGATGGCCGAGCCCAAGATCTCGTGCCGCAATGTTTGGAAGCTGTACGGCAACGACGCCGAGGGTTTTCTCAAGGCGCACGGCCATGAGCCGTCCGCCGAGGACCTAAAGGCCGGCGGGTACATCCCCGCGGTGCACGATGCGTCGCTTGATGTGATGCCGGGCGAGATCCTGGTGCTCATGGGCTTGAGTGGGTCCGGCAAGTCAACGCTGGTCCGTTGCCTTTCGCGCCTGGTGGAACCGACCGACGGGGAGATCTTCTTCGAAGGTTCCAACCTGCTGGAAGCTTCCGCGAAAGAACTGATCGAGATTCGTCGCCACAAGATGGGCATGGTCTTTCAGCACTTCGCCCTCTTCCCTCATCGCACCGTCGTGGAGAACGTGGCGTTTCCCCTCGAGATTCAGGGGGTCGACAGAGGGGAGCGGCTGGCCCGGGCCGAGGAGATCTTGAGCTTGGTTGGGCTTGAGGGACGCGGTGGCTATTACCCCCGTGAACTGTCCGGCGGCCAGCAGCAACGCGTCGGCATCGGTCGGTCGTTGGCGGTCGAGCCCGACGTGTGGTTCCTCGACGAACCCTTCTCCGCCCTTGACCCGCTGATCAGGCGTGAGATGCAGGACGAGTTTCTGCGGCTGCAGGGCATGCTGCAAAAGACCATCGTCTTCATCACCCATGACTTCGACGAGGCCATCAGGCTGGCCGACCGGATCGCCATCATGTTCGAGGGGCGGATCGTCCAGATCGGTAGCGCCGAGGAGTTGGTGACCAACCC
>CAZSTV010000064.1:0-304 GCA_964609665.1 uncultured Acidimicrobiaceae bacterium
CACGGCGCCTACTAGTGCGCATCATGGTCACCGGAGGCTGCGGATACATCGGCAGTCACCAAGTGGCCCACCTGCTGGAGGCCGGCCACGACGTTGTGGTGGTCGATGACCTCTCAAACGCCAAGCCCACCGTCCTCGACCGGATTGAAGCCATCAGCGGTCGCCGACCCGAACTGTTTGAGCTGAACGTCCTGGACACCGACGAGCTCCGGGCGGTCATCCGCCAAACCGAACCCGACGCCGTTATCCACCTGGCCGGGTACAAACACGTCCCCGAATCCACCGAGCGGGTCCTGGACTACTA
>CAZSTV010000064.1:320-3261 GCA_964609665.1 uncultured Acidimicrobiaceae bacterium
GTGTTCAGCTCCTCCGGCTCGGTCTATGGCGAGACCGATCGGCTGCCAATCACCGAAGGCCACCCCCACAACCCGACCAACCCGTACTCGTCGACCAAGTCCATCTGCGAGCGGATCCTGCGTGACCTCTGCACCGGCGACGACACCTGGGCCGTTGCCGCGTTGCGGTACTTCAACCCTGCGGGCGCCCACCCCTCGGGAATGATTGGCGAAGACCCCCGAGGCCCAACGTCCAACCTGTTGCCGGCGGTCATGAACGCCGCCACCGACACGACCACCAAAACCGGGCGGACCGTCAACATCTACGGCGATGACTTCGCCACCGCAGACGGCTCCGGCGTCCGAGACTACGTGCACGTTATGGACGTTGCCGAGACCCACTCTCGAGCCCTGGAGCACCTGACCAGCAACCCGGGATTCCTGGCCCTCAACGTGGGACGGGGGAGCGGCAGCTCCGCCCTTGAAGTGGTCTCAGCCATGGAGCGGGCGTCGGCTCAGCCCCTCGCCGTGAAGATCCACCCTCGCCGCCCCGGCGACGTCTCCGCCCTGTACAGCGACACCGACAAGTCCAGGAGCATCTTCGGCCCCATCGACTACCGGGACCTCGACGAAATTTGCGACGACGCCTGGCGATGGCATCGAGGCCAGGTGCAGCGAGCCGAACGACAACACCGCAACTCGACCCAAACGACGGCTCCGGCCCGGACCATTACTCCGGCCCGGACCGTTAACCCGGCCCAGACTGTTACCCCGGCCCGGACCTTTACTCCGGCTGGCGCACCTAGCGGCACGCCGACCGAGACCAACAAGATCGAGTCCGACACCCGATCGGTGGCGCTGGTTCACGAATGGCTCGACGCCCGGTCCGGCTCGGAGATTCTCTTCGAACAGTTGGCCCAGGAGTTCCCCGCCGCCGACCTGTTCGCACTCACCGGCACACGAGAGCCCCTGTTCGACTTTGGCGGCAGAACCGTGCAGACAACGTTCCTGGACCGGTTCCCCGGTGGGCACCGCACCCGAGCGCTGCAACTCCCGCTCATGCCAACCGCGTGGCAACAACTGGACCGCACCAACTACGACCTGGTCATCACCTCCACCCACGCCTTCGGCCGAGAGTTCGCCACCCAGGACGACCTGGTCCACTGCAACTACGTCCACTCGCCAATGCGCTACGCCTGGACGCCCGAGTTGGACGGCCGAGCCGACCGCTTCGGACGAGCCGCCAACGCGCTGCGATCCCTGGCCAAGACCAAAGACAAGGCCTCCGCCGCCGGCGTCACCTCCTTCGCCGCCAACTCCGCCGAAGTGGCCCAGCGCATCACCGACTTCTACGACCGCAAAGCCAAGGTCATCTACCCGCCGGTCCAGGTCGACTACTTCTCCGCCATCTCCAAGTGGCACGGCAACTACCTGTTGGCCGCATCACGTTGGATCCCCTACAAGCGACTGGACATTGCCATCGAGGTAGCGGCAGCACTCGACCTGCCGCTGATCCTCGCAGGATGGGGCGACCAGGAGGAGCTACTACGCCACAAGGCGCAGGAGCTCCACCCGAACGGCGTCGACATTCGGGTCAGGCCGTCGCAGCGAGAAATGCGCAAGCTCATGGCCGGGGCCGACGCCTTCATCTTCCCGGCCCACGAGGACTTCGGCATCATCGCCGTGGAAGCTCAGGCCACCGGCACGCCCGTTGTTGGCCTCAAAGCGGGCGGGAGCCTGGACACCGTCATCGACGGCGTGACCGGCACCCTGGCCGACGCCCAAACCGCCGAGGCCTTCACCGAAGCGACCGAACGTTGCCTGCGGCTCAACCTGGAACCCGAACCGTGCCGCACCCACGCCCGGTCGTTCTCCACCGCCCGATTCCGCCAAGAAATCCGAGACTGGACAGACGGGGCACGGTCACAATGAGCAGCAACGACGCAGTGCCACCAGACAACCCAGTGCCACCAGACAACCCAGTGCCACCCAGAGGCGCGGTGCCCCCCGGTACGACAGTACGACCGAGGACCATTGCCACCGACGACTGTTGGCCCGACAGCGGCATCGGCACGTTCGGCGAGCAGGTCCTGTCCGGCCTGGAAGCCCGAGGCCATCTGCTACATCGACTGCACGCCGAACCGGTCGGCCCGCTCGCACGCATCACCCCGCTGCGGCCGCGCATCATCTCCCTTGGGCTGGCCCGTAGCAACACCCAGCTGTTCTTCACCCCTGGCTTCTACCCGCCGCTGCTGTGGCGAGGTAAGACCGCAGTGACCATCCACGACCTGCAATACCTGGACCCCGACGCCAACCACAGCACGATCCGCCGCCTCTACTTCCGGCTTGTGCTGGTGCCGCTCATCCGCAGAGCAGACGTGATCATCACCGTGTCCGAAGAAAGCCAGGACGACCTCCGGCTACTACTCGGCCCCAATGCAGAGGTGGTCGTGGTTGGCGACGGCGTTGCCGAAGAGTATTTCGAGGCCGGACGACGAGCGAAAGAGTTCACCGACGCCCACGGCGAAGACGATGCCGACACCCGGCTGCGGCTCACCTACGTCGGCAACTGGCTTGCCCACAAACGCCAAGGCCTGATGGTCGACGCCGCGGCCGAAGCAAGCAAGGTCATGCCCATTCAGCTGACCATCCCCGACGATGCGCCGCCCGCCATCGAGCGGATGATCACCGCCCACCGCCGCAACCCGGCCACCGACATCAACGTGATCCGCAGGCCAAAGCTCCACGTTGCCTCCCTGGCCGAACACGTTGCTGACTCCGACCTGCTACTGCTGCTGTCCTCCCACGAAGGCTTCGGACTTACCCCAATCGAGGCGCAAGCCGCACGAACACCGGTCCTGGTCAGCCGGTTCCGCGGCGCAACCTCACGGTTCGGTCATGGCGGCGCCCACTACGTGGACCTTGGAGCAGATGCCGAGGAGATTGCGGCCAGGATCATCAG
>CAZSTV010000064.1:3271-24489 GCA_964609665.1 uncultured Acidimicrobiaceae bacterium
CGGCAATCGACCGTGTCCGACGGCTTGGCCAACGCCGAGACCAAACGTTGGACCCGGGTGGTTGACGCAGTGGAGAACGCCCTACTGGAGGTCGCCCCGTGACCGATGACATCGCCGTCCTTCCCGGGGTCTCAAACTCCTCGCGCTACTCACGCCGAGTGCTCTCATCGGTGGCCGAGCAGGGATCGTTCAGCGCGTTCCAGTTCAGCCCCATCGTTGCCGCAATCCTGTCCGAGCAGACCAACTCGCTGGCGTGGACCGCGTCGTTCAGCGCGTGTCTTGGCCTGGTGATCGCCACCTACCGAGGTGCGGTTGTGCAACCTGTCGTCCGCTCAACGGGCGACGGTCCACGGACGTTCTCCGGTCGCAGCTTCGCGGCAGCATCCGTCGCGCTGATGCTGGTGCTCATCCCGCTCGGGATCGTCGGCGGATTCAAGAACCAGGGTTCACTGCTGGCCCTCGGCCTTGCGGCACCGTTCATCGGTCTTGTCGAAATGAACCGGGTCTCCCAATCACTGGACCGTCGGCGGGTCGCCACCGCGCTGACCACCGGCTTCCTCGCCGTTGCCGTGGCCCTCTTCCCGCTCTACTGGCGAACCCCGGTCACGCCGTTCAACATCGCTCTGGTGTGGGGCGGGTGCTGGTCTCTCACCGTGCTGCGGTTCGCTTTCTCCGAAGACTTCGTCAAACCCTCCGCAGATCCGTCGGCAACGACCGACGGTTCCTGGTCGCTCACCCTCAACAACCTCATGGGTCAGCTCGCCGCCCAGGGACCGCTCCTGTTGGTTGCAGCGTTCCTGTCCACCCCGGCTCTCGCTGCGCTGCAGGCCGCCAGGGTGCCGCTGCGGCCCATCACCATCCTGGCCGCCGCACTGCCCGTGCACTACCTGCCGTTCCTTGTCGAGAACGACCACCGCCGCCACCGCTGGTATCGCAGCGCCCAGGTTGTCATTGGCATCAGCGCCGCGGTGGCCGTTGTGCTGGTCATCGCCAGCCTGCTGTTCCTGCGGGGCTTCGATGACTTCACCGACCTCGGCATCGGCGTGATGATCCTGGCCGCGGTGGTTGGCCTTATATCAATCACCGAGGCGCTGGTCGGCGTGGCCGCCATCGCCACCGGCATTGAACGCATCGCCATTTCGGTCCGAGGCCTTGCCTTCGGCGCCACCTGCATGGTCCTGGCCGGCCTTGTCATCACCGAAACGCTCGGCACCGCAACCAGCCTCCTGGCTCTTGGGCTGACGCCCGCAATCACTTCGGGCGTCGTCGGGCGAGTGATCAAATGGACATAGCAAGCCGGCGGTTCGATATAGAGCGGTTCGATACAGAGCGATTGGTGCTCAGATGGCGCTAGCGGACGAGTTCATCTTCATCATCGGCGCCCACAAGGCGGGGACGACGTCGGTCGCCGAGTGGCTCGGCAAACACGACGACGTGAGCGTGGCCCAGTCGAAAGAACCGAATGTCTTTACGCCCCGAACCGTCGACGGCGGCAACGACCCCTACTGGGACGAGTTCCGTATCGCCCGAATTCGAGTGGACGCAAGCACCAACTACGCGAAGTGTCGGATCTACCCAGGCACAGCGGAACGGATACGACGCTTCGCCCCGTACGCCAAGATCATCTACCTGACCCGAGACCCGCTGGCTCGGCTGTGGTCTGCGTGGCGCCAACATCTGGACGAGTCCGGCTACGAGATTGCCGCCGACTTTCGAACCGCCGCCGCAACCGACGCAGGGCTCATCGACGCCACCCTCTACTTCTCGCAACTGGCCGAGTACCGCCGGTTCTTCTCCTGCGAGAACATCCACACCGTCCCCCTCGAGCTGCTGACCGAAAGCGAAACGCATCAGGCCGCGCTGCTCGACTTTGTTGGCCTGGACAACGTCGGCCACGAACTGCCGCTACTCAACCCGTCAACGACGAAGGGGCGAGACCTCGCGGTCGTCAACCGGGCCCTGCGCACAACAACCGGGCGTCAGCTTGCCGACCGGCTCCGGAACTCACCGATGCGCAAGCCCCTGGCGACCGCCCGCCGCAACTTCATGCTCCGCCCCGTTGACCCGGCCGAAGAGTCGAGCCGCTCGTGGGCCAACGTCACCAACGCAAGCGCCGTGCAAGCCGACTGCATGCTGTACCTCCGGTCGCTCGAAATCGGCCCGGAGATCTGGCCAAGCCTGGACATCGCCATCACCAGACCCGACGGCGAGACCATCGAGATCGACGACGGACTCGACCTCGATGAGCGGACGACTGGCTGAAATGCCGAAGCTCACTGTCGACACCAGCATCATCTGCAACCCGGTAGTTCTCACACTCGGCCCGGTCGGTTTGTGCTTCGCAGCGTGGGCGCTACCGCCTTCCCAGTGGGTCTTTCATGGCTGGAGTGACCGGACCAGCGTCACCTTCGATGCTGTCCTCGCGTTGGCGGCCTTCTACCTCGCTATCGCCTCGGCCGGATGGCTTGCCAGCAAGGTCTCGTTTCCCAATCGCTCCCCGCGAGTGGACGAACGCACGCTCGAACGAAGTCTGCGCGTCTTGGCGATGCTCGGCGTTGCCGTGTACTCGGCGCTGTTGATCCAGCGCGTCGACGTGGTCGCTGCCGTCACCGAACTAAGCGCCAATCAGTTAGACGAGGCGCTTCCAGACGAGGCCGGCCTTCAGTCCCTGCGCTACCTGGTGGTCCCGTTCGGAGCGCTGTCGATCGCGAGATTGTTGCAACGAAGGGTCCGACTTTCATACCTTGGCGGCATCGCAGCGCTGATGTTTGTCGGACTCGCGGCTGGCCGGCTCCTGTTTCTCATGGCCTTTTTCTCGGCGCTAACGGCGATTGTCGCTGAGCGACGAAAGGCGGGAAAGTCCGCGCAGGTCAGTCTGTCCATAGTCAAGATCGGAATGGTCGGCGCCGCGTTGTTCGTTGTCCTACTACTCCTGACATATCCCCGTGTGGCGGGTACATACGCATCTCGAGGCGTGACCAACCCGGCGGCCGTTACGACGGCCAGCCTTGTCAGCTACCTCTCCACACCAGCTCAGGTGCAGCTGGCGGTAGCAAACAGCATCGGCAAGCAGGAGTTCGAACAAACCGACGACAGCATCGGCCCTGCCAGCGACCTCATCCTGCCAACGTTTCTCCGATCGGAGGGACGAGACGGCAAGCAACACCTCGATGCCACTCACTACGGACGAGGAACCGACTTCCGCACCAACTTCACCACCAACTCGGTGTTTGCCGATGTGCTCATCGAACGCGGCCTGTTCGGACTGTTTCTTGTCATCGTTCTCGCCGCAGTATCGACGGTCGCTGCGCGACTCTCGTTTGCCTTCTGGCCAGGAGTTACCGGTGGACTGCTGGCAGGCCCCATGCTGTACCCCTTGACCGAGGTGTGGCGAGCCAACGTGTTTCTGTTGGGTTCGCAGATCGCCATCATCGTGGCGGTGTTCGCAGCGCTGTCGATTGCCTCACCGATGGTTCGTATGCCGATTCGGGGACGGAAGCGTCATAGGACGAGGCCCGGAACCCACCTCCTAGTTCCGCTCAGCGATGTGCAACAGTTCGGTGGCCATCTCCCAGACGTTTACCCGTCGGCGGCATCGACACCGGAACTGGTCGACCAACGCTGATCTGCAAGTACGGGTCGCTCATCGATCCGTTCGGTATTGCGAGCTTCCATGTATCTAACGAGCTTCTCGGTCGTCTAATCAGGGACCACGTATTCACGCGAGCCCGACAGGGAGCAACGATGACCGTCCTCAGCGCCGACGATCGAGTATCCAACAACGACCTCTCCAGCGACGAACGCGAAGAACAAGCCAGCTTCGTCGGCGGGGGAGAGGACATCAGTCCCGGAGCGAACGGGCTGGAAGCAATCGCTGCCGGGGTCACACTCGGCGGCCCAAGTGCCGAAAGCGCGGCCGCAGCCGCCGCACCCTCAACCGTCGGACTACGCAGCGCAGTGGAAGCCACCTATGACGTGACCAGCACGCCGAGCTTCACCGCAGAAAGCGTCATCGGCGATGACGGCCGACGCCGGATCACCAACACCGACGCCTACCCCTGGCGGGTGCATGCGTCGCTCCGAGTGACCGCCAAGGACGGTTCACAGTGGATCGGCACCGCCTTCTTCATCTCGCCCCGCGTTCTCGCCACCGCCGGGCACAACCTCTACTTCCACGGATCGGTCGCTGCCCGTCAGGGCTGGGCTCGCAGTATTGAAGTCATGCCGGGCCGCAACGACGACCAACTTCCATTTGGCAGCGCCATCTCCAGCAACTTCGGCAGCGTCCGAGGTTGGACCGAACCCGAGTCAGGCTTCCCGGACCCAGACTTCGACTACGGCGTCATCATTCTTGATGAGGACAGCGCCCTGGGTAATCAGACCGGCTGGATCGGTTTCGGCAGCTACTCCGACACCACACTCCGCTCGGTCACCGCCAACCTGGCCGGCTACCCCGGAGACCTCGGCAACGGCCGGGAGCAGTGGTACATGGCCCGCCAGGTCGACTCGGTCACCAGCCGCCGAGTCTTCTACGACATCGACACCTTCGGCGGCCAAAGCGGCAGCGCGGTCTACCGGATCAGCGGCAACAGCCGGTTCGCCATCGGCATCCATGCCTACGGCGTTGGCGAACGCCCTCTGAATTCCGCCACCAGGATCAACAACCCGGCGTTCGACAATCTTCTAGCCTGGAAGAATGAAAACCCATGAGCCACGCCGACCTCGCCGTCGGCTCATCATCGCTTGCCTTGTTGCCACGCTGACGTTGGCCGCCGCTGCGTGCGGGGCCGACGACGGCGACGGACTTGATGGCGCAGTTGACGAGACGGGGCCGGAGTACTCCGACACCAACGACACACCCCCCGGAGAACCAATGAACGTTCTGGACGCCGCCGCTCAACCGGAGGGGACCAGGGTCACCGTGACCGGGGTGCTCATCGAAGACACCGGCACCTTGTTCATTGCAGATGCGCTCGCCGAGTCCTTCCCGCCACAACCGGGCGGCGCCACACTGGAAATCGAAGATCTACTCATCGACGAATTCGACGGTGTGATAACCGAGGGCCCTATCCAATGGCGCGACGAGCCGGCAACCATCACGGCCACCCTGCAGGGTGGTCTACTGACCGACAGCACGATCATTCGGGACTGAACGCCGCTGGCCTCAACGGTGGCCCGGCGTAGGGCGCGTTAGGCGTCAGCCAGGGCTGCGGTCCACGCTCCGTAGCCACCGAGCAGGTCGGACACGTCCGCAAAGCCCGCCGCAACCATGCGGCTGGCGGCGATGGATGAGCGGAACCCGCCAGCGCAATACACGATGGTCGGCTTCGAGGCGTCAAGTGAACTGAGCCGCTGGTTGAGCTGGGTCAGCGGAACCTCGATGGCTCCCTCGATGGTGCCGAGCGCCAGCTCGCCAGGCTGACGAACATCAACCAGTTGCAGATCAGGTACCGACGCCATGGCCTCACGAAGGCCTTCGGTGTCCACCCGCGAACCACGTCGAACATCGCCGGGGCTTGCCGCCATCGCCGCGAGCGGGTCGGTCAGCGCCCCCACCACATTGTCGAAGCCGATGCGAGCCAGGCGGTTCTTCGCCTCAAGCTCCTGGCCTTCATCGGTGACCAGAACGATGGGCGCACCCGGCTGGAGCACGCCACCGGCAAACTCTGCATACCGGCCGGACATTCCAATGTTGATGGCGCCGATCAGATGCCCGGTGGCAAACTCCTGCGGGTCCCGAGTGTCCAGCACGGTGGCACCGCTGCGCTGATGGGCGATGGTCTCATCCAGGGTCAGAGCGGATGGTGGCGTTGCCTCATCGAGCAGGGGCCGCAACTCACGGTTCAACATTGCGTCGAAGGAGAAGTACGCCGGCGGCGCGGTCTGCCCCTCGGTCACAACGGCGATGAACTCATCCTCGGACATCGGGGCGAGCGCGTAGTTCGTCTCACGCTGATCGCCGATGGTTGACCAGGTGTCGCTCGACAGGTTCTTGCCGCAGGCAGATCCGGCGCCGTGGGCCGGGTAGACCCGGGTGGCGTCCGGCAGCGGCAGCAACTGCTGATGCAGCGAGGCGTACAGCTGAGACGCGAGCTCTTCGGAAGTGACGCCCTTTGACGACAGCAGGTCCGGACGGCCAACGTCTCCGACGAACATGGTGTCACCCGTCAGGACGCCGTATGGCACCTCGTCATCGCCGTTCTCAGATACAACGATGGAAATGGACTCCGGTGTGTGACCGGGGGTGTGGCGGATTTCGAGGACTACCTGACCAAGCTCAATGCGTTCACCGTGGGCCAGCTTGCGAGACTCAAACTCGGTCTTGGCCACGTCGCCGTAGGCAATCGTTGCCCCGGTGGCCTCGGCCATTTCCAGGTGGCCCGACAGGAAGTCGGCGTGGAAATGCGTTTCGATGACCAGCTCAATCGACATCGAATGTTCGGCCGCAGACGCCAGGTAGGGGGCGATGTCACGCCGGGGGTCGACGACAACCGCTCGACCCGAGGACTCATCACCAATGAAATACGACGCCTGTGAAAGGCAGTCCAGATAGTGCTGCTCAAAGATCATGAACCGCGTGCCTTTCGATGTGGTGTAGCCCTCGACGACCCTTCTTCGACGGCCATTGTCTTAATGTACGGTCATTTGGCGGGCCACGCAAGCTCGCTCAGGCGTTCTTGATGAGCAACCCGCCGTCCACCGGCAAGATGGCCCCGGTCATGTACCGAGACGCCGGCAGGCAGAAATTGAGGGTGCCGTGGGCCACTTCTTCCGGCACGCCGTAGCGGCCGAGGGCGGTCCGACGTTTAGCGAAGGCCGCTTTGTCCTCGTCGGAAATCTCCTGGGTCATGCCCGTGTTGATTGGACCGGGACAGATGCAGTTGACGGTGATGCCCTCTCGGCCAAGCTCCACCGCCAGCGACTTCGTCAGACCGATCACGCCGTGCTTGGCCGCGGTGTACGGACTACCAAACCGGGTTGCGCCCCAGCCCTCGGTTGAAGCGATGTTGACGATGCGGGCGCAGTCCGACTGACGGAGATGGGGGAGCGCGGCCCGGATCACCCGGGTTTGTGCCGTCAGCAGCACCTCAAGCGACAACGCCCAGTCATCTTCATAGGTCTCACTGTCTATTGCAGCGAACCGGGAGATGCCAGCGTTGTTGACCACCATGTCCAGACCACCGAAACGCTCGGCGATCTCCGCCACCACGGCCTGGACCCGCTCGGCGTCTGCCACGTCAAGCACCCAACCGGCGCTCGACCCTCCAACACCGTCGATCTCGGCGACGACAGCGTCCACATTGGCCTGCGCCAGGTCGGTAACCGCCACATGGGCACCCTCATCGGCAAAGAGGTGTGCCGTTGCTCGACCCATGCCGGACGCGGCACCGGTCACCAACACCACCTTGCCCTCGATGGAGCGGCTCAGTTCCGACAAACGACTCATGCGTGCGATCCTTCCCAAACGACGAGCCCGATTGGCCTGTCTGGCTTGTCAGAGCCTTGCCTGACCCCGCCATGGAGGCAACTTGTGGCGCTGTTTTCCGCTCACCGCAAGTCCCAGATACTCTCCTCGGAGTGATGGCCCGCTCAGTGGAGACCAACGACACCCGGGCGACATCCAACAAACTGCTCATCATCGCGGCCATGGCAGCCAGCGTCGTAGTGTCCCATGCGCTGGCCAGGGCCACCTTCCCGGTGCTGCTCCCAGCGATTGAATCAGAGCTGCTCTCGAACCGCCAGGAATCCGGTTTGCTGGGCTCTGCAAACTTTGTGGCCTACCTGGTCGGCGTTGCCATCGCCACCATGATCAGCGGCCGGTTCGAACCGGTCCGGCTACTCAGAACCGGCCTGACCGTCGCCACCATCGGGTTTGTACTGCTTGCTGTTGCCGACAGGTTCGCCCTGTTGGCCGCGGGCCAGGCCCTTACCGGGCTCGGCGGAGCGGCAATCTGGATGTCGGCACCAACCATCGCCACCGGTGCCGCTACCCCGGAGCGTCGGGGCATGGTCATGGGCTTCATGTCCTCATCTATGGGATTAGGCATACTGCTCGCAAGCCAGGGCACCAGCCTGGTCCGGGTGGTCGCCGACGACGACTCCCTCTGGCGGCCAACCTGGGTTGGCGCCGCCGCGTTCTCCGGGACCATCGTGGCGATCGTTGCCGTCGTGAAACTGGCGACCACAGAAACGGTTGCGGGAGGCATCAGCATTGCAAGGCTCCGCACCGTGCCACGATGGCTCGTGCTCAGCGTTGCGTACTTCCTGTTCGGCCTCATCTCCTCATCGTTCCCGGGATTCTTCGGGCTGCTATTGAAAGACCAGGGCTTCAGCCCCAACCACATCACCAACCTGTTCTCACTGTTCGGTCTTGCCGCCGTTGTCGGCGCCGTCACCCTGGGGCGGGTCTCCGATGCGGTCGGCAGGCGGCCGGTGCTGCTGGCCGCGATGATTGCCATCTGCGGCTCGTGTGGTCTGGCGCTGATCGGCCGAGAACCTTATGCGAGCATCTCCGTTGCGGTGTACGGCGCAGCGTCGTTCACCTTTCCCGTCCTGGTTGTCACCTACCTCCGGGACTACCTGGAGGATCGAACGTTCTCCAATGCGCTTGGCGCGCTCACCATCATTTACGGTGTCGCCCTGACCATTGGCCCTGCCGTGTCCGGCACCATTGCCGACACCAGCCTTGGCCTTGAGGCCGTCTTCATCGGCCTTGGGGCAATAGCCGCAGCATCCGCCGCCTTCGTTGTGTTCCTCTCCGACGGAGCAACCGATGACCGCTCCGGACTGGCGGAACAGCGTGGCTGAGCCAGCAGCGAGCGAGTCATTTCAGGAAGACACCCGATACCAACGACTCCTCCTCGGCGTCGTCATGCTGGCCGTGATGACCTTCGGGTCGCTGATGACCATCGTGACCGTGTCGCTCGATCTGATCGCGGAAGACATCGGCTCATCCCGAGCAACCCTCACCTGGATGATCACCGGATTGATGTTGGCCATGGCGGTCGCCACCCCCATAGCGGGCAAGCTCGGCGACATCCGAGGGCACCGCAGGATGTTCCTGATCGGTCTGGTCGGTGGCGTGATCACCACCGTGGCATCGGCGCTGGCCTGGAACGACGTTTCACTCATCGCGTTCCGGGTTCTGTTCGGGCTGACCGGTGCCATGATGATGCCGAGCGGCATGGCGCTGATGATGCACGCCTACTCCGCAGAACGACGAGCCACGGCGATGGGCTGGTACCAATTTGCCATGACCGGCGCGCCGACGATCGGTCTGGTGGCCGGCGGGCCGCTCATCGACATTGTGGGGTGGCGCCCAATCTTCCTGGGCTTCGCCGGCGTGACCTCGGTGGCCCTCGCGCTCGGCTACCGGGTGCTGCGCCCGACCCCTCGACAGGAGAACCAGCCCCTGGACTACCCGGGCGCCATCACCCTTGGCGGCGCCGTCCTGGCAGGCCTGTTGGCCCTCACAAGACTGAGCGCTCAGGTGCGGGCCCGCTCACTTGGCGAGGCACTTGTCGACTCGACCGTGCTGGCGCTGACCGCGGTGGCCATCGCCGGGACCCTCGGATTCATCTTCGTGGAGCGCCGCAGCAAAGCACCGATGCTGCGCCTCGCCTACTTCCGACGCCGCAACTTCACCCTGCCGATGCTGTCCGCGGCGTTCGTCCAATTCGCCTACATGGGCGGATTTGTCGTCACCCCGGCCCTGCTCGGCTCCATCTACGGGCTGTCGCTGGGCACCATCGCCATCATCTTGATCCCTCGACCCGGTGTGTTCAGCCTGGCATCGCCGGTCGGCGGCTACCTGGCAACCCGGATAGGGGAGAAGAAGCCCATCATCATCGGCGCGGTGCTGATGATCGGTTCCATGGTGGCGTTCGCCGCGGCCTCGCTGGTCGACACCGACAGTGGCCGCACGCTGGGCCTGTCGCTGATCATCGGCGGGCTGGCACTGTCCGGCGCCGCCTCGGGCCTGTCCCAACCATCGGTCGCCGCCATGGTGGCCGGATCGGTTGACGAGTCAGACATTGGCATTGCGAACGGCATGAGCCAGCAGCTCATGTTCATCGGCATTGTGGGCGGCATCCAAACCATGAACGTGCTCATCGGCGATGAGGCGACCGGGCGCCAGTTCGCCACGACGTTCTCGGTCGGCCTGGCTGTTGCCGTCTTCGGTCTGATGGCGGCGATCGGCGCCCGAGACCGACGCTGACACGCCCTCAACCGGCCACCGTTGCCCTACAGTGCTAGCGCCCACCACGGATCCGCCGAATGGGCAGGGAGTGCACGTGCCATGAAGGTTGGGTTTATCGGACTGGGAAACGTCGGTGGAAAGCTGGCCGGAAGTCTGCTGCGTAATGGGGTGGACCTCACGGTCCGAGACCTTGACAAGTCAGCCGCACAGCCGTTCCTTGACCAGGGAGCGCAGTGGGCCGATTCACCGGCCGAGCTGAGCGCTGCAGTGGACGTTGTCATCACCTGCCTGCCAAGCCCGGCCGCAAGCGCCGCGGTGATGGAAGCCGAAGACGGCGTCCTCTCAGCGATGACCCCCGGCATGATTTGGGCGGAGATGAGCACCACCGATGAGGCCGAGGTGAACCGTCTCGGTGCATTGGTCACCGCCGCCGGCGGCACACCGGTTGACTGTCCGGTCTCTGGCGGCTGCCATCGGGCCGCCACCGGCAACATCGCAATCTTCGCCGGGTGCGAACGGCCCGCATTCGAAGCGCTGCTACCTCTGCTGACCAAAATGGGACGACAGATCCTGCACACCGGTCCGCTCGGCTCCGCGTCGGTTCTGAAAGTGGTCACCAATTATCTGGCGACCGCCAACCTGCTCTCGCTGTCCGAGGCGCTGGTGACCGCGAAGGTTGCAGGTATGGACCTGAACACCACCTACGAGGCAATCCGCATCTCGTCAGGTAACTCCTTTGTTCACGAGACCGAATCCCAGGTCATCCTGAACGGCAGTCGAGACATCAACTTCACGATGGACCTGGTGATGAAAGACCTGTCGCTGTTCCAATCGGTCGCTGACCGGGGCGGCGTGCCACTTGAACTGTCGCCGCTGTTCCTCGACATCGTGGCCGACGCCGCTGAACGGTTCGGGATGCGGGAGTGGTCACCAAATGTGATCAAGCGACTGGAAGAGGCGACCGGCGTCGACGTCCTTGCGCCAGGGTTCCCGCCGGAGATGGTGGACGATGAACCGGAGGAAACCGGCCACGAGGTCATCCCGAAGCGGTAACCAGCTACGGGCGATGGCGGATTATCCATTTTGCTCAGTGAATTGCTGGTTTGACCCCATGATTGCTGTGTTTTTTGCAGCATAAGCCACTCTGTGTGGTGTATCGGTGACGGAAACCTACCTATTTGTCCAAGCAGCACCTATAGTGGACCACTAGTCGTCGTGGGTGGTGACTAGTAAGAGAGGACAGATGCCGATGGCAGACCGAGTTCAGCTCGACGCCGTACGGACCCGCCGTGAAGCTCTCTATGAGGCCGTTGTAGGCCTCGAAGACGCGCTCGCAACACCGGTCGGAGATGGCAAGAAATGGCGGCTGCGGGTAGCCATGGCCATTGATCACGCCACCATCCGGATCGAGGAACACGCCAAGCAGACCGAAGCTAAGGGCGGATTTCTCGACAAGGTGATTCAGGAAGACCCTCGCCTCCAGCGGCGGGTCAACCAACTCAAGGTGGATCACGAACGGCTTGAGAAGGAAGTGGATGCGCTCAGACTGGCGATTTCGGTCGTCGACGACGATCGCATCCCCGACGAAGCAGTAAATATCAGAAACCAGGCCATAGACCTGCTCGGACAGCTGACGCGACACCGTCAGCGGGGCGCCGACCTCATCTACGAGGCCTACCAGGTGGATATCGGCGAGGGTTGACATAGCCGAACCACCAATCAGCAATGCCTGGCCGCCGCGCTAGGAAGTTGCCGGGTTAGGTTGTCCATCCGCAGCGCTCGCCAGCCGCACGCTGCATGGCAACAACCCAGCATCGAATGGGCGAAAAATTGAATTCCCACGGCACCGTCGCAGAGACGGAGCGGCCGCCGTGAACAGCAACGAGGCCCCCAGTTTTAGCCGATCGTGGCCCCGTTGGACGCCAACCTCGACCTGGCGCGCCCCACCTTCGCCACCGACGAATTCATCTGTGCGGAGGAAACGAGCGCGACGTCGGGGATAACCTATGTGGTTGCGAGGGCGTGCGGGATGCAAGAAAATCCTGTTCCACCCGGATACTTCGAGTCGTTTCCATCGTTATGCGGTAGGTGGAGAGGATAAGGCGGACCCGAATACATGGCGTTAGACAACCAGCGCGTCGACAACAGCAGAGACGACTTCGAGTTGGCCCTCACCAAGGCCAAGCGTGGCAACAGTGATGGCTTCGACTGGCTGTATAAGCACTACAACCGCAGAGTCGGCGCGCTCGTCCGCGCCGAGTCGTGCCCTGACCCGGACGAAGTGGTCAACACGGTGTTCTTCAAGGCATTCCGGTCCATCGACCGCTTCGTTGGCAACCGAGCCAACTTTGCCAGCTACCTCTATCAGATCGCGCGGTTCCAAGTGATCGACGAACGGCGGGCCCGCAGCCGGCGGGTCGAGATTGAGGATGACCTCACCATTGATCTGGTTGACGGCGGCGTTGGACCAGCAGAACTGGCGGAGCGAACCGAGGCGACAGCCCGGACATACGAAGCGCTCCAGGCCCTCACCCCGGAACAGCGCGAGGTCATTGTGCTGCGCGTCTTCTTCGAGCTGACCGGGCCCGAAACTGCAGAGGCGTTGGACAAGCCCGTCGGAGCCGTCCGGTCCCTTCAGAACCGAGCAGAAGCCAGGCTACGCGGCCTGGTCGAGTCAGGATCGGTGGTCCTGTGAGCAACGATCCGAACTTCTTCGCAAACGTCGACAACCTGACCCCGTTTGAGTACGCGCTTGCCGGTGTTGAAACCCCGGAAGCTCAAGACTCCCCAAGCCTCGGCGTCATCCAGCAAATGCGGCGCCTGGCGGCCGAGGTCGACGACGCACCGGTGACTCATGCCGGGCTCAACGAGATTCTCCGCACCGGGGCCGTCACTTCGGCCCGCCGCAGCGGCCGACCCTCGTTCCGCAAGCGGCGGCCAACGACCGCTGCCGATGCCGTGGCCATCGTGTCCGATGCCGGTGGCTTCGTGGACATCACGCCTATCGAACTTGCCGAGGACGAACCGGCCGCGCCCTCCACGGAGAACGACGAGAGCATCGCCGCCGCAGCAGCCGTTGGCGGTGCCGCAGCGATACTCAACCTGGACGACCCCACAGACGAGCTGACCAGAGACCAGTTCGGCGACATGGAGGTTCCCACCAGCGAGTTTGATGCGTCAGACATCGACTTGGACAGTGATCTTGAGCTGGACAGTGACGTCGAGCTCAACGGTGGCATAGAGCTGGACCGTGATGGCGAGCTGGACAGTGACGTCGAGAGCGTTGATATCGAGGACCTTGAGGACTACGACGACCTTCAGGGCTATGAGGAACTTGAGGACATTGTCCCGGAGCCTCCGACCATGCCGGAGCCGGTTGCCGAGACCAAGCCCGCTGAGCTAAAGAGCCTTGATGAGGCAATCGTCCAAGCCCAGGCACTCCTGGCGGGCGACGAAGATGTACAGGCTGACATCGACGAAGACGAAACGACCGAGCACTCCGTCGAACAAGGCGAGATCGAAGACCTGATAGATGAGGTCACGGCGTCACCCGATTCGATTAGCTACGAGGACGCTGACACCGCGGAACTTCTTGAGCGCGACCAATCCCTGATTGCGGCTGAGCTCAACGACGACGTTGACATGTTCGAGGACGACGCCGACGACGAGGTCGCAGCAGTAGCAGATCAGGACGAGACGGTAGTCATCAAGAATGCCGGTGACATCCAAATGCCGGTGTTCCCGTCTGCATCAGAAACCGTAAACATCGACGACCACCCGGATCTCCAACCGTCGATGTTCCCCGGAGTGCCTGACGACGAGGAACTCCTCCTGGCAGACTCCGAATTGGCAGCGGAAGACCCGATCGGGTCCGACGATGACCGAGGGACAAAGGGGGCCGTGCTGGTCGGTGCCAGCGCCGCCAGCCTGGCAGGCATCCTCGGTCGAACCGGTGAGATCTACACCGAGCCGGCGGCCGCTGACCCGATCGATGCATTCGACGGACCCGCAAAACCAGAGCGACGGCGCATTGGCGGAGCGTTCTGGGCTCTTGCCGGGACCGCCGCTGCAACGTCCATCCTCGTCCTCGGTGGACTGTGGTGGGCAAGCGGCCTTCGGGACAGCAACGAAACCGACGCGGCGGCCGCGCCAACATCACTTGGCGACGCGCTCGCCCCGGAGCCTGGCTCGGTTGAGGCCGGGTCGTCCTCTGATGACGCTGACGGCGAGCCAGCATCGGCTGGCGAGAGCAGCGATGAAGACCTGCCCTCGGAGACCGGAGCCTTCGGTGAAGACTCCGACGAACCTGGACGCAGCACAGGGTCGAATACTTCAGTCCCTCCAACCACCGCTGCCACCGATAGCGATCAGACGGCACCGGCGGCAACCGAGCCCGTCACCGACACCACGGCGGCCGCGGTGGAGACCACGGTGCCGGAGACCACCGAACCCGAGGTGGAAACCACGGTGGAGCTCACAACAACCACGGAGCAGCCCCAGGTAACCGAGCCCGAGCCGACGGCTACAACCGCGACCATCCCGCCAACGACCGAGGCCGCTCTCGGCTTCATCGGTGACTCGGTCAATATCGGCTCCTTCAGCGGACCGGGTGCCAGCGGCGTCCAGGTCGAAATCTTTGCAGACACAAACAACGACGGGCAGCCAGAACAGCGGGTCGGGGGCACGAACACCAATGCCAACGGCCGGTACTCGTTCAACGTGCCGGGGGCCTGCTACGTGGTGCGGTTCTCCGTCCCTGCCGGTTTCGATCTTGACCCCAGCATGGCGAGCCAAGCGGTCTGCGTGCCCGCAGGCGGTGCTCGAGGCCGTATTGACGCCGTATTGACTGAGAAAGTGGCTGCAGTTCGGCCACCGGACGGCTGCACCGTCGAGGACAGCTCCAACCGCCTCCAGGGCGTCGAGGTGTACGAGAACGGCGGCGACTGGGCTGACTTCTACGTCTTCCTTGGCCAAAACGGCAACGTGGTATACCGGACGCCAAACCAGCCCCATGACATCGACGGCTCCGACAACGACGACTACGAATGGGTCGGCGACATCGGCGGCTTTAACGTCAGAGACGTCTGGTCTGTTGCCGCAAACCGCGGTGGCACACGGTCTGCCGCCGTCGGCTGTTTCCGGGAGTAACCGACTCGTGGCCCGCAGCGGCCAAGATGACAAGCCGGTGTACCGATGGTGACATCTTGCAGCCCGATCGTGGCGAATCGATATATGTGGAGCTAGTCTGTTACTGAAGGCGTGGGGACAATGACGCCTCGGCCGCAAGCTCGTGCCAGGCTTGCCCGGCGGCCCGTTCGGTTTCGAAATCGTACGGACACCGCTCGCCTTCCACCTGGTATCGCGTCTAGTTCGGGCGTCCTCTGACAAGGATGATCCGGGTTAGTGAAAATCTGGAGAGAGCAATCACCACAATGACTGCGGGGCCGTTGCCGGTTTCGCCCGACGAGTTTTTACAGCTGGTCCAATCTCACCTTGATGGCATGGCCACCGAGACCGAGGTGGAACTGCTGAAGTCCAACGAGAAGTCCTGGGTCGCCGCCCTGCTGCGGTTGCTGGACACCGTCGACCTCGCCATCGAGCGGGTCGAGAAGCAGCTGAAGGGCCCCGAGCGGGCGCTTGTCATCTCCGACTTCGAGTCCGAAGCACGGCGTATCGACGACGTCCTAACGGAACTGGTCGGCCCGCCGACCGAAACCAAAGAGTCGGACAACGAGAGCCGATCGCCCGAGCAAGCAACGGTTAGCGAAGGCATTGCCCAGCTGCAGCTGTCATGGACCGCTGGCCGGGTCGTGGCGTGGGCCTCGGGCCACGGAGCAGAGTCCGATACAGAAGAAGAACTGCTGGAGCGGCTCAAAGCAGCCGGCGCCGGCACCGTTGGCTGGGAACCCCACAATCCCGTCAAGATCCCCGGACAGGGCAAGGCAGACGCCGTCTCGGCCCCAATCGGGGCCAGCCTCGGTTGGCTCGTTGCCCTCGGCACCACCGCCGATGACGACGCCAGCGGCGCAAGCGTTGCGTGGCTCGGCAAGGTCACCGCGTTGGCCGTGCGACTCGTCGCCCAAGGGCGAACCCTCCCGCAATTGAAAAAGGCCAGGAAGTCCCGCAACGCCCCCAAAACCGACGACAAGGTCTCGGCGTTCGAGGTCAAATGGGTCCCGGCCCTCGTCGACCACGAGGAACATCAGGCGCTGAGCGACGCGGTGCCCGGCGCCGTCGGCGCTCTGGAAAACCGCCCCGATGGCCGCTCGATGACCACGGCGGTACTCACCGACCTCATCACCGCCATTTGCTGGGAGGCAGCAAGCCGCCTCGAGGTTCCAGCCGCACCCCCGGACCCCACATCAAAGTCCGATGTGGCGGAGTGCTTCCTGACCCGCCTCGACGGCGAGCCGTTCAGCGCTCCCAGCAGGCTCGGATCCGAGCTGGCCAGGCGAATCGACCAGTGGGCCCGACCGATCAGTGGCACCAAGAAGTTCCGGCTGGTCATCCAGCTAGACCCGCCAGACGAATCGAACGCCTGGTACCTGGCGGTGCTCGCGCCCAACAACGACAACCGGTTGATGCCGGTTGAACAGGTCATCGTCAACTCCTCAAACACGCGCCGCAAAGAAGTTGAAGAGGAACTGCTTCGCCTTGAACGGCTCTACCCCGAGCTGTTGCGGCCCGGCGCCCGGCGCCGCGGCGAGGTTGTGCTCAGCCAGGACGAAGCCTGGACCCTCATGTCAAAGGAAGGCCAGGTCCTCGTCGCCGCAGGCTATGAGGTGCGGGCCCCTGCGCTGTCGCGCAAGAAGCCCACCCCAAGCCTCCGTCTCACCTCCGAAGAGGCCCAGGAGAGCGTTGTCGGCGCTCAGCAGCTGGCGAATGTCCGCTGGAGCGTCGTCTTTGACGACATCGAACTGACCGCCGAGGAAGTCGGCAGGCTAGCCTCCGAAGCCCGGCCGCTGGTCAAGTCACGGGGCCGTTGGATCGAGCTGGACCAGGCCGACCTTGCCGAAGCCGCAGCAGCACTCGCGGACCGGGCTGACGCCACCCGGCTTTCCGGCGCTGACATGCTCCGCCATGCCCTCGGCCTTGAAGGATCACCGCTGGCCGGCGGCATTTCCATCTCCGGCGACGGTTGGGCAGCAGACCTGCTACGAAGCGCCTCAGACCTTCCCGAAGACCCCCAGACAACGCTCGACGGTTTCGATGGCGAGCTTCGCAGCTACCAGGCCGACGCCAGAATGTGGCTGTCCTTCCTGGACGGCGCAGGCCTCGGCGGCTGCCTCGCCCTGGACATGGGCCTCGGCAAGACCCCGACCATGCTGGCCCACCTCGATCAAACCAAGGATCAAGGTCCGGCGCTGGTCATTGCACCACCTGCCGTCGTCGGCAACTGGTTCTCGGAGTCCAACAAGTTCGTCGCCGGGCTGCGAGCGGTGGTCCACCACGGACCGAACCGAGCCAGCGCAGGCCGCATACCGGCCATGGTCCGTGACGCCGATCTGGTGATCACCACCTACGGCACCGCGGTGCGAGACATGGACGCGCTGGACAAGATCGAATGGGACAAGGTGGTCCTTGACGAGGCCCAGGCCATCAAGAACCCGACGTCGGAAACCGCCCAGCAGCTCCGGCGACTCAACGCCAGAACCAGGGTTGCCCTCACCGGCACGCCCATTGAAAACGGACTCGGTGACCTCTGGGCCATCATGGACTTCACCAACCCCGGCCTCGTCGGCGGTCGTGCCGCATTCATCGCTCAGCTCTCACAGTCCGAGGGCGGACGCGACAGCGGCGAACAGGCCCTCCGGGCACTCAACGGCATCCTGGTCTTCCGCCGCACCAAGGCGGAGCCACAGATCGCCGCCGAGCTGCCCGATCGCATCGACGAGCTCGACCACTGCGCCATGACCACCGAACAGATCGGTCTGTATCAGGCGGTGCTGGACAGCCTCGTCGTCGACACAGAGGCAGGGGAGACCGCACAGCGCAAGGGTGCGGTGCTTGCCGCCATCACTGCGCTCAAGCAGATCTGTAACCACCCAGCGGCCTACCAAGATGATGACAAGCCGCTGGATGGCAGGTCCGGCAAGCTGGCCCGACTCAACCAAATCGTCGACAACGTCTTCGCCGCAAACGAGCGAGTGCTCATCTTCACCCACTTCGCCAGCTGGGGTGAGAAACTTGCCGACTACCTCACCGAGCGAACCGGCAAGCCGATCCACTGCTATCACGGTGGCCTCAGCCGAGGAGCGAGAGACAAGCTGGTCGCCGACTTCCAGGCATCCGAGGACGCAGGCGCCATGGTCCTGTCGCTCAAGGCGGGCGGCACCGGACTCAACCTCACCGCGGCAAGCCACGTTGTGCTCTACGACCGCTGGTGGAACCCGGCGGTAGAAGATCAGGCCCGTGACCGGGTCTGGCGAATCGGCCAGACCAGCACGGTTATCTGCCACCGTCTGGTGTGCCCCGGCACCGTCGACGAGCGGGTTGAAGAGGTGGTTGCCGGCAAGCGGCAGATCGCTGACATGGTGCTGCCGAAATCCAGCTCCGTTGGAGATTTGGACGCCGAGCAGCTGCAGATAGCGCTCGGCATAGACCCCGAGATGCTGATCTCCGAAGTTGACGTGGAACCCGAAGACGAATCCGGGCAGGTCCTGGCCGACGATCAGGACTGGGACGGCGTCTCCCAGAAGAACGGTTCGACTGGTACCGATGGCGACGCTGCAGACGCCGCTGACCCTGCTGATAAGGCGCTGGCCACCAGCTGAGGGCCGGAGAGAGACACATGAGTAACGCAAAGCAGAACAAGCAGCGCAACAAGTCGAACCGCGGCAACAGCGGCGACGGCAACCAGAACAACCGTGGCGGCGACAAAGCCAGAAACAACAATAACAATCGCCGCCGCAAGGGTCCCCGCAAGAAGAAGGTGGATCCCAAGGTCTTCTGGGGCGACGCCGAACAGCTGGCCCAGGTGCCAGATGAGAAGGCGACCATCACCACCAACCCCTCAGCGGTGGTGCAGTCCCTCGGTCGACCACCGCTCTCCGGGCAGCAGAACGCCGCTGAACACTACTTTGTTGCGGTCTATGACCGTGCGGTGAATCTCGCGGCGGCGCTCGCAGCCGCCGGCAACCTGATCGAGCCGGAAGACCTCACCGGCGACCGCGAAGACTGAGCCACCGCAACAATTTCAGTCCGCCTTCTCGCTGCGGTTACGGTTGTCCGACCGTAGACCGAAGGCTCGAGCGTTGACTCGGCCACGCAACGAGGAGACATCACCGCGATGGATTTCGGTGTTCACCTGCCCCAGCTTGGACGCTCAGCGGACAGGGCCAACCTGATCGAATGGGCCGAGGAAGCAGACCGGCTCGGCATGCACTCCGGTTGGGTCAGCGATCACGTCGCTTGGCCAAAGGACATCGACTCGTCCTATCCCTACACCGAGGACGGGAGCTTTCCCGGCGGCTTCGACATGCCGTGGCTGGACCCGCTCGGCACGCTGATGTTCGTGGCGGCCCGAACCGAACGGATCAAGCTTGGTACGACCGTTCTGATCCTCGGCTACCGGCCACCGGTACTGACCGCCAAGTGGATGGCCACCCTGGATGTGCTCTCGGAAGGGCGGGCAATCCTGGGCGTCGGCGTCGGGTGGATGCGCGAAGAGTTCCAAGTGCTGGGCATGCCTTTCGACAACCGCGGCGCGCGGGCCGATGAGCAACTGGAGATCTTCGAACGGCTCTTTCGCGACGACCTCCCAAGCTACGACGGGACCTACTACGGCTTCCCCGAAGTTGGGTTCAGCCCGAAGCCGCCGGAGCGAAAGATTCCCATCTGGGTCGGTGGATCGTCCGGGCCGGCCTTCGCCAGAACCGCACAGTTCGGCGACGGCTTCCACGCCGCGTTCGAGTCGGTGGAGCGGGTCACCCAAGAGTGGGAAGACATTGGCAAAGCCTGTGAGGCAATTGGCCGCAACCGTGACGAGATCGAGCTGTCGGTGCGGGTCTACCTCGACCCGGCCGGAGCGATGGAGCCCGAGAAGTCGCTGCAGGGGTCACCGGATCAAATGGCGGAAACGGTCGCCGCCTGGCGCGACATCGGCGTGACTCACCTGTCGATGGATGTGGTGTCGGCGGGCGGAGCGAGTGGACGGCTTGACGTGCTCCGGTCATTTATGACCGAGGTCGCCCCAGACTTTCCCTGATCAGGCGATCTGAAGCGCTGTCAGTCTTCTTGGGAAACGTTGCGACGGTCGGTGCCATCGGCACCGCCTCGCAGCCGCGCTGCCATCTGGTCGCCAGGAAGCGGCTCGGAGACCGCTTTGCCCTGCACCAGGTGCACACCAAGGGCGGTTGCGACTCGCAACTGCTCACCGGTCTCGATGCCACAGGCCGTGACCATTCGGTTTTCGGCCCGGGCATAGGAGCACAGGAAGCGGACGAGCGCACGGTTGGCGGACCGGGCCGGCAAACTTCTGACAAGCTCACCGTCGAGGTTGATCATGTTCATCGGCAGACGGTGGATCCGGCCAACCGACAGCGCCGAAGCTCGAACGTTGTCGAGCGCAAGCATGATTCCCGCCTCGCCGAGCCGGTCGAAGATCCGCATGAAGACCGGGTCTTCCAGCAGTCGTGCGTCAACAACTTCGAGTCCGAGCGGCACGTTCGGATATTCCTGGCGGAGCCCGACGATTGACCCGATCAGGTCCTGGTGACAAAGCTCAACCGGCGAGATGTTCAACCAGAGGCGGCAGTTGTTGAGCCATTGGCTCCAGCGCCACTCCGCCGCAGCGGCCGTTGCCGCTCGCCGGACGTAGTGGCCAAGCTCGACGAGCAAACCGGTCTGTTCCGCCACCCGCAGAAACTCCACGGTGGGGATGTTGCCCCGGTCACCGTGAACCCAGCGAGGGAACGCCTCCAGCCCGACAGGCACCCCCTCGGGGGTGGTGAGCCGAGGCTGGAATTCGATGGTGATCTGCTCGGACATCAACGCGCCCGGCAGCTCATCTCCCACC
>CAZSTV010000065.1:0-9127 GCA_964609665.1 uncultured Acidimicrobiaceae bacterium
TACAAGCCCGAGTGGCAGCGGTGGGTCGACTTCGGCATCGGCCGATCGGCAGCGTTCGATACCGACGCAACCGCAGCCACGCGCCCCATCGAGTTCGAGGTGGTCAGCCCCGAGGACGCCGAGGGCATGTTCGACATCCTCACCTACGAAAAGGGTGCGGCGGTCGTTCGGATGTTGGAGCAGTATCTCGGCGAGGACGAGTTTCGGGCTGGCATTCGCCGCTACATGGAGCAGCACAAGTTCTCAAACGCCGAAACCACCGACCTCTGGGATGCGCTCGAGGCCGAGACGGGCGAACCGGTCCGACGGATCATGGACAGCTGGATCTTCCAGGGCGGGTACCCGCTGGTCGATGTGTCCCCCGGGCAGAGCGACATCACGCTTACCCAGTCGCGCATGCGTTACGTGGGTGGCGACGAGTCTGCAGAGCAGACCTGGGCCATCCCCCTTCGATACCGCATGAAGCATGCCGGGTCCGAGGAACCGACCGGCGGCCGGACCCTGCTGGATGGCGACGCTCCTGCAACGCTTGGACTCACCGAAATCCCCGAGTGGTTTGTGGCAAATGCCGAAGGCGCAAGCTTCATCCGGGCCACCTACACCGACGACATGCTCGGCGCGCTGGCCGAGCTGGATCAAGATCAACTCAGCGCCGTCGAACGATATGGGATTCTCGATGATGCGTGGGCGGCGGTCCTCGCCGATCAGCGTTCAACTCCCGCCTACCTGAATCTGCTTGAGTCGATGACGGCCGAGACCAACCGATCGGTCTGGCAACGAATCATCGGAGGCTTCAGCCAGCTCAAGCGGCTGACCGCCGGCGAGGCCAGCGAACGTCTCGAGGAAATCGCTCACGATGCGCTGGCTCCTGCACTCGCCAACCTCGGCCTTGCCCCCTCGCCTGATGACGATGACCAGCAACGCCAGCTCCGCGGCGATCTGGTGCGGGCCATCGGCACCATCGCCAACGACCCCGAAATCCAGGAAGAGGCGGCACGGGCCGTCGCTACCGGCCGCCGGGACCCCGAACTGGTCGAAACGTCGCTGATGGCCGCCGGGGTCGACGTTGTGGCCGCCAACGGTGACGAGGCCGACTTCGACGACTTCATCGATGCGTGGAAGAGCGCCTCGACGCCGCAGGAGGAACTCCGCTACCTGGGCGCGCTGTGTGACTTCCCGGAACCCGAGCTGATCGAGCGGATCTACCAGTTGATCCTCGACGGCCAGATCCGGAGCCAGAATGCGCCGATGTTGCTTCGTAGAGCGCTCGTGAATCGCGACGCCGGCCGCCAAACCTGGGAGTTCATCACCGGGAATTGGGACCAGCTGACCGACATGTTCGCCTCAAGCTTGATCGTCCGGATGGTCGATGGACTTACGGTGCTGAACTATCCGGGAGACGTCGACCTCGTCGCCGGCTTCTTCGCCGAGCATCAGGTGCCCACCGGCCATCAAACCCTGGTCCAGACCCTTGAGCGTCAGCGGGTCTACGCCGCGCTACGCGAGCGAGAGGCACAGCGCCTCAGCGCCTTCCTCACGTCATGATCTGGTTTGGCGCCGACTACTCGCCGCCCCAGATTTGGGCGGTTGAGGACACTTCGCTGCAGGTGACCTGGGGCCAGCTTCCCGCCGGTCCGGTCACCGCATCGGTGTTGGCATCCACCCCCGCACGCCCCCAGGCATCAGGCGCACGATCTTCAGCATCGCCGTCGATCTCTGAGGCAACGATTGACCACGAGGGCGGCGCCGGCGCCATCACCGTCGGCGGGTTGGCCGCCGACACCGAGGTCACGGTGGAGCTGCGGTCCGCTGGCGACACCGCCATCCTGACGGCGAAGACACTGCCAACCCCGCCCGGTGCGGAGTTGACCCGGTTCGCCACCATCAGCGACCTTCATCTGGGAGCGCGTCGGTGGGGAGCGTTCAACACCATCGTGGACCCAAGCGACTATGACGTCCCCCACCCTTTTCGATGCGCGCTGGCCGCCGTCAACGACGCGGTGGCCTGGGGCGCGGAGCTGCTGATCATCAAAGGCGACGCTGTACAGCACGAGGCTGACGGACACTTCGCACAACTGGCCGACCTGGTCGACCGGTTCCCCGACCTTCCAATGCTGTTGATTCCCGGCAATCACGAGGTCGATGGCAAGGGCGGCACCATCCCGCTGAAGATCGGCGAGCGCGGCTTGCCCTACACCCGAAAGGTCGACCACCTCGACCTGCCCGGCATCCGCATCATCGTCGGTGACACCACCGTGCCCGGCAACGGTCGGGGCTCGCTTGACCGCATTGGCGGTGCGCTCATCGAAGACGCAGCAGCGTCGGACCGGCCGGTGTTCATCGGCCTCCACCACCAACTCCAGACCGGACGTGTGCCGCGGTATTGGCCGATGGGTATTCATGCGCCCCAATCGACCGAACTGCTGGACAACCTCGATCGGCTCTCTCAGCCCGTCACGGTTTCATCTGGACACACCCACCGCAACCGCAGCCGGTTCCACGGCGACGTGCTCGTTACCGAGGTGGGATCGACAAAGGACTGGCCGGGCGTGTGGGCCGGATATGCGGTGCACGACGGCGGCCTGCGACAGGTCATCCGGCGTAGCAGCGCCCCCGACGCCATCAGCTGGACCGAGTACAGCCGCAAGGCCGTTGGCGGCCTATGGAGCCGGTGGTCACCGGGCCCGGTCGACCAGCGTTGCGTTTCCCAGGTCTGGTCGCGAGATCGCGAACTGACCAACTAGCCCGTCAATGCGAGCTACTCGCTGACGGAAGCTGCTACTCGGTAATCGACACGACGCCGGTCAGGCCGTCGACGTTGACCAGGCTGCCAGAGGCGATGCGCTCACTGGCCCGGTGGGCACCGACCACCATCGGGGTGCCAAGTTCTCGTGCGACGACAACGGCGTGGGTGAACGTGCCGCCCCGGTCGGTCACCACGGCCCCGGCGGCGACGAACAGCGGGGTGGCGGCAAGGTCAGGCCGGGACAAAATGACGATATCGCCCGGCTCCACGTTGGCCAGGTCGGAATCGGAGTGGATGACCGTGGCTCGCCCCTGGGCCATGCCCGGACTGCCGGGCGAGCCCAACATCATGTCGCCCGGTTCCATCGGCCGGTCGTCGTAGGCCCTGCTCAGCGTGTCACCGGGGGCCGGAATCCAGCCGTCGTCGGAGCCGATCATGCTTGCGGGGGCGGCCTGGTCACGCAGGTCCTCGTACTGGATCCGCCGCTTGGAGCTGATCTCTGAGACCTCGGCAAGGCCGCCGTCTGCGTAGTACTCAAGCTCGTCCGCGGTCAGCATCCAGATGTTGTCGATCTCTTCAAAATCGTTGCGCCGTACGCCTCGAGCGCCGAGTTCACGCAGTGCCAGCCGCATTTCGTGAATGACCCGAACCACGTTTGTCCTGGAAAGCTCCCGGCCGCGAAGGAAGGCGGTTGACGCACCAATTCCGGCCAGGAATCGGTCCTGCTGGCTTCCGGTCAGCGCATCGGAGATCTCGGTGACCAGGCGGGCCCGGTCTGCTTCAAGATGGGCTCGGCGGTGGCGAGGGCCCAGTTCATCAGGGCAGTGACGCATGCAGTCGAGCAGAGCCACAACGATTTCCGGGGCGACGTCCCAAGTCGGCGATGACAGGTCCCACTCGTTCGGGCCCCGATAGCCGACCTCGATCATTACGGCATCAAGCCCGGCGACAAGACCGACCGATTCGGGATGGTTGGACAACCGGAGCAACCGGTCCAACCCGTCAACGCCCTCTTCAAAGAACCGCCCGAGCCCCTGTGAGCCCCGCACCAGTCGGGACAAATCCCACAGCGCGTGGGTTGGCGAGACCGAGTCGATCATGCCAAGCCCGCTCAGCAACCGAAGAGCGTGGGCTGGCTGGCCAATCTCGGCGCAGATCTCGGTAACGACCCAGGGCCCGATGGTCGAGGCCAGTGTCTGGTTTGCGTGCTGTTCGAACAGTCGCCGACACAGCGGCTGCAGGCTTGTTGCCCGACGCACCAGCTGGAGATCGGTCAGCTCGGTAAAGTCCGGCCTGGCCCGGCGGCACGCCACCGAGTCTTCGTGGCCCGCATCGAGCTCGGTTTGGTTCCGGCTCTCCATGACCCAGCGATACCACTGGGTCAGCATGCCGGTGGCGACGGCGTCGGGGTTGTGCCAACTCATCCGACTGTGGCCGGGCAACGGTGATCCGTTGTTGACCAGAATCCGGTCGATGTGATCGACGGTGAGGTCTGGTGAGCGATCGGCCCAAATCCGAAGGTGGCTGGCGTTCAGATATCCGTAACCACCGATGAGACCGATGGTCTCGGGCATGGTTCGGTTGAACTCATCCTCGTCAAAGCCCATCCGTCGGACCATGGCATCACGCCATCCGAGGGCGGCGCAGGATTCCCACACCATGCTCCAGCCGAGGGGGCTGACCACCTCGGGAAGCATCTCGCCGACCAGCGCCCGCGTCCAGACCGGCATGTCCGACTTAAAATCGCTCTCCGGCAGCCACTCGGGCTCGATCATCTAGACGTCCTCTTGAACACGGCAGAAGGATGGCATTGTGGCTCAGCGAACCGGAACAGCCTCCGTCACCCAAGGTACCCCTGTAGCAACCACAATGCTGCTTTAACAATCATGGTAGATGACAGTTGCTCAGCGAGGCCATCTTCGTGGGTAAAACCACCAAGTTCAGCGGTTCAGGGCCGTTTGGAGCGTTCAGGACACCCTGGCTGCCGGGGTGTCGGTCGGCGGACCCGCAAATGCCTGGGCCAACCCGATCCATTCCTTGGCCAAGTCTCCGTCCGCAACCAGCGACGTTTCCTCGGGCCGACGGCGCTGCGTGACCACCAAACAGAACTCGGTCGCCGATCCGGTGAGGCGGTCGGCGGCGTCCTCGGGTCCCCAGGTCCAGACCTCACCCGATGGTGAGACCAGTTCGAGGCGAACCGGTCCGGCCGGCGGCTCCATGCCACGGTTGATGTAGCTCCAGCCTCGGGTGCTGACACCGATGTGAGCTACATGACGCAGCCGGTCGGTCGGGTCCCAGGCGGCGCCGACGGTGTCGGCCACATCTTGGCCGTGCGACCAGGTTTCCATCAGTCGAGCGGTGGCGAATGACAGGGTGCTCATATCCGGCCCAAACCAGGGAATCCGGTCCTTCGGGCCCCTGGAGCGGAATGCGGACACCATTTGGGACCGCTCGTCACGCCACCACGCCAGAACCTCTTCGCCCGTCCTGTCACCTTTCTGGCCGAACGCGGCCTCCAGGCCACCGGTGGCGGCAGCTTTCTTGAGTTCTACGAAGCGCTCCGGGTCGTTGACCGCGATTCTGGCTGCGACATCGGCCTGTATGAGATGCACAATCGTGTCTTTGACGTCCCAGCCTTCGGCCGGGGTGTCGGCACACCACGTTTGCTCGGAGATGTCGGCGACAATCGCGTCGAGCGCGCCGTGTTCAGCCTCGAGATCGTTGCATATCTGTTCCATGGGCGCAGCCTAGTTGTGGCCGCTCCCGGTGGAGAAGTTTGCTAGTCGGCCTTCAGCAGCGCCTGATAGGACGCGGCGCGTTCGGCCCGCTGGGCGGAGCGACGCTTCCAGTCCTTGGTCTTCCACACCTTGAACCGCTGAGACGACACTTGGATCTCCGGTCGCTCTGACGGATCGGCCTTGGCCGAGGTGTGCACCGGCAACGGCAGCGCGTGGTCCTCAGGTTCGACGAGTTGACTCAACTCAACCTGAGCGGCCCGACGAACCCGTCGATGCTCGACTCTCCGATCGAACCGTGCAGGGCGGTTCACAGACGAGACACCGGGCTTGCGCTGACGGTTCTGGCGTGTACGGACGGACATGAAATCACCTTCCTGGCACCCGGAAAGGGCGGCGTTCAAAGGGCTTCTTTGGTCGTTGTACTCATCCATTGTGATGCAGTCGACACCCCAGGACTAGGGCAATTCGAATTATCTCTATGTTGGCCCAACAGGCATAGGTGACGGAGATGGCCTGCCCCGACAAGGGTGCGGTGGCGTTGCCCCGATCGCTGCTCACGCCCGACAAAGTGGGCCTACTAGAGTGTGGCCATGGTGGATTTCCCGGAGAACTTGACCGGTGGGCTGGCAGACAACCTGACCGGAGTCGGCAACAACCGACTGATGGCGTTTTTCTGGGTCGCCGCTGCGGTCAGTGTGATCTTGCCGAGGATTCCCTACGGCCGGCAGGTGCTGTACCCGTTCGCCCTGCTCGGCACCTGGGTCCACGAAATGGGCCACGGGCTGGTCGCCATCATGGCCGGCGGCTCGTTCAACCGACTGATGATCTACCAGAACCTTGGCGGTACTGCGTATTCGAGCGGCGTCGGGACGCTCGGCCGGGCCTTCGTTGCCGCAGGCGGCTTACTGGGGCCGGCGATCGCCGGAGGCATCATCATCATCCTCGGGTCTCGGGAGAGTACCGCTCGCTGGGTGCTCGCCGGACTCGCCATCATCCTGGCGCTGTCGCTCGTGCTTTTCGTCCGCAACGCCTTCGGCTGGTTCGCCCTCGGACTCATCGCGGCGCTACTCGGACCGCTCGCTCTCTACGGCCCGGAGATCGCCAAGGTGTTCGTTGCGCAGCTGATCGGCATCCAGTTCTGCATGGCCAGTTGGGGAACGCTGGACTACATGTTCACAAAGAACTTTCAGCGCGACGGGCAGATCATTGATTCCGACACCCAGGAGATCGCCGAAGTTCTGCTACTCCCCTACTGGTTCTGGGGCGGGCTAATTGCGCTCACATCGTTTGGGATCATGGCATCATCGTTCTACGTCGCGTGGATCCGGCCCTTCCGCGAAAGCGGCTAGCCGAGCACGTTTCGGTAGAGATCGCGGCCCGTTCGGGTCGCAGAGATATCGCGGCCCGTTCAGGTCGCAGGATGTAAGGACAAACCGTTGTTGATCGACACCATCAGACAGGACATGACCGCGGCCATGAAGAGCCGAGACGCGCTCAAGCTTCGCTCGCTCCGGGCGATCATCGCCGCGGTGCAGGAGGCCGAGGTTGCGGGCAAAGAGGCCAAGAGTCTGTCCGATGATGAGGTCCAGAAAGTCATCGCCGCCCAGGTGAAGCGCCGGATCGAAGCCGCAGAAGCATTTGACGCTGGTGGTGCTGACGACCGGGCCGCCGGCGAGCGGGCAGAGCAAGAAGTCCTGGAGGCCTACCTGCCTGCAGCGCTTAGCGAGGCAGAGCTTGAGTCGCTGGTCACCGACACCCTGGCCGAGAACGGTTTCACCGCCAAGGCCGACATGGGGCAGGCGATGAAAGCGGTCAACGCCAAGGTTGCCGGTCGGGCCGATGGCCGGGCCGTCGCCGACCTGGTGAAGTCCAAGCTGGCCTAAGCCTGAAAGACCTGCCGGCGAAGCTGCCGAGCGCCCAGGTCAGGTCAGATCAGACCAGGTCAGATCAGGTCAGCTGCGGTTCAAGAACTACTTCGTCGTCTCCGCCGTGAACGGCGAGGGCGATGGAGCTTGCCAGCAGCATCACGCCGACCATCAGCGTCAAGATGACGACCGAGCCGCCCAGATCGGAGATGGCGGTGGTCGCCGCCAGGATCGAGATCGTCAGGGCGGTGGTCATGCCAATGCCGCTCTGCTCAAGCCAGGCCATGAAGGCCAGGAATCCTGCAACGGCGAAGAACACGCCGGGCAGCACCCAGCCGTCGAGCGCCATCACCCCGATGACCAGCGCGCCTGCCGTCGTGCCGATCAACATGCCGACATAGGGCCCTGCGTCGCGGTCTGCGCCTTCGGTCCCAAACATGTTCTGTGACTTGAACATGGCGACTACCCCGGCAATCGGGCCGACCACAATCCAGAACCAGCGGCTATCGGTGGTGGTTGGGTCCCACTTGGCGAAAATCAGCGCCGCCAAGATGGCAAGCCCGCCAAACAGGGCAAAACCAAATCGTTGATGTCTGGCATGCACAACGTGACCTCGGTCTAGCAGTGAATCCGATGCTCCCGGCGGGCGCGAATTGATATGAGTCGCCATAGGTGTGTCTGTTCCTTCATGTGAGCCTGCGTCCAATTCCGCCTCGGGAGACAGTACATGGGCACCTGCAGGCACTGGTGGAACTCTTCGAACCGTAATAGCAACCTTTGCTCGACGATGGCTGCTATGGGTCCGGGGCCACGCTCAGTCGACCAACACCGCACGGTCCAGCGAGAGGTCGAGGGTGACTTCCACTCGCCCACCGGGACCGGGACGGATCACGACGGTGCCGTGGTGGGCGGTCACCAATGTGTCGGCGATCGCCAACCCGAGACCGGCGGCGCCTTGCAGCGTTCTGGCATCGTCGGCCTGGGAGAACCGGTGAAGGGCGCGGGGCACGAAGTCGGGGTGGAAGCCCTCGCCGGTGTCGACGACGGACGCCCGAACCTGGCGGGCGGAGAGTGCAAGCTCCACCGAGACCGTGCCGCCCACTGGCGAGTGTCGGACGGCGTTGTCCAACAGGTTTCTGAATACCCGACCGAGGGCGGTGTGATCACCGTTGACAAGAATCGGCTCACCGAGCGACGTGATGATTGAGACCGAACGTTGCTGGGCCACCGGACGTATGGCTTCGACGGCATCATCGACCAGTTCGGCCAAGTCGATCATCTCAAAGTGCAGTTCGAGCGAACCGGAGTCCGCCCGGGCCAAGAGGAACAGGTCTTCCACCAGGCGCTCCAGGGCTAGAACGTTGCCCCGCATCGCTTTGAGGTGAGCGGCAGAGTCGCCCACTCTGTCCTCAACGGCATCGATGCTCACCAGGAGCGACGCCAGCGGGGTTCGAAGGTCATGGCTGAGCGCGCTGACAACGGCGTTGCGCTCGTCGTTTGCGACCCCTCGCTCAGTCTCGGCCCTGGCCAGCGAAGCGGTGAGATCATCGACCGCTGCAGCGAGCACGCCGACCTCATCCGACCGCTCGATCTCGGTCCGCATGGACCGGTCACCGGCCGCGACCGCCTTGACGGTGGAACCGATGCGCTCGAGGTCTCTGGCGACGGGGTTGGCAAGCTGCAACCCAACGACGATGGCCGCAAAAGCCGCTGCGACGGCCACGATGAGCGAGTACCAGATATCTCGGCCGGACAGTGTCATGGCGCCAGTGCCGATG
>CAZSTV010000065.1:9137-9592 GCA_964609665.1 uncultured Acidimicrobiaceae bacterium
TCCTCCATCATGTCCATGCCGTCCTTGGCATCATCTTGAGCGAGAAAGCCGCCCAAGGTGCTCATCATTGTTTCCATGTCTGCCCCTCGACTGGGGTGGTGTGGCCGGCGATCGAGCTACAGCTCGAACCGGTAACCGACACCATAGACAGTAACGATGTGATCCGGCTTGGCAGGCTCGGCCTCAATAAGTCGACGGAGCCGGCGGACGTGGACCGTGACGGTGCCGGGGTCCTGCCAGTCGGGGTGCGAACCCCAGACGTCTCGCAGGAGATCACTTCTGGTCATGACCTCACCGGGGCGCGAGGCCATGTGAGCCAGGAGGTCAAATTCCTTCGGCCGGAGGGTCACCGTTTCACCGTCGCAGGTGAGGACTCTTGCTGCACGGTCGATGTGATGACGCCCGAAGGTGATGGTCTGAGGGCCGCTCGGCTTAGACCTACGCAACACGGCCCG
>CAZSTV010000065.1:9602-20449 GCA_964609665.1 uncultured Acidimicrobiaceae bacterium
CACCTCGCCAGGCCTGGCGGCCATGTGTGACAGCAGATCAAATTCCTTACGACGCAGGTTCAGCGCCTCGCCCTCTTTGCAGAGCGTCCTCGCCGACCGGTCGATCTCGTAGTCTCCGAAGTGGATCGACTCCTGGCTCGACGGCCGGGAACGTCGCAGCACGGCGCGGACTCGAGCGGCGATCTCTCGCGGAGAGGCAGGCTTCGCCAGATAGTCATCGGCCCCAAGTTCGAGGCCTGCGACTCGCTCATGCTCCTTGCCCTTGGCGCTGAGCACGATGACCGGCACGTCATCGCCACTTTCTCTGAGCGTCTGGAGCACCACAAGACCGTTGGTCTTGGGCAACATCAGGTCCAGCACCAGGGCGTCGGGTCGCTTGACGCGAATGGCAGCAAGCGCCTCCTCGCCGTCCTGGGCGGTCCGCACAAGAAAGCCATCCCGCTCAAGGTAGGTGGCCACGATGTCGCGAACCTGTGGCTCATCGTCAACGATCAATACGTTCGGTGCCTGTGCTTCCATCTGACTCAGCCTCGCAGGGATGGGTTGGCCGCCGGACACGATGAGTTCATCACAGTGGTATCAGTCACATCTACGTAACCAGCGAACGGGCCCGACCAATCCCGCGTTCACAAGTATTTCAGAAGCTGGGGCCACTGTAGGGAGAAAACCCAGTGACCGAGCTGGCGAACGGCCCTAGCTGGAGGCGCTTACCGACGGCTGTTTGTTGTTCACGCCACGAGAACCGGACGTTGCGACAAGGCGCACCCTGGTTTCGGCGAAGTTGGTGGTGAGCAGCTTTTCAGCAGCGATGCCAGACATCCAGTCCAGAACGGCGAACCGCTGGTCCGATACCGCTCGGGCCAGCGCGGCTGACTCGACAAGGCGGCCTGGCGAGTACTGCTGCCACTCGGTGCTCATTCGGCCGTCGTAGATTCGGTAGGTGTCGCCATCCAAGATGGCGACCGCATATGCAGCCAACTCACCGTCGAGTCGCAGCGTGGCAATCTCGATCTCCCAGTCCTCGTTGCCACCCTCGACCACTCGACGCCAGAACTCTCGCTCGGCTGGACGGTCAAGGTCGCTGTTGCGCCTCGCATGACGGTCACGGGAGACGTGGACCGCCTCCACTTCGTCGAGCAACTCGGAGCTAATGGCCCGACCACGGTCAAACGCGATGACCATCTCAAGGCCAGCATTCTCAATCTTGTTCCGAGCCCGGCGGAGCTGCTTGCGCTTGCTCTTGCTGAGAATCTCTTCGGCGTTGTGAGCCGTGGAGAAGACAACGCGAGGGACTCGCAGTTCCGGCAGCAGCTGGCCGTTGTCCAACGCCTCGTTGAGGTGGGTCAACGTTGGGTCGTGGTCCGGGAGCTGCTCCAGGTCCATCGCCCACGCGACCGATACGCCGTTCAGGGCGTCGACGACGGCCTTGGCAAGCGCCTTCGCCGCAGACGGGTCCCTGGCGGGGAGTCCGGCGTACAGCGAACTGCTGTGCCCCATGGCCACAACGGTGGCCGCAGATTCCTTTTTGTCGATGGCCAACATCGCACAGGCGGCAAGCTGTTGAGTCTCGGGGGTGCGAATCTCCACCATCATTGGCGTCCACTTGGCGAATGACTCCGCCCAGTGCTGCAACCATGCCCACGACGCCATCACCGGCATGTTCAGGTCGCTGACGAGCTCATCGATGTCCTTTGCGACCTGGCGGATCTCCTTCAGGCCGTAGCGAACCTCAACGTCATAGCTGCGGTCCTGGATCTCCTCTGAAGACTGACGCCATGCCTCAAGCGGCTCAACTTCACCATCGAGGTGCTCACGGAACAGCGCGGTTAGCGCAGGCCCACTGAGCGGACGGCAATAGTAGAAGCCCTGACCGCGGTCGCAGCCGAGCTTGCGCAAAATGTCTGCTTGGTCTGAGTACTCGATGCCTTCCGCCACGGTGTAGGCGCCGAGGGCCCTCGACAGGTTGACGACGGCCTCAACCAGTGCGGAGGAGGTGGACGACCGGTGCAGCTCATTGATGAACGAGCGGTCGATCTTGATGGCATCAACCGGGAACGCTTTGAGATAGCTCAGCGACGAATAGCCAGTGCCAAAGTCGTCGATTGCCAGCTTCACGCCGATGGTCTTGAGCTGCCCAAGGATTCCGGCGCTCTGGTCGGCATCGATGGCGAGCATGGACTCGGTGATTTCTAGCACCAATCGGTTGGCCGAGATGCCTGACGCTGCGATGGCGTTGGTCAGCGAGTTAATGAGCTGGTCGTCCTGGAGCTGTCGCATCGACAGGTTGACCGAGATGCTGACGTCCTCACAGCCGGGGATCTTGTGCCACTGGGCGGCCTGGCGACACGCCTCGCGGATCACCCAGTCCCCGATGGGAACAATCATGCCGTTCTCTTCGGCGAGGGCGATGAAACGGTCGGGCTGGATCATGCCCCGTTCGGGGTGCTTCCACCGGATCAGCGCCTCGACAAGGCGGACCTTGCCGGTTTCCAGGTCGAAAATCGGTTGGTAGTGCAGCTTGAACTGCTTCTCGTCCAGCGCACGCTGCAGGTCGGCCTTGAGGTCAAGGCGCTCGACCGCTTCTTCATGCATCTCCGCTTCGAAGAACTCGAAACGATCTTTGCCCCTCGCCTTTGACAGGTACATGGCAACGTCAGCGTTTCGCATGATCGAGTCGACATCGCTCGTGCCGTCGTAGTCCATCGCAATACCAATGCTGGCGAGCGCCCGGACCTGACGTTCGCCAATGTCGATCGGGTCGCCGAGCGCATCCAGAGCGCGCCGTGCTACGTCGGTGGCATCACGCCGATCGGCAACCGATTCCAACAGCACCGCAAACTCGTCGCCGCCGAATCGGGCAACGGTGTCGCCATCTCGCACTACGGTCTCAAGCCGCGACGCTACCTCTGCCAGCAACTGGTCGCCGGCCTGGTGGCCGAGGCTGTCGTTGACCGTCTTGAAGTCGTCGAGGTCGATGAACATGACGGCAACCGGATTGCTTCGGTCCTGCTTTGTCAGTGCTGCCTCGGTCCGTGCCGCGAAACGCACGCGGTTGGAGAGACCGGTCAGTGCGTCATGCTCGGCATCGTGGCGGAGCCGATCCTTGCCCTTTTCGACGGTCTGCATCAGGTCGAAGACACGCCACAGAATCAGTACGAACAGCATTGCGGACGCCGCAATGGTGACAACACGATCAGCCAGGTTGCCCCAGAAAAGATCGATGAGCGGCACGCTCATCGTTGCCACAAACATAACGATCAGCTGGATCGGGGTGAGGCGATCCTGGTCTTCCTGCCCCGGCGGGCGGCGAGAAACGGTGGGGTGTAGCGCCGCAATGGAGAACCCGACATAGAACATCAGCCAGAAGGCATCGATGAAGAGCCCGGTCTTGAACGTGCCCTGCGAAAGAAAGATCTGATAGCCGGTGTCGGCGACCGCCAGGGACCCCAGCGCTCCGACGATGAACGCGAACGGCGGGTGCTTCAGGTGAACGGTCACCACGAGCCGGGCCGCCACGGCGAGCAGCGCAACGTCCATTACCGGATAGGCGAGGGAGACCGCCAGGGTGATGACATCGCTCTCGCCACCGAAGAAGTCGTCAACGAACAGCACCCACATGGTGCCGAACATGGCAACGCCGACGACGCCGGCGTCGATGAAGCTGGCTCGTCTGCGGCCGGGAGCCACTTCCTTCACCATCTTGATGAGGCCAACGATCATCAGCGGATACATCGCCAGGTAGAAGCCATCCGCCAGGTTGGGGAACGGCGGTCCGGCCTCACCGGATTGCAGCTCGATGATGTAGTAGATGACGTCCGCGGTCAGAAACGATGCCAGGCCGCCGGCGAACCAGAGCCAGGGCACTACCGGATTCGGCCGATTGATGTAGATTCCGGTCAGCAGCAGCACGAGCGAGATAAAGCCCACGCCGTTGTACAGCACGAGTTTTGACTGCGGGGACTTCTCAAGAAAGAAGTAGACCGTCGTCAGCGCTGTGGCGCCCACAATCCAGAACTTCCACACGCGGTTCATAAGAAAAGCCTCGGCAAGCCGAAGCGGTGACATTAGGTACAGACCTGTACCGGGCCCCAAGATTGGTCCCGATGACCCATGTGTAGCGGGCTACGCCGCCCCCGCGCCGACCAACACCAGTGCCACTGCAGCCATCACCAGGCCAACGGTCTGCACCCGGGTGATCTGCTCACCAAGTAGGAATCGGGCCAGAAGTACCGTCGCCACCGGGTAGAGCGAGACGACAACGGCAACCCATGTGAAGCTGCCGTCGGTTAGTGCGAGCAGGTAGAAACTGTTGGCAGCGCAGTCGAGCAGACCGGCGACGATCACAGCGGGCCAGTCCGGCTTGGCAACGACCCCCCATGCCTTCTGGCCGGTCAGCACCACGGCGAGCAGCGCAATGGATGCGACGCGAGCTCCGACCAGCGGGTACAGGCCGCCTTCTGCCGACGTTTGGGCCAGCGCGACGAAGAACAGACCAAAGCCGAGCCCGGCGATGAGCGACAGCCGCCGTGTCCTGGCCGAGCGCGCCCGGTCCCTGGCCCTGGCCCGGGGCGATGCCGCAACCCGTCGTTCATGGACCCCGGCGGCTCCGACCGACACGACGATGGCCGCCGGGATCGCAATCCCCATGCCAAACAGCGTCATACGGTTTGGAATCTCGCCGAGAGCAACGCCCGCCAACACCGGGACCAACGAACCGACAAGCGCCGTCACCGATGCCGCGGTCGACATCGGACCCTCGGCAAGCGCCGCATAGAACGTGGTGAGCGCCACCGCGGCGCCGATGCCGCCCAACGCGCCCCACCAGATGTCGGTGGCGATGATGGTCCCCGTCGTAGAAACGGTGAGCACCGCGCCAAGCGATACGAGGCTGACGATCTGAACAACGATGGTGACGAGTGACGCGTTGTTGCGTTTGCTGGCAAGGGCGCCTGCGAAGTCCGCGGCGCCGTAGGAGACACCGGAGAACACGGCGAAGACAACTGCGATCACGTTGCGCATATCGGCCCCGACGGGCCCGGTTCAAGGCCGAGGGGAAGAAACCATGAAGCGGGGCTCACAGCGGACCGCCGAATGCCGATCAGCAACGGTATGGATCGCCATATCCGCTGGCTTCGTCGACACCTGATGTGGCGTATCTCGATACGGCTCGGTGCCGAGGGAACGATAATCGGCCTTGCGGCCGCTGCTGTATTGGTCTTCGCCGACGCGACGTGGCCGAGTGTCGTGTTGGCCGGTGTCGCTGCCGCCCAGACCTACGGTGCCATCCGTTTGGCCCTCGCATTGATGAGCGGGTCGGTGAACATTCGGTACCTGACGGCCTGGAACGACCGCTCTGGTGACGTGGTGGAGCCGCCACGTGCCCCTTCTGAGCCCGGCATTCATGCCAACGCTATGGACGCTGTCGACTTCCGGCCTCTCACGACGTTGATCTGGTCCGATACTGCAGCGACCGCCTACGAGCTCTACACGATCGACTCTGCACTTGTGGTGCTCTGCGCCGCTGCGGAAGAACCGACCGTCGCCCTTTCTCGGCTCTCCAACGGTGCCCTCCTGGTCACGACAAGTGAGGTCGTACCGCCGTCGGGACGACTTGTGGTCAATCCCATCGCTGCCACAGCAACCCCGACAACGACTGCTACAGCCACTGCGACAGCGACAGCCGCTGGGGCTACGATCCGTGATAACCACATCGCTCCGCCGAACACGTTGGTGGCAGAACACCGACGGGCCATCGGCCGCCTCCAGTCCGTCGGCGTCGAGGCGACGGTGACAACGTCGGCGGCGGTGACCGACTACCTCCGCCGCGAGTGGGAGTCCTGGGAGCAACTTGGCCCGTTCATCGGCTCGCTGCTGCAGGTGGCGCCCGGCCGGCACCCGCTCTCGCTGGAGGTGCCGCCACCGCTGATGCAACTGCAGGACAAGATCGTCACCGCGATGACCTCGACCTCGACCTCGACGTCGACCACAACCTCGACCTCTAGCTCCAACGCCACATCCACCCCAGATACAGCGACAGAGACAGCCACCGCAACCGCACCGACCACGCCTGTCCTGGCCACGCCTGTTCCGAGCCAAGCTGTCCCGACGGACTCGGTTCCGACCGTTCCAGAGCCGGTCGCCTCGGTCCCGGCCGGTTCAGAGCCACAGCCGCTCGTCGAACGAAGGGGCGACGCCCGCTACCAGGGCGACACTCCCCCAGCGTGGATCACCCGAAGACGCCGCAGTACCGATCGACCAATCGGCGCGCCTCAGTAGGGCGAGTCCCGAGCGGTTGACCTGACGGTCGGTGCTACGGCAGCAGTTCGATTAGCCGGGGCAGGACCACCGCCAACGAGTCAGGGCAGACCAGGCGGTCCTCTGCCCAGCTCTGCAATCGACCAAGCGGCACCCGGTCGAGAGCCACCACCTCGCCGTCAACGCACACCGGATCTTCGGACCACGCCGCAATGTAGACCCGCCCGATTACGCAGTTGGTGTCGTCCTCATAAGAGCTTGGCCCCAGGTCCACCAGGTCGGGCCCGACAATGCCCGCCTCCTCGGCCAGCTCCCGTTTGGCGGACCACTCCCAGTCCTCGCCCACCGAGCAGACCCCGCCGAATGCCAGGTCCCAGTACGACGGGCAGGTGTCTTTCCAGTCGGCACGCTGGTGAACAACGATCTCGCTCTCGGCATGCAGCACACCGGGGCCGACGGACCGACCGAGGGAGCCGTCCGCTCCAACGACTACGGCGATGTAGGTGCAGCGGTGGCGGAGCCGCTCAGCCCTCATCTTGGACCGGGTCACGGTGCCGGTTACCGAACCGTCGCTGGCAACGACCTCCACCAGCTCCTGGCCTGGGTCGGTGGGGCCGCCGTCTGGCAGGTCGGGTTCGGTCACAGCAACGACCGGATCAGGCCAGACGTTCTCGGGCGGCGTCCATGTCTTCGCCCGCGGCCACCAGCTGTCGAGAGACGATCGCCTGGCGAGGTCGATTCCAACACAGCGCACCGGTGAGCTTGCCGTCGCCGTCACCGTAGATCTGGACGAAGCGGCCCTCTTCGATGGACCCCTGGACCACCTCGTGGTGGGGGCTGGTGACTCCCGCCAGTTGAATCTTGCGATCGTATTGGTCGCTCCAGAACCACGGGACCGGTTCGTAGACCCCAAGCTCATCCAGGCTGGGCGCTGCGGGGTCATTCAGTTCGGCCAGCAGGCGCTTGCCAACGTACATCCCCATGTCAACAGCGTTGTCCCACTGCTCCACCCGCATCAACTGACCGCCAAAGCGGCGGTTCGGCCAGCGAGCAACGTCTCCGGCGACCACCACGCCGGGAGCGGCCAAGCACGTTTCATCGGCGACGATGCCGTTGTCAACGGTCACGCCGGAGCCCTCCAGCCACTCGGTGTTTGGCAGTACGCCAATGCCGACAACCACCAGCGCCGCGTCGACTGTGGTGCCGTCGGAGAGCGCGACCCCGGTGACCGGCCCCTCGTCGTCGCCAAGCAACCGGTCAACCCCGGTGCCGAGGCGAACATCGACCCCGTGGCTGCGGTGCAGATCGGCAACTGCCATACCCGCCGCATGATCGAGCACCCGATCCAGTGGGGCTGCGGCAGCATCGATCAACGTGACGTCGATGCCTCGTTCTCGAGCCGATGCGGCCACCTCGGCCCCGATGAATCCTGCGCCGCAGACCGCAACGCGGCTCGGCCCGTCATCGAGCGCGGTGCGGAGGCTCCGAGCATCATCGAGCGTGCGCAGCTCGGCCAAACCTGCACGAGCCGGATCGGTGCCCGGCAACCGCCGCGGCCGTGCACCGGTGGCGATCACCGCACCGTCGTAGGCAATCTCGCCGCCGTCGTCCAAGGTGATGGACCGTGTGGCGGTGTCCATGGACACCGCCCGGTATCCAAGCCGCCATTCGACGCCGAGCGCATCCGGGTCAGCAGCGGCCCGGAGGCGAAGCTTCGCCTCATCCGGCTCGTCGTCGGTGAGGTAGTTCTTCGAAAGCGGCGGTCGATCGTAGGGATAGTGAGGCTCGTCGCCCACCATGACGAGGTCGCCCTCGAAGCCGGCTCGCCGAATGGTCTGCGCGGCCTGCGTCCCGGCCAGGGACGCGCCGACAATAACGATCCGGGTCAACGAGGCACCGATCTTCTACTGTTGCTGCGCCCGTGGTTAGGCGTCTTCAACCTTGATGGCCTGCTTGGGGCAGCGTTCCGCAGCCTCACGAACCTTTTCAGCAAGCTCAGGACCGGGGTTCTCGTTCAGGATGTACAGAAAATCGTCGTCCCGAACTTCAAACACCTCAGGCGCAATCGCCATGCAGACCGCGTTGCTCTCGCAGAGATCGAAGTCCACTACTACCTTCATCTGTTTCTCCCGTTTCGTGCCGCAGCCTCTCGCCGCAGCCGGACTACACCGTAGCCTACGAGCTGCTCGCGGCACCCAAAAAGACGACCCGCACGATCAAAATCGGGTGTAGCCACCGTCGAGCACGATCTCGTCACCGGTGTGGTACACCTGCGTCGGGTCGGCGAGGAACGCGCCAAGCAGCCGATAGTCCGATGGCAGACCCCATCGCCGGATCGGGGTGCGGTAGGTGGTGTTGGCCAAGAACTTCTCGTTCTCACGGCCCGCTGCGGTCATCTCGCTCTCGGTCCAGCCGGGGATGATTGAGTTGCAACGGATCCCGGAGCGGGCAAGCTCGACCGCCAATCCGCGGATGATTGCGAGCATGGCCCCCTTGCTCGCAGCGTACGGCTGAGCCATTGGGGCACCGTGGACAGCGGACACCGACGACACGCCGATCAGGGCCCCGCCGTCGCCACGCTCCACCATGTGCCGTGCGGCCTCTCGAAGCGTGAAGAAGGCGCCATCGAGATTGACAGACAGCACCGCCCGCCAGTCGTCGAGCGTTTGGTCGATGAACCGGCCGCCACCGCTGACCCCGGCGTTAGCGAAGACCGAATCAACCTTGCCCATCGCGTCCACCGCCTCGGCGAAACCACTGATGACCTGGCTTTCGTCCGAGACATCGACCCGCTGGGCCAACACCTTCCCTCCGGCGGAGGACAGTCCCTCAGATGCGGCGTCCAACTTGGCCTGGTTTGTTCCCCAGATCACGATGTCAGCCCCAGCGGCGGCGCATCCTTCTGCCAACCCAAGTCCGATGCCGCCGTTGCCACCGGTGACCAGCACCACCCGGCCCGCCAAGTTGCGGCCGTCGGTGTGAGCGTTGGGATTGTCCTGAGTCATCGGGCAGTTCCAGTCATCGTGCAGTTCCAGTCATCGTGCAGTTCCAGTCATCGTGCAGTTCCTGTCGTCGGGTATTTCCTGTCATCGCCACAGTTGTAGCGCCGATGGGGAGCACGGCTCCAGCCAAGCTGCCATCATGAGGCCATGGCAGCGAGTGCGAAACAACGAGATGCGGCGCTTAAGAAGCTCCGGGGAATTGCCACGGCGCTCCCCGAGGTGAGCGAGCGCATCAGCCACGGCGCCCCGACGTTCTTCATCAGGGAGAAGAAGGTGCTGGTGCACTTCTTCGACGATCACCACGGTGACGGTCGCCTTGCCATCTGGTGCGCGGCAGGCCCTGGGGTCCAGGCCGAACTCGTCGAGCAGGAACCAGAGCGCTTCTTCGTGCCGCCCTATGTGGGTCACCGCGGCTGGATAGGTCTCCAACTCGACGTCGATCCCGACTGGGACGAGGTGGCGGGCATCGTCGAGGATGCCTACCGGTTGGTCGCGCCAAAGACGCTGATCAAACAGCTCGACGCATAGAAGAGATGCCTCACCGGGGTCCCGGTGAGGTGTTATCAACTAGAAATTCTCGACGAGAAACTCTCCGCTGGAAATTCTCGGCTAGAAGTTCTCCACCATGGTGACCATCTCCTGGGTCAACCCGAACCACTGCCCCATGGGCTGACCGGATGGGTCGACCAGAATGGCCGAAGGCTGACCGCCGACCTGGTAGTACTGCCAGGTCTGGAAGCTCTCGTCCCAGGTCATCAGCGGGGTCGACACCTCGTTCCTTGCGATGAATTCCTCGGCCAGGCCAAGGCTGTCCTGCGTTCCCATTCCCACTACTCGCACTTGATCTTCGTAGAGCTGAGCAAACTGCTCAACCACCGGTGCTTCGGCGTTACAAGCGGGTCAATGCGGTGCCCAGAACCAGAGAAGGATTGGCGTATCACCGCCCGCCAACTCGGCTGCAAGGTTGAGGGTGGAACCGTCGACGATGTTTACGGTGTCGAGGTCGGGAAAGAGATGGTTGTCGACCGCCGCGGCATCGTCGCTTTCCGCCGGTTCCGCATCAGCATCAGCGGTGGAGTCGGCCGCGTCGTCGCTGTCGGCGGCTGGCCCTTCGGACTCTGCCTGATCGACCGCTGACTCTTCATCGGAAGCGCTGGAGGTTTGCTCGTCCGCAGGCGCTGCATCAATGGTGGTTGCCGCTTCAGCGCCGCAGGCTGCTGCAACCAACCCGAGCGCGATCGCCGCCCCGGCCACTCGGGCCGGATAGAAAAAGCTATGCATAGGAGTGGGTAACCGAGACCTCTCCATGAGCATTCCCGCTCGTAGCGGAAATTTCTTCGAGGCGGGTTCGGTCAGAAACCGTTCCACCGTCAGCGTCTATCCGCCGATAGCAAGACCAGGCGCAACGGCACCACCGGCCTTCTGAATATTCGGTGAACGCCCTAGGGTCGCGGAATCCAGCTTGCCTACCATAGGTTCGAGAGCGGTATGAGTAACCCTGCAGCCAGCCCAACACCGGCAGGCTCCACCACAACCAAAGGCAGCGGATGCAAAGGCAGCGGATGCAAAGGCAGCGGATGATGGAAGAAA
>CAZSTV010000065.1:20549-24029 GCA_964609665.1 uncultured Acidimicrobiaceae bacterium
CAAAGGCAGCGGATGCAAAGGCAGCGGATGCAAAGGCAGCGGATGATGGAAGAAACAACGCAAACTTCGGTACAGACACGGCTGCTGCCCGCCGTGGCCGGGGTGCTAGCCGCCGGAGCGGCGTTGGCCTCAGGCGAGCTGGTGGCCAGCTTTGCAAATCCGAAGCCCGGCCCAGTCGTCGGTGTTGCCAGCCGGGTGATCGACTACGCACCAAACTGGTTTGTTGAGTTCGGCAAGTCCGTCTTCGGGCTTGCAGACAAGCCGGCGTTGGTCGCCGGCACCATCATCATCTCGCTACTCATCGGTGCGGGACTCGGCATTGCGTCCCGACGCAACCCGACCGTCGGCATCCTTGGATTCGCGGCGTTCGGCCTGCTCGGGATCATCTCGGTCGGTGTCGATGCGCAGGGTGGCTGGGGAATCGCCATCATCTCCTCGCTGGTTGCCGTTGCGGTCGGCGTTGGCGTTCTCCGCCTTCTGCTTCAGACCATCGATGGACCGGACACAGCGGCGGTCGGGCTGCAGGCCAAGTCCACTGCCAAAACCGCAGGTTCAACCTCAGGTTCTGCAACCACACCGGCCATCGCATCGCCAACCAACCCTCCGGTTTCTCGTCGGCGCTTCATCAACTTCGCTGGGATCATCGGCGCTGCCGCCGCGGTGGGAGCGTTCGGCTCCCGCCAAATTCGCTCTCGGTCATCGGCGGCGCTGGCCCGCGACGGCGTCGTGTTCACCGCGGCCGATGGTTCGACGGTTGAGGAGATCGTTGCCAATGCGACCACCGGGTCGGTCGGCTCCACACCGGGGATCAGCCCGCTGGTCGTTCCAAACGACTCCTACTATCGCATCGATACTGCGCTGACCACCCCCCAGGTCGACCCGGCCAACTGGTCGCTGACCATTCGGGGCATGGTCGACAACGAGGTCACCTATACCTACGACGAGCTGCTGGCTCGGGCCGAGACCATCGCCCCGGTGACGCTGTCTTGTGTGTCAAACGAAGTCGGCGGCAACCTGGTCGGCAACGCCATCTGGCGTGGCATCCCTCTTTCCGAGCTGCTCGACGAAGCCGGGGTTCAGGACGGCGCAACCCAAATTGCCAGCCGTTCCGTCGACGGTTGGAACTGTGGCTTTCCTACCGAAGCGGCGTTCGACGGCCGCACCGCGCTGGTAGCGGTCGGGATGAACGACGAACCGCTCCCCCTGGAACATGGGTTCCCGGCCCGACTCGTGGTCTCCGGCCTCTATGGGTACGTCTCTGCCACCAAGTGGCTCAAGGAAATTGAACTCACCACCATCGATGGGTTCGACGGGTACTGGATTCCGCGAGGTTGGTCGAAGCTAGGACCGATCAAGACCCAGTCCCGGATCGACACCCCCCGCACCGGTCAACGGTTCGCCGTTGGCGATACCCTCCCGATCGCCGGTGTGGCGTGGGCGCCGAACAAGGGCATCACCAAAGTGGAAGTCCAGGTCGATGACGGCGAGTGGGTTGAGGCGACGCTCGGGGAGTCCCTGGGTGCCGACGCTTGGATCCAATGGATGGTCCCCTGGACCGCAACCGAGGGCCGGCATGTCATTGCGGTCAGAGCCACCGACTCCACTGGTGAGACCCAGACGCCACAGCCTGCTCCGCCGGCCCCGAGCGGTGCCACCGGGTGGCACCGGGTTGGCATTGAAGTGGCCTAGCGGCCACCTCTACGGCATGTAGTTGCGAGGGTTGGCCGGTCCGCCGTTGACCCGCACCTCGAAGTGCAGGTGGTTACCCGTCGCAGTGCCGGTAGCGCCGACAAAGCCGACAATGTCGCCCCGAGAAACGGCCTGGCCCTCGACAACACCCCAATCGGTCATGTGGGCATACAGCGTCGTGATGCCACCGCCGTGGTCGACGATCACCGTGCGGCCATAGCCGCCCTGGGTGCCGACAAAGATGACAACGCCATCGTTCGATGAAGCGATGGGCTCGCCGCGGGGAGCGCCAATGTCAATGCCTGCGTGGAGCCGGCGCGTGCCATAGACCGGGTGGACCCGGTAGCCGTACTCACTGGTGACCTGTGCGTTCGGGAGCGGCCACTGGAACCCAAGTGCCGAGGGAGTGGTCGGCGTGTTGATTGCGTTGTTGACCGGGGCCGCGCTCTGGCCGATCAATTGCTGGATTGCGGCGTCTTCTCGCGCGTAGGCCGTCAGCTCGCCCGCCCACTGATCGATCCGGCGCTCTGCTTCTGCCTTGAGACCGAGCTGAGCGTTCTGCTGTTCTTTCAAGTTCTCGAACTGGATCTGCAACTCCTGCTCGGCCGCCTTTGCGTCACTCTCGGCCCGCTCGGCCTCGGTGGTGGCAAGACGCCGATCTTCCAGCAGGCCCCGCAGGTCCTCAAGCAGCTCTGCGGTGGATGAGCTTGCCTCGTTCAGCAGCTGGTTCTGTCGAATCGACTCGTTCGGGCCGCTGTTGCTCAGCAACGGGCCTCCGGAGGAAACCGAGCGGCTCTTGAACCCCTCGACCGCCTTCAGCATCAAAGAAGCTTCGATCTGGCGCTGCCGATCACCGGACTGGGAGAGATCCTCCTGGGAACGTTCGGTGATGGCCTGTGCCGCCTCGATCCGCTTGGTGGCTGCTTCGATCCGCTCAAGTGTTTGATTGGCCACTTCGTTGATGCTCTGCAGCTCACCGGCAATCTCGACGTCGGCTGCCTTTGCAAGGTTCAGGTTGGCGACGGCCCGCGCTTTCTCCTGGCGCTCCTCGGCGCTGAGCGTTGTGGCGGTTTCTTCACCAGCAACCGTTGTAGTCGCCTCGGCTGCGACGGTCGTCTCCGTCTCGGCCGCAACGGTTGTCGTTGTCTCGGCCGCAACGGTGGTCTCGGCGGGGGCTTCGGTCGTGGTGGTGGTTTCTTCGGCGGCCATGGCCGACAGAGCGGAGATGCCAACCGTCAGCGAAACGAGAGTGCCGACAACCACTTGCGCCGTCCGTCGGCCGTTCGGCCGGGTGCGGCGAGCCAGTTCAGCGTCGCTACCCGCGACACAGTGTGTTCTGCTCACGTCCATTAAGAATACGTCACGCTTTCGCTAACCGTCACGCGGTTCCACACGCACAGTGATGAAACCGTCTCCGCCAACAACGATCTACCGGCCACTTTATTACCATTCCGTGGCGATTGAACACGCTTCCGACACTAAGGTCCAATTTTCTGAGCGGATTTGAGGCGCTCAGTGGAGAAGACCCCAGGATAAGACGGGTCAGAACGACGATGGGATCGGCCCCGGGAGGCTGCAGGTGGCAAACGAGTCTGAAGAGCGAGAGGTACTTACCTGGGAGGGCTACGGCGTCGCCGCCAGAGAGCTCGCAGCGCAGGTAGCGGACAGCGGGTTCCGACCTGACCTCATCTTGGCAATCGCACGCGGCGGCCTCTTTCCAGCGGGCTCACTCGGCTACGCCCTGTCGGTCAAGAACCTCTACGTGATGAACCTCGAGTTCTACTCCGGCGT
>CAZSTV010000066.1:0-23846 GCA_964609665.1 uncultured Acidimicrobiaceae bacterium
CCGAGGTAGGCGGCCTGGACCTTGGGGTCGGCCTGCACTTCGCTCGGCGTTCCCTCGGCAATCACCGTGCCCTGATCCAACGCGTAGATCCGGTCGGAGATGCCGGTGATGAACCCGAGGTCATGGTCGATGACCAACACACCTGCACCAACGGTTGCCGCCATATGCCGGACCTGTTCAATCATGGCGATCGATTCGCTGTCGCTCATGCCACTGGTCGGTTCGTCGAGGAGCATAAACGACGGCGCCATCGCCGCAGCCCGTGCCAGTTCAAGGCGACGAGAGTTGCCGTAGTCCAGTTCACGGGCCCGACGGTCGCGGTGCTCCCAGATGCCCGCCTCGGCAATCAGCGAGTCCGGGTCTCGCAGCACCCTGTTGCCGCGATGCTCCTTGGCGATGATGGCCGCAATCTCCACGTTCTCCCGCACGGTGAGCGCCGAGAACAGTCGAAGGTTCTGGAACGTTCTGACCAGGCCGGTCCGAGCCAGACGGTAGGACGGCAGCGAGGTGAGGTTGACGCCGTCGATGTAAAACCGGCCGGCGGTCGGCGGGACCATGCCCGTGATCACGTTGACCAGCGTGGTCTTGCCTGCACCGTTCGGGCCGATGATGCCAACGATCTCACCGCTCGAAGCGGTCAGCCCCGCGTCGGTCAGTGCGTTGAAACCGCCAAAGCGGACGCTGATGTCTTCGGCGAGCAGCGTGGCCGCAGGCGCTTCGTCCAGCTCGGGCAGTCGTTCCGGCTCGGCCTCGGTGGCGCTGGACAGGCGACGCACGGCCCAGCCATCCAGCTCCCAATCATCGAGCAGACCGACCGGTCGCCAAATCATGAAGCCGAGCATCGAGAGGCCGAGGAAAACCGTTTGCAGGTTCTCTCGGAAGATCCAGTCGAGCGGCGCCTCGTCAAGACCGATGCCAAAGATCTCGAAACCGTCCTGGCCGAGTCGTCGGGTCAGTTCACGACCGGCGGTCATCACCCCAACGCCGAGCAGCGCGCCAGTCACGCTGTTTCGCCCGCCGACGATCAGCATCACCAGCGTCAGCAGCGTGTAGTTGAAGAAGAAGTTGTCCGGCAGGATCGAGCCGTTCTCATACACACGAAGGCTGGAGCCGACGCTGACAACGATGACCGACAGCAACAGCGCCACCATCTGCTGGGTGAGCGGGTTGACGCCCATGGCCCGAGCGGCGAGGTTGTCCTCACGGGCCGCTACCGCCAGCTTGCCGCTGCGGCTCTGCGCGTAGAGACGTCCTGCAAGGATGGCAACGAACAGCGCAATCAGGATTGGCACCCGACTGTCGAGCGATTGGCCGATCTTGAATGAGAGGCCCGCTCGGTCGCCGCCGGTGAGGTCGGGCCAGTTCCGCGCCACCTCATGAGAGACGAAGAGCAGCGCAAGCGTGATGACCGTGGCGGCCACCGCTCCGGACTCGGCGCCGGACCGGGCAAGGCCGATACCGATGATGAAGGCGAAGACCAGCACCACCGCAACGGCGCACAACATCGCGAGCCAGGGGCTCATGTCAACGTCGACAAGACCGAACGGCGCGTCCGGTATGCGCTTCAGCTTCTCCTCCGGGGAGATGGCGAGCACCGCGAAGGCGTAGCCGGCGATGGCGCCAAACCCGATGTGTCCAAACGACAGGATCCCGGTGTTGCCGATGTAGATCTGGATGCCGACGACGACGACGGCGTCAATCAACATGATGGTCACGAGCCGCTCAGCCGAACCGGTGCCAAGAATGCCCTGGTACGCAAGCCCCGCGCCGACGAACAGACCGAACAGCGCAATGGCGCCCAGGACCGGTGCCGCCAGGTCACGGCCGAATCGCTGAAACAGTCCGCTCAGTCCCATCGCTACACCCGCTCCGCTGTTGCGACGGTCACCAGACCACCGGGGCGGAAGATGAAGAACAGGGCGATGAGGGCAAAGACAAACCCCTCGGTCAACCCGGCGATGCCCTCAGGTAACCATGACCGAAGCAGCACTTCGGCAAGGCCGAGGGCGAAGCCACCGAGCACCGCGCCCCGCAAGCTGCCGAGGCCACCGATCAGCGCGGCCAACACACCTTTGAGCATCGGGTCGATGCCGGCGGTCGGGGTGGTGCTGCCGGAACGCATCAGCCAAAAGACCCCGGCGATACCGGCAAGCAGCCCGGAGAGCGCAAACGCGCCCCGGATGACCGAGTCGGACTTGACCCCCATCAGGCGGGCGGTATCAAAGTCTGCCGCCGCGGCCCGCAGCGCCAGGCCAAACATGGTTCGCTGCAATAGCAACGTTGTGCCGATGAGCGTGATGGCCGTTACGACGATGACGATGGTGTCGAACACCTCGATGTCGAGCGGGCCGATGGAGAACGTGTTGGCGACCCAGCCTGGTCGGTTGAAGTTCTTGACCGACGCCGACACGTACAGCAGGAAGAATGCGGACACCACAAAGTGCACGCCGAACGACGTCAACAGCAGCGTGAAGTCACTCGCTCCTCGTACCCGACTGAACGCGACACGCTCAATGACAAGCGCGGTCAGAATCGACGCAACGATGATCGCCGGTACGACGACGAACCATGACCATCCCCGCCCGATCATCCACAGTGACAGGTAGCCCGAAACGGTGATCAACTCGCCGTGGGCGAAGTTCAACAGGTGCATGACGCCGAAGATGACCGCAACGCCGAGCGCCAGCAGCGCATAGATGCTGCCTCGCCCGAGGCCGTCGATGAGGTTCTGAATCAGCTCGATCATCGTGGAATCAACCCCCGACGAACGTGTCGAACAGGTCGGTCCGCTCCAGGAGCTCGGCTCCGGTCCCGCTTGCCACCACCTCGCCGCTGCGCAGCACATACGCCCGGTCTGCGGACTCCAGCATGCGGGTTGCGTTCTGTTCCACCACCAGGATGGTCCGGCCCTGTTCCCGAAGGGTGTCGATGAGCGCAAAGACCTGGTCGACCAGGATGGGAGCGAGCCCGAGCGATGGTTCGTCCATCATGATCAGCTCCGGCCGGGACATGAGCGCTCTGGCGATTGCCAGCTGTTGGGCCTCGCCACCGGACATGAAACCGGCGGGCGTCTCCCACTTGTCCCGGAGGACGGGGAACAACTCGGTCACCTCTGCCAATGACTCTGCTCGCTCGGCGGCGGTTCGGGTGACGCCGCCGATCTTCAGGTTTTCTTCGACCGTCATGTCGGTGAAGATCCGCCGATGCTCCGGCACCAGGGCGAGTCCGGCCCGCAGCATCTGTTCCGGCGACGCAGCGGTCACGTCGTTTCCGTTGAACGTGACCGTTCCGGAATCAGGTTGGAGCAGCCCGGCTATCGAGCCGAGCAGCGTTGTCTTGCCCGCCCCGTTGGGGCCGATGAGGCCTACTACCTCACCGGCCCCGACGGACAGGCTTGCATCTCGAAGCGCGGAGATCGCACCGTATTTTGTTGTCAGCCCCGCGACCTCGAGCATTGACCGGAGATCAGCCGATGGTGTCGACGAGGACGTCTTCGCCGTTGGTGATCTGGTTGATCGGCACGGACTTGTCCGGGATGCCATTGGTGCCGGCGTAGGTGATCTCGCCGGACAGACCCTGGAATCCACTGATCTGAGCCACTGCGGCGCCGATATCAGCAGGCTCGGTGCAGCCACAATCGAGGATGCCCTGGATGCCGACAAACATCGAGTCGACGTAGAGCGCCATGAAGCCACGGCTGTCGAGCGCTTCACCGTTTTCTGCTTCGTAGTCGGCGAGCAGCGTGTCGACGCGGTCACCGGCGCTGATGCTGGTGTGCGGCGTGTGGGCGATGCCCTCGTTGTTCTCCTGGAACTGCACACCGGTGGCGTCCAGTGCGTCGGTGCCCATGTAGAGCAGCTCTTCAAGACCCTGGCCTTCGAGCTGGCCCCGCAGTGCGGTCAGCTGGTTTGCGAGCATGGCGGAGAAGACAACTTCGGTGCCGTCGGCGGTGCCGGCGATGTCGTTGACCTGAGCGGAGAAGTCGGTGTCGACGCCCCACACGTAGGTTTGGGTGCTGACGACTTCGCCGCCGCCAGCGACGAATGCCGCAGCGAACGCATCGGGGTTGACACCGGTGTACGGAACGCCTTCGCCCTCGGTGAACATGATGGCTCGGGTCTTGCCCTGGGCCAGCGCCCACTCCGCGGCTGCGGAGGACATGCCGAAGTCATCGAAGGTTACGAGGAATGAGTTGATGGACGAGTCGGCCAGGGTCGGCTCGGTTGAGGCGGCGACGAACATCGGCACCTGTCCGTTGGTGGTCTGCAGGATCGGCAGCGCAAAGTCTGCGAACGGCGGACCGATCAGGAAATGTGCACCCCAGTCCAGCAGCTCCTGAGCGGCAAGGGAGGCGTCATCGCCGACTTCGGCAACACGAACCTCGACCGGTGAGCCGTTGATGCCGCCGGCACAGTTGGCCTTTTGGGCAACGAAGGGAACCAGGTTCGAGCCGGGGATGTCGACGAAGCCGACAACCTCGCTGAAGTCCATGGCCATGCCGACCCGGATCGGGTCACCGGTCGGCGCTTCTGCGCAGTTGGCGAGATCGGCAGCGAGGATGGCGTCGATGTCAAGGCCAGCGGCGGCGGCCGGAGCGTCACCCGCGTCGCCGCTGTCAGCGTCGTCGGCTTCTGCCTCGGCGTCTCCGTCGGAGTCCCCATCCTCTTCGGATTCTGAAGTGCCGGAGTCCGACTCCTCGGAATCGGTGTCTTCGTCTGCTGCGGTGTCTGAGTCGCTACTGCACGCTGCGGCTACCAAAGCCAAAGCGAACAACAGCGCCAAGAGCTGTCGAATTTTCACTGTTTCTCCCCTCCCACGGTGAGACCACCCGGTCGACCGCGTCGCGGAACGGCCGGATTGAACTAGTTGGCTAAAGGTAGCCCGTAATTCGTTTGGTAGCGAACGAATCGGGCAACGGCCCTGAAAACTCAATGATTGAGCGGTTCAGGAACCTTTCAGCTCACCTAGTCGGAGCGGGAAGATCGACCAGAACGTCGGTACACGGTCACGCTCTGCTGCACCGGGACAAGTTCGCTTCGGTGCTGCTTGTGGGCGTCGGCGACGGCGGCTTTGCTTTCGACCTGCAGCTGGTGGAGTTGGTCTTGCAACGCGGCCAACTCCGCTTCGAGTTCCAGCACGCGCTTCACGCCTGCCAAGTTGAGGCCTTCTTCGGTCAGCTGCTGAATTCGCTGCAGGTGCGCAATGTCGGCGTCGCTGTAGCGGCGGCTACCGCCATCGGTCCTGGCGGGCAGCACCAAACCCTTGCGCTCATAGATACGGAGCGTCTGGGGATGCACACCGGCCAGTTCGGCCGCCACGGAAATGACGTAGACGGCACGTGCTATGTCGCGTGTCCTGTCCACGGTGGGACCTCCTCAGTCCAGCGCTATGACGCACCCGTGAGGTGCTGTCGCGGGGACGTGTCGGTTGCTGCTGCCAGGGCCTCGACGGCGCTGCGCTGCTCATCGCTGAGCTCGGCTGGCACATCGACGACCACGGTGACAAGCAGATCGCCCATCTTGGATTTGGTGTTCACACCCTTGCCCTTGACCCGGAACGTCTTACCGGTCGGGGTCGCCGCTGGAATCTTCAGCGTGACCGACGTGCCCTCCAGGGTTGGCACCTTGACGTTCGCACCGAGCGTCGCCTCGGCGAACGTTATTGGCACGTCGATTGTCAGGTTGTTACCGGAACGAGCAAACAAGTTGTGGACTCCCACCTTCACGATGACATAGAGGTCACCGGCTGGCCCGTTGTTGCGACCGGGGGCACCGCGCCCCTTGAGCCGAATCCGCTGACCGTCTTTGACACCTGCCGGTATACGAACCTTAACCTGACGAGGCTTACGTTCGATGCCACTGGCTCGACAGGTCGGGCAGGGGTTGGTGATCACTCGGCCACGGCCAGAACACTGAGGGCATGGCTGGCTGAGCGAAAAGAACCCCTGGTCGTCGTCGAGTACACCCCGACCTTCACAACCGGGGCAACGATCCGGCGTTGAGCCAGGAGCCGACCCCGAGCCCTTGCAGGTCCCGCAGGCCGCATCGGAAGTGAGGTGGACCGAGGTGGTCACGCCTTTGACGGCCTCGTCGAAACTGAGGTTCAGCTCGGCTTCAAGATTGTCGCCGCGGCGAGGTCCCGTCCCGGGACCGGTGCTCGTACGGCGGCCGCCGCCTCCGAACAGGTCACCGAGGATGTCGGAGATGTTGCCGGTGTCGAAGCCGAATCCGCCCCCGGGGGCACCGCCTGGGGCGCCACCGAACGGATTGCCACCAAGGCCACCGCGGGCTCCGTACTTGCGAAGCTCGTCGTATTCCTTGCGGCGATCGGCATCTCCGAGGACGTCGTAGGCCTCGGAGACCTCTTTAAACTTCTCCTCGGCCGAGGAGTCATTGGGGTTGGCGTCGGGGTGGTACTTCCGGGCCAGGCTCCGGTACGCCTTGGTGAGGTCCTTTTCCGTTGCGGAGTCGGAAACGCCAAGGGTCTTGTAGAAGTCCTTCTCCAGCCAGTCGTGTTGTGACATATCGGGTCACCACTTTCTTCGTGCCGGACGGCTCAGCCTCGGGTGCGGACCATGGCGGGGCGCAAGACTCGGCCCTTCCACACGTACCCGGCCCGCATGACCTCGGCCACCACCGGACCATCAACGTCGTCGGCGTCTTCGTGCATCACCGCTTCGTGGAGGTTCGGGTCAAAGGCGCCGTCATCAGGGTCAATTCTTTCCAGACCCTGTTTGGCCATTGCGTCTAGGAACGATGTCCGCATCGGAGCGACATCTTCGGCACCGTTGGCAACGGCACCGTCAAAGGCGTCCAACACCGGAAGCAGTTCACCGACGAGGGAGTCGTTTGCCCGTTCCCGAGCTTCGACTTCACGCTTGCCGACCTGCTTTTTGTAGTTCTCGAATTCGGCCTGCAGCCGTCGAGAGGTTTCGAGGTACTGGTCTCGTTCGGTTGTGACTCGCTCAAGATCGATCACGAGGTCCTCCACTGAGATGTCGCCGGCGGCAGCACCGCCAGTTCCTTCACCGTCGACCGTTTCGGCACCCGGCTCCTGGTCTGCGTCGTCATCGGACTCGCCGTTGACGAACCAGGATTCCGGGATGGGGCCCGCTGCCGCAGCTGCGGCAGCAAGGTCGACCGCTGGGGTCTCCCCGGTGGGCTCTCCGTTGAAGAGATCGTCGACCACTTCTGCGTCGACAATTTCAGCATCGACGACTTCTGCGTCGACGACCTCTGCATCGAGAACGTCTCCGTCTGCGGACGTGGCGTCATCGGCGACAGGCATGCCGTCGACAACCGCCTGGGTCCACTCGGTACCGGCAGAGTCGTCAGCCTTGGAGCTATCGGATCCACTCATCCAATCACCCCGCAGCAACTACCCACAACACGGCAACTCGAAGGTTCCCCGATGTTCCGCCGCAGGCGGAACTCGGCGGAACTCGAAGAGTTCCCGATCACGCTGCGTCACCGTCCTGCTCTTCGTCTTCCACGATCTCGGCATCGACGACGTCATCGTCATCGGGTGCGTCGCCCGCTGCAGCACCGGCACCGCCTGCGGCACCCTCATCGGATGCAGCGGCCTGCTCGTACAGCTTGGTGGAGACGGTCTGGCTTGCCTTCATGAGCTTCTCGGTCGAGTCCTTGATGGCCTCGATGTCCGAGCCGTCCAGGGCAGCCTTGACCTCGACGAGCGCCTCGTCGACGGCTTCCTTTTCGTCGTCGGGGATCTTGTCGCCCTGGTCGGTCATCAGCTTCTCGGTCTGGTAGACCAGCGAGTCGGCAGAGTTGCGGATATCCGCCTCTTCCTTACGCAGACGATCGTCCTCGGCGTGGGTTTCGGCGTCTTTGATCATCTGCTCGATGTCATCGTCGCTGAGGGTCGACTGACCGGTGATGGTGATCGACTGCTCCTTGTCGGTGCCTCGATCCTTGGCGGACACGTGCACGATGCCGTTGGCATCAATATCGAACGTGACCTCGATCTGGGGGATACCGCGAGGGGCCGGAGGCAGATCCACGAGGTGGAACTTGCCAAGCGTCTTGTTGTAGTCCGCCATCTCCCGCTCACCCTGGAGCACGTGAATCTCGACCTGGGGCTGATTGTCATCAGCGGTGGAGAACGTCTCGGTCCGGCGGGTGGGGATGGTGGTGTTGCGCTCGATCAGCTTGTGCATGACCCGACCCTTGGTCTCGATACCGAGCGAAAGCGGGGTGACGTCAAGCAGGAGGATGTCGGTGACATCGCCCTTGAGCACGCCGGCCTGGACGGCGGCGCCGACGGCGACGACCTCATCCGGGTTGACCGACTTGTTTGCTTCCTTGCCGGTCATCTTCTCGACGAGCTCGACCACTGCAGGCATGCGGGTGGAACCGCCGACCAGAACGATGTGGTCAATCTCGGCCTGCTTCATGCCGGCCTCTGACAGTGCAGACTCAACCGGGCCCTTGACCCGAGCGAGCAGGTCCGAGGTCATGTCTTCGAACTTGGCCCGTGAAAGGCTGAGCTCCAGGTGGAGCGGACCGGCGTCGGTTGCGGTGACGAACGGCAGGTTGATGTTTGAGGTTGCCACCTGGGACAACTCGATCTTGGCCTTCTCCGCAGCTTCCTTGAGACGCTGGGCGGCCATCTTGTCTGCCGCGAGATCCACGCCGTGGGCGTTCTTGAACTCTTCGACCATCCAATCGATGATGGCCTGGTCCCAGTCATCGCCGCCGAGGGCGGTGTCGCCGTCGGTGCTCTTGACCTCAAACACACCCTCACCGATCTCCAGGATGGAGACGTCAAAGGTGCCGCCGCCAAGGTCGAAGACCAGGACGGTTTGATCCGCGGTCTCATCCTTGTCGAGGCCGTAGGCCAGCGCGGCCGCAGTCGGCTCGTTGATGATGCGGAGCACTTCGAGCCCGGCGATGGTGCCGGCTTCCTTGGTTGCGGTCCGCTGGGCGTCATCGAAGTGAGCGGGGACGGTGATGACCGCCTGGGTCACCGTGTCACCGAGGTATGCCTCGGCGTCGCGCTTGAGCTTCATGAGCGTGCGGGCCGAGATCTCCTGGGAGGTGTACGCCTTCCCATCAATCTCGGTGCTCCACTTGGTGCCCATGTGGCGCTTGACCGAACGGATGGTCCGGTCGGGGTTTGTGATGGCCTGACGCTTGGCGACCTCGCCAACCATCACTTCACCATCGTCTTTTCCGAAGGCGACCACCGACGGGGTGGTGCGGGAACCTTCGGCGTTTGGAATCACGATCGGGTCACCGGCTTCCAGCACGGCGACCACCGAGTTAGTTGTTCCGAGATCGATACCAACGGCCTTTGCCATATCTTGCGTACTCCTACTGCTGACAGAAAGTTCGTGTGAACTGAGGGGGGATGAACCGAGTATACCCGTTCAGTGGTGGATACTACACATAGTTGAGTGTCTTTGTATCAACTTTTCTTGTGTCGTGCCATCAACCATAGGATCGGCGGTTTCTAGACGCTTTTTAGCGACTTTTGGGATGCTGTAGCCACGACTGAGCGTGTTTCCCGGCCGACCGGCCCTGTAGTGACTAAGCTGGGGCTTCATCGGATCGGGAGGGGACCACATGAGCCGAGCGGGGTACTGGCCATCGCCGTGGCCGGTGGAATGTGGCGGCAACCACCGTCCAAAGACCACCACTTCGCCCGGATTTGGGCTTCGCCCCACCGACCGGCTGGTCGCCACCACCAAACACACCGGCCGTTGGCCCGTCATGTTCGTCCAACGAGACCCCGGCGAGCTCTTTCTGCAGGGCACAACCGTTGGCGAAGAGGGACCGGTCGCCGGTTGGGTTGAGCGGGTAGACCCGGTCACCCTGGAGACGGTGGCCACAAGCGGCGACCTCCCCGCAGGGGATCACGAATGGTGCGGTTCGGTCGCGGTGCACGCCAATGGCGATCTCTACACGGTCAACGGTTCGTACCTGCATCGCCTGGCCCCGGACTGTTCGGTTGTGGCCGAAACCGCACTCCTCGTCGACCATGCCCACAACGGGCTATTGATTCTGTCCGACGGCGCCGTCATCACCAAAGACATTCGGCTCGGCGACGTTGCCTCCACCTTGACGGTGTGCGATGAGAACCTGCAGCCCGTGGCCTCGATCGAGGTACCGGAGCCGTCGATGGGCCGCATCGCGGCAACGAGCGACGGGCCGGGCAATGACGTTATATATGTACCGGGCAGCACCCGGGTCCACCGCTACCGCTGGGACGGGCAGTCACTAACCCATGACTCGACATGGGCACCCACGTACCGCGATGCCAGTGCCGGCGGTCTGGCGTGGGATTGCACCATCGCCGATGGTCGGGTCTGGCTGATGGACAACGGCAACGTGCCGGCGGTGCAACATCGATTCTCCCAGATCCCCACCGTGCGATCTCCGGCCCCATCCTCACCGTCGGCCTCCGGCCCCGGCACGTCGGGAGGCGCGCCACAGACGCCCAGCTGGTCCGAACCGGTCCGGGCGACCGGCATTTCCGCCGCCGACCAGACCGATGTGGTCACGCTGGTCCCCACCGAGTACCCGTCGGGCTGGGTCATCGCCCCTCCCCTGGTGCATGACGGTGTTGCCGTTGTGTGGGACACCGGCAACACCGGGGTTGCAGCGTTCGACATCACCGCGCCGGGCGGGCCGGAAATGTTGTGGTTCCAACCGTTCCGAACGTCGATGCAGCCAATGCTCTTCCCGGACACCGGCGAGCTGATCATCAACGACTACCGGCAACTCGATGAGTACGAGACCAGCGATGACATTGTCGTGCTCGACCTGCGGACCGGTCAGATGAAGGCCCGGGTACCAACCGGCGCAACCAGAATGAACGGCATGTTTCTGTGCCCCGGGTGGGATCGTGACTTGTACTACTGCACCTTCGGTACCGTCGCCAGGATTCGCGTCGAGTCGCTCTAGACGGAGACCGAGGCCGAGGTCGGTCTAGCCAAGCGTTTCGTGTGGCCCATCAATCCAGCCGGTGGCGACGGAGCGGCCGCCCGCATCGACGAATCGCAGCCGGAACGTGGCGGGGTGCCGCATCGCGAACTCGAACGAGCCAAGATCGTCCGGCGTGACCTCTTCGACTGAGGGGCCGGTGATCGTCGGTTGTTCCAGCAGCATCTTCCCGTCCTGCGGCGGGCTCAGGTAGCCGACGACCCGTCCGGCAAGCAGTTCGAACTCGAAGGAGAGTTCCCCAAGCGCGAACGTCATCATCCGGGCACCGATGGACTCGCTTCTGACCCCGGCGGTGGCGTCGATGGCCGAATCGTGGAGGAGCGCCGCTTCAAGACTGTCGGCCATGACCATGTCGTAGCCAACCATGATCAGCTCGACCTGGGACGGGTCCGGGGCGGTCTCGGCCCGGGCGAGTGCCAACTCTTCGAGGAGTTGATCATCGTTTTCAAACCATGCGGCCGTCATGCGAAACCTACAAGGTGTCGGCGAAGACTTTCGAGACAGCGTTGCCTGCTCGGGCCGAGCGACCCGACGGGCCGCTGCAACAGCTCGGCGATGTCTTTGTAGGACAGCGGCGGGTCGGCCGACATCAGCGACAGCAACTCCCGACACCCATCGTTCAACTTTGCGAACGCTTCACGGAGAATGGAGCGCCGCTCTTCACCTTCGATGTTGGCGAGATCGTTCTGTTCGTAGGAGGTCATACCGCGGGCCTTGGCCTCGCTGGTGACCTTCTCGGAAAGATCGGCCTGTCGAGCGGAACCTCGAAACTGGTCTCGCATGGAGTTGAGCGCTGTTCGATACAACCAGAAGCGCACGCTCTCGGGTTTGCGGAGTGCCCGAGACGGATCGGCCGCGGCCTCCTTCAGGTGACGGAAGAACCGCAGCCACGTGTCGGCGGCGGCGTCTTCGGCAATACCCGGAGCGTTGGTCTTGGCCCGGATGTAGAGCACGAGATCGTTGTGATAGCGCTCGACCAAATCCCGGACGGCATCCCGGTCACCAGAGGCCGCAAGCTTGTACAGCTCACCATCGCTCTTCAAACCATCGGGCATTGCGCAACCTCCACGCCCAATCATAGGTTCGGATCCCACTGGCGCTTCCATGTTTGATGACATCTGATCTGCCTTATGCGGTCGGGTGGACAGCGGTGCAGCCTAGGACTTCACGCACTGGGAGGGAATGGAGCTTCCGTCTGCGTAGAGGACTCCAAGAAACTCGTCGTAGTCGACGCTCGCGGTCCGCCGCTGTGACGCTGCAATGGGACTGGCAAAGGATGAACCGCTCCACACCACAACCTCCGATGGCGCAGCGCTGATGTCGGTGCCGACGGCGACTATGTCACAGCCGGGCGCAGAAAAGTTGGCCCAGTCAAGCTGGGTCCCCGGAAGCGGGGTCTTGTTGTCCCACACGATCGGTTCATTGACCGCGTCCGAGGCCTGCACGCCGGCCACGTCGTCATACGCAGCGGGATAGATCGGGCTTATTGGTGGCGCATTGCCAGCGGCCGCATAGATCCCGAGGCCGTCGAAGTTCTCCCGCAACACTTCGTAACCGACCCTGGTCAGGACCGGCTCAAACGCAGTGGTGTTGCCCTGATCGTCGGTGACCAGGTGGGCTTCGGCGCCGAGCGAGAAGTTAATGACATCGAGCGCACCGTCGGCATCAAGCAGCACCAGTGCGGTGGCAGCGATCACCTGGTCCTCACCGGACTCCCAGCAGAGGCCGGAGTCGGTGGGAAACGCGTTTGAGGCAAACACGGTCGCCGACGGGTTGGCGCCACGAATCACGTTGGAGACGAACTCACCGTGAGAGACGTCGCAGTCGGCGTATGCGGTGTCCAACTTCAGGTTGGGAGGCAAGGTGCCATCCTCAGCAGTACCTGGGTTGACAATGCCAGTGTCCACTACTCCCACCGTCACGCTTGGCCCGCCCTCAATAGCCGGCGCTTTGCCGTCAAGGTCACAGACCTGTGGATCGGTCCCGGGGAAGGCGCCCCAGTGAGACATGAAACCGACCCGGTGAATGGGCGACACGGTCAGGTCGGGGAACTGCTCCTGCAGATCAAGGAGTACCTTGTCCACCTCGCCGGTCACGCTGGCAACGGTCACTCGCTCGTTGACAGCCTGCCAATACGGAGAGCCCTGGAGCGTCTCGATGTAGTTCTCCCTGAGGCCGTCGCCGTCTGGCAGCACATATCGCTCGTCGATGACGATGTCGGCAAGGTCGACCACCGTGCCATTGATGAAATTGACAGCCTCTGGGACAGAATCGGCATCGAGATTGTCGAAGACGATGTACTCGCCAAAGATGCGTGGACTTTCGGTGTGGGTCGGAAGGTCTACTTCTCTGCAGTTGGAGACGGCCAAGACATCGGGGTCTCCGCCGCCGCCATCACCGCCATCGCCGTTGTCATCATCGGCAGGGTCGGTACAGGCCGCCATCACCATCGCAAAGGCGAGTAGCGCCACCAGCCACCGACGTTTCCCGTACTTCGAATCTCTGTACTCCGAATTTCTGTACTCCGAATCTCGGTACTTGAAGTTTCGGTTCTTGATACTTGTTGTATCGCTTACCGCTTCCGCCATTGCCACAACTCCGCTCCCATTATCGACCATCGCTGTAAGACGCTCTGCATCGCCGCTTGATACAACCTAGATCGAACTTGTTACTCGGTGGCTCCAATTCGCAGGCGGAAGTAGCGTGAACGTGTGAATCCGCACGACTGGGCCGCCGAGTACGCACGCCTGTGCCAGAGCGCTCCGTCGAAGGCACTGGAAGAGTTGCCCCTGGTCCTCGCCGAGATTTCGGACCCCACAATCCGTTCCGAGATGTACCGCGTCGCCGCGTTGGCGGCACGGGGCGCAAACGACTTGGACCGGTCCAACCGCTATTTGGAAGAGGCGCAAAACGAGGCGCGCATCGCCGGTGATGACGGTGCCGAGACAGCGGCGCTACTGACCACGTCGTACAACATGTTCCTGGGCGGGCAGTCGGACGCGGCGCTGACAATCCTGGCGGACCTGCGGGCGCCGAATGATCCAGGGCTTGCTGCCCGCATCGCCTTTCAGCGAGGCACCATCCTGGCCCGGACCGGGCGGCGGGCCGAAGCGCTGTCGCTCTTCCAAGACGCAGGCGATGCGGCCGACGCTGCCGACGATGGGTTGCTGCGGGCACGGGTGGATCAGAACCTTGGCATGATGGCGGCCGAGGGCGGAGATGTGGTTGGTGCACGCTCACATCTGCTGGCGGCGCGGTCCAGGTTCGCCGACATGTCGCTCGATTTCGAGGTGGCGTTCGCGGAGCACAACCTCGGTCTGGCCGAGGCGTACGTCGGCAACTTGCCGGAGGCGTTTACCTACTTCGAACAGGCCGGCGAGAAGATTCGAGAACTGGCCGGCAACGACTTTGAAGCCAAGACCGGGCACTGCCGGGCGCTGATGACCGCCGGGTTGTTCACCGAAGCAGCAACGCTCGCGGGCCAGGCGGCCCAGCAATGCGTTGACGCTGGGCTGGCTGTCGATGCGGCCGAGATGGCCCTGCTCGAGTCGCTGGCATGGCTGGAGTCCGATGAGCTTGGTCGGGCCGAGCAGCGGGCCCTCGACGCGGCGGACGCGTTTGCGGCCCAGGACCGGGTCGGACACCGAGCCGCCGCCAGGTTGGTGGGGCTTGCAATTCAGCATCGTCGAGGTAGCGGTGCCCGCCGAGGCGGCGGCAGCGACGACAGCACCGATCAGAGTGCAGATGGCGGGCCCAGCGTGGATGACGTTGCGGACACCCTGGTCGACCTGGAAGATGCCGGGTCCCGACGAGACGCCTTGGAGGCGAAGCTGCTGTTGGCCGAGGTGCACGCGGTCCGCGGCAACACCACCGAGTCCGACATGCTGCTAAAGGAGCTGGCACCGGCGCTGGCCAATGCCCCGACCGATCTGCAACTGGCGGCAGCGACCACCACGGCAACCCATCTACTGAGCATGGGCGAGACTACCGCTGCTCTCCAGGCGGCCAGCGACGGATACCTCCTATTGGCGGAGCAGCAGGTGCTCCTGGGCGCGGCCGATCTTCGGGTCGGTCTGAAGCAGCACGCCAATCGGCTTGGAGAGATCGGCCTGTCGATCTCTCTCGATGACAGCGCCGCAGACCACACCTTCGCCTGGCAGGAACGGATCAGCCTTGCCACCAGCACCCCGCGGCCGGTGCGTTCGGACCCCAACCCGGAGATGCGGTCACGGCTGGCGACGCTCCGGTCTCTCGATGCGGACCAGGAGGAGGAACGGCGGGCAAACGAAGATGCCATCCGCCAACTTGATCGCGGTTCTCGTCAGACCTCGCACCGCCCGCTGCAGCCGCTGGACGTTGCGCAGATTTCGGCTGCGCTCGGCGGATCGACCGGGGTTGCGTTGAGCGTGCATCGGGGGCGACTGCTGGCATCGACGCTCCGCAACGGTCGACTGCAACGAACCGAACTGGGACCGGTCGACGAGGTGACCCGGTTGGTGCGAGCCATCCGGGCCGATCTGCGACGACGAATCAGCGCGGTGGGGCCGACCAACACCGCTCGGCTCGACACCGCAACCAGTCGTCTTGACGACCATCTTTTTGGGCCGCTGGACATCGGCGGCGAGCCGTTGGTGATTGCCGTCCCTGCCGAGTTGTTCGCCGTGCCGTGGGGCGCCCTGACCAGCTGCAGGAACCGTTCAACGTCGGTGGTGACAAGTCTGAGCGCGTGGGCGATGACAGACCAGGCGCAACGAAGCGGCCACGGGACGGTGATGGTGTCCGGGCCGGACCTCGACCATGGCGAGCGGGAACTGGCCGAGCTACGAGCAGCTCAGCAGAGCGCGGCGGTGGAAATCACCGGTTCGAGCGCATCGGTCGAAACGGTGTTGGCCACAATCGACGGAGCGGACCTCGCTCACATCGTGGCCCACGGCGCGGTCCGGGTGGACAATCCCCTGTTCTCCAGTTTGCAGTTGGCCGATGGCGAGCTCAGTGTCTATGAGCTCAGCGACCTGGCCAACGCGCCGAAGGTCGTTGTGCTTTCGGCCTGCCACGTCGGGCTTGCCGCCGACGCACCGGGCCAAGAGCTACTCGGCATGGTGACGGGTTTTCTCAACGCTGGCACGTCATGCGTGGTGGCCAGCACGTTGCCGGTACCGGACAACAACTCGACAGCCGAGATGATGTCTCGGTTCCACAAGTTCCTCAGCAACGGATCGGGCCCGGCCGCAGCCTGGGCCGAGGTGCAACGAACCTGCACCGATGCTGAGCAGCTGCTCGACACTGCCACGTTCACCATCTTTGGCCGCGGCTAGCGGGTCTTCGGCCGCGGCTAGGCGGTCTTTGACTGCCGGTAGCCGTTCAGCCGAAGTTGAGCATGCTCGGCTGATAGTCCTCCGGTGCCTCGAAGCCCATGAGGTTCAGGACGGTTGCGGCAACGTGGCTCAGGCCGGCGCCGGCAACCGGGTCCAGCGTGTACTCCCCGTCGTAGCCCGGGTCATAGATGGCGAACGGCACGGGGCTGAGCGTGTGTGAGGTCTTTGGGACCTGCTCCCCTTTTGACTCGGTGTACATGATGTCGGCGTTGCCGTGATCGGCCGTGTAGATCAGCACGCCACCGAGCTCCTCGGTCACCCGCATCAGCCTGGCAACACATTCCTCGACCACTTCCATTGCCTCGATGGTCGCCTGCAGGTCGCCGGTGTGGCCCACCATGTCACCGTTTGGGAAGTTGATGCGACCGTGGCGGAACTGACCGCTGCGCATCAGCTTGATCGTCTCTTCGGTGATCTCCCGTACTTTCATGCCAGGCGTCTTGTTGAACTCAACGTTGTCCGAGGGGATCTCGACGTAGGTCTCAAGGCTCTCGTCGATGTAGCCGGACCGATTGCCATTCCAGAAGTAGGTGACGTGACCAAACTTTTGGGTCTCACTGACCGCAAAGCTGGTGACGCCCTCGGCGCAGAGGTACTCGCCGATGGTCCGGTCGATGGCCGGTGGCTCGACCAGGTACTGCTTCGGGACCTGGGTGTCGCCGTCGTATTGGAGCATCCCGGCGAACGAGACGTCGGGGTGGTCCCGGCCTTCCGGTGAACGCCGGTCGAACATGGTGAAGTCCGGCTCTTCGAATGCCCGGGAAATTTCGATGGCCCGGTCGCCGCGAAAGTTGAACAGGATGACGGCGTCACCGTCGGCCATCTGCCCGACCGGGGCACCATCGTCATCGACAACGACGAAACTCTCGAGGTACTGGTCGCCGGCGTCAGACTCGGCGTAGACCGTCTCCACGGCTTCCGTTGCAGACCCGAACGGGCGGCCCTGACCGTGGGCGTGGCACTGGTAGCCCCTGGCCACCATGTCCCAGTCCGCTTCGTAGCGGTCCATGGTGATGGTCATGCGGCCGCCGCCGGACCCAATGCGATAGTCCGCGTCGTGTTCGGCGTTGATCTCGGCCAGCACCGCCTCGGTGGCGGCAATGTAGGTCAGCGCGGAGCGGGCCGGTACGTCTCGGCCGTCATGCAGAATGTGAAGCCGGGCACGGGCGACCCCCGACGCGGCGGCCTGCCGCAGCAGCTTGTAGAGGTGGTCGGTGTGGGAGTGAATGTTGCCATCGCTGTGGAGGCCGAGCAGGTGCAGCGTTCCTGCTTCTCCCGCGGCGCCCTGGCAGCGACCGACAGCATCGGTCCAGACCGGGGACTCGAACAGCGAGCCATCGGCCAGGGCCCGGTTGACCAACTTTGCCCCCTGGTCGAAGATCCGACCGGCGCCTAGCGCGTTATGGCCAACCTCGCTGTTGCCCATGTCGTCATCACTGGGCAGTCCAACCGCTTCACCGTGGGCGGCCAGCTCGGTGTACAGCTCGGCCGAGGCCAACCCATCGAGGGTTGGGGTGTAGGCCTCGGTGACCGCGTTACTCGGGTCGGCCGGGGCAACGCCGACCCCGTCGGCGACGATCACCAGAACGGGCCCGGGGCGAGGTGAGAAGGACGGGTGGCGGTTCAGCGAGAGTGCCATGTCTTCAGGATATTGGACCTACGGGCCGATCCTGGCCAACCAGCCAGCGAGTCGACGTGACCTCTGACCGACTACCACAACACCTAATTGCGGAACTCGTCGCATGTTTCCGCTCCCACCTGTTCAGGATTCGTTGCCCGTTCCACGATTGTGAACGAGCCGTCGGCCTGCAGTTCGAGCACGAACTGTTCGAACGCCACATCCGCCGTCAAGCTGTCGACCACGTCGGTTGAACTGTCCTCGTTCACCCGGACAACGTCCCCGCCCTTGCTCTCGTAGCAGGTCTCCAGGGCATAGGACACCGGGTTGTCGAAGATCTGTGAATGACGGCGGTACAAATAGACCCGGCCCGTCAGGTCGAACTGCTCCCGCGCATCCACCATGTCCTGGTAGAAACTCCGGGCCAGCGAACGGAAGTCACCGCCGAGCAGCGGCGTCAATGAACCCTCGATATCGCAGTTGAGGATGTCGGACGTACAGGCGTCCGCGGCGGCGATGTAGTCGAGGAGCGCGGCCATCAGATCTTCGCCCAGTTGCTCGTCCGCCTCCGCTGCGCTCAACGTTGACGGGGCCACCGGGGCCTCTGACGACCTGGTGGTCGAGAGATCCATGGCGGTCGAGGGCTCCACGGTGGTCGAGGGTTCCGTGGTGCTCGAAGCCTGCTCGGCGTCGCTCGCCGCGCTGTCCGCCGATGCGTCACCGTCCCCAAGGTCCGCAGCGACCTCATCGCCGTCGGAACCCGAGCACGCCGCAACCAACAAAACGGCGCTCAACAGCAACGGCCGCGCCACCCGAGAGAGCCATTCGGTGATCACCATTCGCCTCTATCCGTTCGGTTCGAGGGGGCTTGATTCATCGCCGCCAATCGGCACCCTCGACACGGTGGAGATAGTAGCGGATTCGGGGGTACCGCTCCCCCGCGGCCGACCCGTCCAATGTGGGGATGTAGGGCTCACCAGACGAAGAGGTGCCGGTCTAGTGAAAGTGCCATGATTCATGGAGAGGGGCCCGCCGGGTCGGCGCGCCGAGGGGGAGGAACCAGATGCGGAATACGGGAATTGTGCTGGCCGAAGAGTACCTCTGGCATGACACCGGCAGCGGTTGGATTCTGCCGTCCGACGGGTCGGTCCTGCAGCCCTACGAGCATCCGGAAAACCCCGAGACGAAGCGGCGCATCCTCAACCTGTGGCGCCGTAGCGGCATCCTCGACCAGTTGACTGAGGTGACACCGCGAGCCGCTACGAGAGCCGAGATCGAGGCGGTCCACCCGGCGTCCTACGTCGATGGCATCGCCGAGCAATCCGCGGCCGGCGGCGGGGACGCTGGTGGACTGACTCCGTTCGGCAACGGCAGCTACGACATCGCGCTGATGTCCGCCGGTGGCTGCATCGCCGCGGTCGACGCCGTGCTGGATGGCACCGTTGACAACGTCTATGCCATGGTGCGCCCACCGGGCCACCACGCCATTCCCGAATCGGGCATGGGGTTTTGCATCTTCAACAACGCCGCCATTGCGGTGAAACACCTCCAACGAGAACGCGGTGTCGGGAGGGTGGCGATGGTGGATTGGGACGTTCATCACGGCAACGGACAGCAGGCCGTTTTCTATGACGACCCATCCGTGCTGACCATCTCCATTCACCAGGACCTGTGCTTTCCACCGGACTCGGGCTACATCACCGACGTCGGCGAAGGGGCAGGCGCCGGGGCAAACATCAACGTGCCGCTGCCACCGGGTTCGGGCCATGGCGCGTACCTTGCGGCCTACGAGCGGGTGGTGCTTCCGGCGCTGCGACGGTTCGCTCCAGACATGATTGTGGCGCCGTCGGGGTTTGACGGGAGCAACTTCGATCCGCTCGGCCGGATGATGGCGTACAGCGAAACGTTCCGGCTGATGGCCCGGATGTTGATGGGCGTCGCCGACGAGCTGTGCGACGGTCGGGTCGTGTTCACCCACGAAGGTGGGTACGCGGCGGCCTACGTGCCGTTCATCGGATTGGCGGTGCTGGAGGAGATCTCCGGTATCCGCACCGACGTTGCTGACCCCTACCTGTTCATCTGCGAGGGGGCCGGGGGTCAGGAGCTGCAGCCTCATCAGGATGCCCTGATCGCCCAGGCCGAGGCATTGCTTGCGAACGTGCCCTCAGCCTGAGCCAATACCCCCGCCGACGTCATCAAAGAACGACTCGGTCAGCCAGTCCGTTATCTGCTCATCGATCTCTGACGGCTCGGCCACGTTGACCACGTGGAAGAACCGACCGCTGTGCTCCACAACCTTGCGGGACAGGCGAGGGCTGGTCAGCTTTCGATCGAGGTTGAACGACAGCGCCACCCACTTCGTCTTCGGCCGGAGCTGAGCGAACGTCCGGCGGCCCTTGAAGAAGATGCCGACGGACACCGGCTCCACGTAGACCGTTTCTCCATCATCTCCGGCCAACGATTCGAGGTGTGCCCATACCGCATCGAAGATCGGTCGTTCCCGCTCCGGACCGGTGGAGAAGTACTCCTCCAGGTCCATGGCGGGGGCGCATTCGTGGCTTTGGTTTGTCTTACCGAAACGCCGGTCGCAGTTCGGGCAGGCCCAGAGCGCCACCTGCTCAGTCCCCCTGCGGTGGCTCTTCGGCAACACAGAACTCGTTGCCTTCCGGGTCCTCCATGACGGTCCACTCGCCGCCCATCTCCGACCGAGAGTCGATTGCTTTGCCTCCGGCTTCCACCAGCAGCGCAACGTGGGCGTCGCGATCCTCCACGACGACGTCCATGTGCATACGGTTCTTCGCCGTCTTTGGCTCAGGCACCTTTAGGAAGAGCAACCGAGGCCCAGCGCCGTCGGGGTCTATGACCGCTCCGTAGTCACCCATCCGCTCCGGCGGAATGTCGTTGGCTGCGCCGAAGTCCTCCCAGGTGTCGAAGCCCGGTGGCGGTGGCTGCTCAACGTAACCAAGGGCCAACGCCCAGAAGGTCGCCAACGCTGGCGGATCGGCGGCATCGAACGTCAACTGAATTCCATGAGCCATGCCTCGGACGCTAGCACCGAGCCTCATCACGGTGTGCGGCGAACTGGTTCACTACGCTGGGCCGCCCGACCTACTGGGCAAGATGTTTACTCTCGTCCCGCCGCGCCACGCTCAGTACGTTTGCGTAGTAATGCAACGAACCACCCGACGCAGCATCATCGATGACCCAGCGCCTCGGCCGATCGGCCAGGGCTTCTGGCTGCTGTCGACCATGGCCATCGCCGCGGTGATTCTCATGACCATGAGTGGTGCGCTACTGCCGGCAAGCGGCACCAGCGGAGGCTCGGCGTACAGCAGCCAAGAACTCCTGGACCTCGCCAACAGCGAAGGTGCGGACGCGGCAACGAGCTCCACCGTCGTTCCGAGCACCGTCCCAACCGGCGCCGCTTCGACCTCGGCAGTCCCCGCCGCTCCGGCCGCAGTTGCTTCGGCCACCACGACCACCTCGATTGCCCCGGCCGCTCCCAGCGACGCCGATAACTCGACGACCACCACGTCGGCCGCCACCACGTCCACGACGATCGACCCGACCACCAGCACAGCACCCGTCGACACCGTGCCCCCAACAGTGCCCGTCGAGACCTTGCCCGTCGACACACCAGCCCCCGCCGGGGTCGAAGCGGTTGGCCAGGCCGCCCTCGAGACCATTTCCTATCCGTGGCAGCAGCTGCTTCCCGGTTGGACCATTTCTTTCCTCCCCGAGAAGAGCGGCCTGTACGGCCTGACCATGGTCCCGGAACGCAAGATCGAAATCTATGTGCGGGAATCCCAGTCGACCGAGTTGTTGGCGCACGTCATCGCCCACGAGTTGGGCCATGCGGTCGACGTCACTCTCAATGACGGGCCGGACCGACGACGTTGGGAAGATGCTCGTGGGCTCGACTCCGCCCCGTGGTGGCCGGGCAACGGCGCCACGGACTTCAGCACCGGTGCCGGTGATTTCGCCGAGAGCTTTGCCGCCTGGCAGGTCGGGGACGCCTCGTTCCGCAGCAAGTTGGGTGGCTCACCCACAACGGAACAAATCGCCCTACTCGCCGAACTCAGCGCCAATTAGAACCCTTCGGGTTCTGACAAGTTCCGGCCTAGCGGCCAGAACTCGCTAGCGGCGGCGTTTCAGAGCGCCAGCGAAGAAACCCAGTTCGACCGAAGGTCGAACCAGCGACCGAAGGCCGAAGCTTATACGGCGTCGGTGTCGGTTTCTCCGGTGCGAATGCGGATGAGTGTCTCGACCGGGGTCACCCAGATCTTGCCGTCACCGATCTTGCCGGTCTGCGCACCCTTGATGATTGCGTCAACGGCTGATTGGGTCGTTGCACCATCGGTCACGATCTCAAGCTTGACCTTGGGGACGAAGTCCACCCGGTACTCAGCACCGCGGTAGGTCTCGGTGTGCCCGCCCTGGCGGCCGAAGCCCTTGACCTCACTGACGGTCATACCCTGAACGCCAACCGCAGCAAGCGCCTCCTTGACCGGGTCGAGCATGTGGGGCTTGATGACTGCGGTTACAAGCTGCATGGCTAGACCTTACTGCGCGTTGCGGTGAACACGAAAGACCAAACCACGGCCCCAGGACTCATTTTTTTGAAATCGCAAGGCGCCAATAATGCTCGCCGGGAGCAATTGCCACTACCGTCACCTCTATATGGAGCACGCAGTGATGGACGAAGAGACCGGATCGGACGCCGAAGCGGGCGCTGACTCGTTGGGGGACGGCGCACCGAAGACGCCCATCAAGGCCAACCAGCTGTGGTTGGGTGTCGGTTTGGCGATGGCGATAGTCACCGTGCTGTCCGGACTGGCAGCCTGGTTCTTCAACTTCCACGATGACTCCGAGGTACAGCGGGAGCTGTTCGAGAACATCCCGTCGCCACTGAAACTGGCGTTCTACACGGTCATCCCCCTGCTGCTGCTGTGGGCATCTGTTCAACTCTCATACCGGGTGAAGAACTGGGAGCGCGGCGCCCCCGACCGACGCACCACCAACCGTAAGAATCTGAAGAAGCGGCTCGGCGACTTCCGGGCCGGCGTCTACATGCAGACCCTCATGCGTGAGCCCGGTGCAGGCATCATGCACTCCCTCATCTACTTCAACTTCCTCATTCTTCTGGCGGTCACCACCGTCTTGGAGATCAACCACCAGGTACCCGAGAGCCTCAAGTTCCTCAACGGCGACGTATATAAGGCATATGCGCTCATCGCTGACCTTGCCGGCGTCGGCTTCCTGCTCGGCATGGGTATCGCCATCGTCCGGCGCTACGGCCCGAAGAGCTGGCGCCCCTACCGCATCTCGGTGAAATCACGGCCCGAACACGCGGTGATTCTGGGTGTGCTCACCGCTGTGGGCGTCACCGGCTTCGGCGCCGAGGCCTACCGCATTGCCCTCCAGGACCTGCCCGAGTTCGAGAAGTGGTCCGTCGTTGGCTATCCGCTGGCACTGCTGGTCGACGGTTCCGGCAACCTCAGCGGTTGGCACCAGGCCTGGTGGATCGCCCACGTACTCAGCTTCTGCGCACTGCTGGCCATCATCCCCGGCACCATGCTCCGCCACATGTTCACCTCACCGTTGAACATGTACCTCTCGGACCGGGATCGCCCGAAGGGGGCCATGAAGCCCCTCCCCGACCTGGATTCCACCGAACTTGAGACGTTCGGCGCCTCCACCATCGAGACGTTCACCTGGAAGCAGCTGATGGACACCGACGCCTGCACCATGTGTGGACGTTGCACCTCGGTCTGCCCGGCCAACGCCACTGGCAAGCCGCTCGACCCTCGGGAGATCGTCCTCAAGACCGGCGAGGTCATGTCCCGCACCGGCACCCCGGCCGTTTCGCCCCCGAGCGGGGTCGACCCG
>CAZSTV010000067.1:0-6188 GCA_964609665.1 uncultured Acidimicrobiaceae bacterium
CCAACGCCAAAGCGGTCTACGATCAAACTGTCGCCATGACCACTTGAACTCACCGTCACCATCTAATTCACTTCGTACACGTAGCTCAGCGTCGCGCCTCTATATGTGGCCGTGGCCTGCCAACATCCCTGCTCGTCGGGTTCAAGGCCATTGATCATGAACGAGCCGTCTTCCGGTGTGAAGGCGTTCGTCCCCGGCGAGTCGAAAGTCACCGTCGACCGCTCGTCAGCGTCGGGGTCGAGACGCTCATAGGTCACCGACAATTCAGGGGCCGGTTCGGCGGCGCCACCGGGGAACCTGGCGCTCCACCACACACTCTTGCGCGGCGTGTGGCCGGTGCGTTCATGCACGGTCCAGAGATCGCCGGTGCCGTACCAAACGTGGTCCGGCGATGACGGCGTCGGCGGCCACGGTTCCGGCGGCGTGTAGGGAACGTCCGGGGCAACGGTGACCGGACAAGTGAACAGCCCATCGCTACCGCTACCACTGCTACCGCTGCCAGCGCCTCCGACATCACTGCCGCTGCCGCTGCTGACGATTTTGCCGGTCGCCGGGTCGAGCAGGAATCGGCCGGTCGGCGAGGTGACGTCGAGGGCCAGGGCGCCGCTCGGATCAAACTCGGTGCCGTTGAACCACCCCCCGGGGACCATCGTTCGCCACAGAGCGTGTCCGGAGAGCGGGTCTATTCGATAGACGTCGCCATCGGTGGTCCTAACGAACAGGCCTTGGCCGTCCGCAAAGTCGAAGAGAGCGAGCAGCCTTCGATCGGAGGCCCTGCGGGCGACGCCGAGGTCGGTAACCCAGATCGCTTCGCCACTGGTGATATCGAACCCATACAGCGTGGCGAAGGGACCGGTCATGTTCTGGTCCCGCAGGTCCATCACCACCAGGCTGTTGCCGAAGATCACCGGTGAGGTTGGTTGCCAGTCAGCGCCGACCCGGCCGCTGGCCTCCCACGCCAGCTCACCGGTTGCAGGGTCGATGCGTCGCAGGAGGGGAGCCCGGTTGTCATCGGCGTCGGTGAACGATGTCAGGAAGAAGCTGCCGAAGACATCGAGCTGCTGCTCGCCTCCGTCTCGGTCGAAACGCCACTGCTCGTCGCCGTCCAGGTCGAGTTTGACGATCGGCCCGCCAACCAGGTCAACAAGTACGCCGTCGTCTTGGCCGAAGAGGTTGAGGCCTGCCTCGGTGTGGCCGTCAAAGTTGACCGTCCACGCCGTTTCCAGCGAACCGAGCAGGGAGATTGCCTCCACCGTGGTCGGTCCCGTCGTGTGGATGGCAATGGCCTCATCAGAGAACACCATCGGCCCCCAGGTCACGCAGTTACCACAGCTCTGGAACTGCTCGAACGCCGAGGTGAGAATCGGCCCGTAACGCGAGCCCGTCGCAAGGACCCGGAGATTGAACCGGTCGATCTCGTCCTGGGCGAAGTTCTCTTGGGAGCCGTCATCGAATTGATCAACGGTCGGGTCGACGGTCATGGTCAACAGCGGATTAGTTCCGCACACGGTGAAACCCGCACCGGCGCCGTCGCCCCCTTCCGATTCATCCGCACAGGTCCGGAAGGAGATGGTGATCAGCCCACGTGAGCCTTTGATGATGATCGGCTCGGGCGCAGCGGGTTCGATGAGCGTCAGCTCGCCGTCGAATGCGTCCGGCACCTGGAGACGGAAGCGCTCACCGGTTTGCAGCCGTAGGTCGTAAATGAGAACGTCGTCGCTCTCTGATGCCGGGCCCTCCAGTGTCCTGGTGACCGTAGGGGCGGCCCTCTCCCCATTGTCGTCGTCGCCAGACTCCTCGGGGGCGGGGTAATCTGATGTCGGATCCTCCAATCCGGGGTCGTCGCGCTCGGCCACCGCTTCCACCTGGGCGTCCTGATCCTCCCGAAGGATGTCGCTCGGCGTCATGGCCAGCAGTATGCCCAGGGCCCCGGCCGCCACCGTCCCGACGCCGATGCCGGTCCACCGTCGTCGTGTGGTCCGCCGCCGCTCCGCAACTTCGGCTGCCGCTGTCAGCTCCTGCTTCAGAACATCGAGGAAGGCCGGTCGATCGCTCATCTCAACGCTCCCAGTTCTTCGGCCAGTGTTGTGAGGGCCCGGGACACCCTGACCCGGGCCGTGCCCTCGGTGCAGCCGAGTCGGTCCGCTACCTCTCGGTACGGCAGCTCATCGCCGATGCGGAGCGCCACGGCCTGGGCATGGGCTTCGGGTAGTCGGGCCACCGCCTCGGTGATCGCCGGCTTGATGTTGGAGAAGTCGACGAGCCGCTCGATCCGTTCGATGTCGGCATCGTCAACCTGGGCCGCGCCGATGCCCAGCTTCTGTCTGGCTCGCATCGACACCTGCTCGGATCGGATGAACCCGGTCAGTTGTCGCTGAGCGATCTTGAACAGCCAGGCTCGCCCCGGCGCGCCGGTATCTCGGAACCGACGCCGCGAGACCAGCGCCGCGGCGAACGTCTCCGAGGTGAGGTCGGCTGCGGTCTGAGCGCAGCCGGTCCGCCGTACAAAGTAGGTGAGCACGGCCTCAGCGTGTCGCTCGTAGACCTCACCAAACGCATCGGTCGCCCGGGTTGGCTCGGCCAGCAGCTCGGCATCGGACTGGCCTTGCAGGCGCGCCGATCTGGCAGCAGCGTTGTTTCTGCCGACCCGGAAGCCCGGACGGCTGAATCCTCGACCGGACGTGTTCGGTCGATCTCCTCGCTCCGAGGTTGCGTCCATCTCTAGCTGTATGGCACTCCCATGCCAAAACGTTACGCCAGGTTCGAGCCGGTCACCGCCGGTCAGTCCTCGTAGGGGATGATGAACGGCGTGCTCATGCGGTGGAACAGGTCGCTCAGCAGCCGGAGGGTCAGTCCCCAAATGACCTGGCCGTCCTGGTCCAGCTGGATGCCGGGGAAGTCGGCCCCGGCGAGGGGGTAGTGATAGTCGATGTAGCGGTCGGTGTCGCCAAGATCGTTCAGCGGCACCCACACCACATCCGCAACTTCGTGGTTGGGGTTCACGTCCGGGCGTGGCCCCTCCAACCAGTAGGCATGGGCCGAGACAATGATGTGGCGACCGTTCGCTCTGCCGCCGTCCAACTCGTTCAGCGATCCAACGTAGGCCGACGGTGCAAGATGAAGCCCGATCTCCTCCATGGTTTCACGCATGGCGGTGTCCTGCGGCGAGCTGTCTCGCTCTTCGCTGCGGCCGCCGGGAAAGGCCATCTGACCGGACCACGGATCGGTCGGCTTCGTCGCCCGCTGGATGAACAGCAGCTCCGAGCCGGCGTTGGCGTTGTCGGCGCGGTCGTTGCTGGCAGCGCGGCCACCGTTGTCAGCGCGGCCATCGTTGCGACGGAAGATGGCGGCCACCGCAGCGCGTGGAGCGGCGGGCGAATGGGTGGAGGCTTGGTAGTCCTGGTCGAGGATGCCGCGGAGGTCGTTGTGATTGGTAACCATGGGGCGGATCAGGCGGCGTCGGACGCTCCGACCGATGCCATGTGCGCTGCCACCGCATCAATCGTTGTTTCGATGTCTTCTGCGCTCACGTCGAGATGGGTGACCAGCCTTGTTGCGCCTGGACCCGATGGGATCACGATGCCCGAGGTGGCGAGCGCCGCCGCCACCTGGACCGGGTCGGACTCGAACCGCAGGAACGTCATATTGGTGGACTGGCCGAAGACGGTGACGCCGTCGATCTGCCCGAGCCCTTCGGCGAGCCGTGCCGCGTTAGCATGGTCGTCCGCCAGACGGTCGATGTTGTTGGCGATCGCGTACAGTCCCGCTGCGGCCAAGATGCCGGCCTGACGCATGCCGCCGCCAAGCATCTTGCGCCACTTTCGAGCCTGGGTGATGAGCTCTTCGGAGCCGACCAGTACCGAGCCGACCGGCGCACCGAGGCCTTTTGACAGACAGACCGACACGGTGTCGAACGGTGCCGCGACCTCGGCCGGAGAGGCGCCGAGTGCAACGGTGGCGTTCCACAACCGGGCACCGTCCAGGTGCATCGAAAGGCTGTTGGCTTCGGCAAGTGACGCTGCTTCGGTTTGATAGGAAAGCGGCAACACCTTACCGTCATGTGTGTTTTCAAGCGACAGGAGTTTGCTGTTGGCAAAGTGGTCATCGGCAGGCTTGATCACCTTTGCTACATGCTCCAGATCCATACGCCCGTCGGGCAGCGTCCGCACCGGCTGGGGTTGGATGCTGCCAAGAACCGCGGCGCCGCCCGCCTCGTACCGGTAGGTGTGGGCGTTGTCGCCGACGATGTACTCGTCGCCCCGCTGACAGTGGGCTAGCAGCGCACACAGGTTGCTCTGGGTGCCGGATGGTACAAACACGGCAGTCTCTTTGCCGAGCAGTTGAGCGGTGGTGGACTCCAGTTCCTTGACCGTGGGATCGTCGCCCCACACGTCGTCGCCCACCTCGGCGACCGCCATCGCTTGGCGCATGGCATCTGATGGTCTGCTGACGGTGTCTGAACGAAGGTCGATCACCCACCCATTGTGCCCGGCCCGCCCCTGAGAGCCATATCGACCCAAGGGTTCCATTGTCGCTCCATCACAACGCGTCGCCATGAAACCTCAACAACAGCCAATAATTGACAACAATAGGCATCAAAGTATTTTTGGTTTATATTCCAATGGTGCTTGAAGTGGTCGTATCCATTTAGTAAAAAGATACATGCGGGAGGGATGTTTCCGCCGACGTTCCTCCCGCTCTTTGCAACAGTCATTTTTTGGCTGTCGCCGCCGCCCCTGTGGGGACAGTCTCGACCGCAACGAGGACTGCCCCCACAGGGTTCTTTTTGTTTTGCGGGGCGCCTGGAACAGACGGGCACTATTGCGGGGCACGCTTTAACACCAGTGCCGCTTCGAGTCCGCCATCGGGTCCGGTGCGGAGCTCGAAGTGGCCGCCGCATTGAGCGGCGAGCGCATCGACGATTGCCAGCCCGAGGCCGCTGCCCGGCTTGTTCTGCTGGGTTGCTCCTCGCCAGAACCGACCCTGGGCCTGTTCGATCTCGGCATCGCTCAGGCCTGGGCCTCGGTCGGCGACCATGACCCGCACGTTGTGCAGCCCGCGCAACACCGACAGGGTGATGGTGGAACCCTCGGCGTACTTCATGGCGTTGTCGATGAGGTTGTCGAGCGTCTCCTCGATCGCACCGGGGGAGGCCAACGCCAGCGCGTGATCGGAACCTTTGCGTTCCAGGCCGACACCCCGAGCCTCGGCTACCACTCGCCAACTCCGCAGACTCTCGTCGACGATCGCACCCACTTCCACCACCGTCGGTTGCGCCGCACCCTCCTCAGCTCGGTTGAGTTGCAGCAGGCGCTCGGCGGCAGCTTCGAGGCGGTCCAGTTCGGCAAGTGCCTCCTCGACGGTGTTGTCCAACGGGTCTCCGGCGTCGGTCCCGAGATGGTTGAGCGTCTCCATTCGAAGCCGCAGTGGCGTCAACAGGTTGCCGAAGTGATGCGACGCGCTGGCCACAAAGGCTCGCTCTCGATGCAGGCCCGCGGCCACCCGCTCCGCCATGGAATTGATGCTGGCCGCCAACCGTCGAATTTCCGGCGGCCCACTGTCGGGGTCGGCCCTGGCTTCCATGTCTCCGCCGGCCAACGCCAATGCGGTCCGGTCCAGTTGCAGCACGGGCCGCAACGCCCAGCGAGTCAGCGGGTAGGTCACCAGAGCGATGAATGCCATGACGGTCGCCACGGCCGCCGCAATCATGACCCAGCGACGGGCCACGGCCGCCTGTGTTTCATCGGAGGGTTCCAGCACGGTCACGGTTGCCGAGGCGCCGTCCTCGACGCGGATGTCGGTGGCGGTGACAAAGTCCCCGTCGGTCCACGGGAAGATCACCGTCGACGGGTCGAGGGCGAGCTCTATGCGGTCGATCGCATTGCCCTGTGGCCGCAGGTCCGGCGGCACGGGAGCGCCGTCGATCGAGAGGTAGTGGTCCACGTCAACGTCGGGCCGTTCGTCTCGGCTGTCCTGCGTCGCTCGCAACCCATCGACGGCGCCATCGGGCCCGGAGCGACGCAGGCCCTCGGCGACAGTGGCCGCCACCGCATCGGCCTCGGCCATCCGGTCGAGCGCTGCGTCCCGGGAGATGCGTGACGCCGACTCGACGGCCAACCACCCGCCGAGCACCGCAGCGGTCAGCAGAAAGATGGGCAGAAAGAACGCGAGCAGCCTGCGTTGCATGC
>CAZSTV010000067.1:6288-15871 GCA_964609665.1 uncultured Acidimicrobiaceae bacterium
CCGCGGCCGGGCCGACCGCGGCCAGCCCCGCGCTGGACCCCGCAACGGCCAGCTCGGCCGCAGCGGTCAGGCATCTGTCTCTACAGTTTGGCCCAGCAGTTTGTAGCCAACGCCGTGAATTGTCTTGATGAGTTCCGGCCGCCCGGTCTTCTGGCGAATGAGACCGACGTGAACGTCAACCGTTCGTGACTTGCCTTCCCAGCCGGTGTGCCACACCTTCAGCAGAAGGTCCGCTCGAGTGAAGGCCCGGTCGGGGTCTGACGCCAGCACGACCAGCAGGTCGTACTCTTTGCGAGACAGCTGGACCTGAGATCCGTCGACGGTCACGGTGTTGCTGCGCTGGTCGATCACCACGTCCCCAACCGCAATGGTCTTGGGCCGCTGGGTGGTCAGACCGGTGCGCCGCAGGACGGCTTCAATTCTGGCGTGTAGCTCTGGAAGGGAAAAGGGTTTTACGAGGTAGTCGTCCGCCCCCATTTTCAGTCCAGCAACGCGCTCAGCGGGGGTGCCTCGGGCCGTAACCGCGATGATTGGGACGGTGGATGTTTCGCGAATCTGACGACACAGCTCCAAACCATCCATGTCCGGAAGGCCGAGATCCAACAAGATGAGGTCGCTCTCGGGTGCCGCAAGTGCCTCGCTGGCCGTTGCGGCGTGCTCAACCGTAAAACCGCCCTGTTCTAGCGCCGCAGCCAATGCTGCAGCGATCCGACTGTCGTCCTCGACAAGCAACAAACTGACCACGCATTTGTCACCCTAGAGCCCCGACGCGGTGCTCTCGTCAATTGTAAGGGCTTTGTGAAGCCCGGATGACGGCCCTTCCGCCGTAGGCGGTATAGGCATAGGATCACTCTGGACATGGATCGCTACTGAGCGAGATCTATGGGAATCAAACCATTTAGGGGAGAGTTCAGATGAGCAAACTATTGCGATTGGTGGCGTTGCTTCTCGCCATCAGCATGGGCGCCGCTGCCTGTGCGTCGAGCGATGATGACGCACAAGCCGACGACGACACCAGCAGCACCAGTGAGGCACCAGATACTTCAGATTCCGATGATGGCGATGAGCCTGAGGAAGACGACGAGACAGAGACGGTCACCGAAATTCAGGGTGCCGAAAGTGTTCTTGACGCCGTACAGGCCGCAGGCGTTGTCCGCTGCGGTACTCGTGACGCCCTTCCAGGCTTCGCAGTGCTCCAGGCCGACGGCACCCACGAAGGCTTCGACAACGACTTCTGTCGTGCGATCGCTGCCGCCGTCCTCGGCGACGCCGAAGCGGTTGAGTTCATCGACCTTGAGACCGCAGATCGCTTCACCGCACTGCAGTCCGGCGAGATCGACGTCCTCGTTCGTAACACCACCTGGACCGCCAGCCGTGACGGCGGCGAAGGCGCAACCTTCCTCCAGCCGAACTTCTATGACGGCCAGGGCATGATGGTTGCCACCGACGCAGGCTTCGACACCCTCGAAGACATGGACGGCACCGTGGTCTGCGTTGCTTCGGGTACCACCACCGAAGGCAACGTCGCCAACGAGTTCACCCGTCTTGGCCTCAGCGTCGAGGTGCTCTCCTTCGAGAACACCGACCTGATCCAGGAAGCATTCCTCGGTGGCCGCTGTGACGGCTGGTCGTCGGATGTCTCCCAGCTTTCCGGTCTGCGTTCGTCCTACCCGGACGGTGCCGACTCGCTGAAGATCCTGGCCGAGGTGTTCTCAAAGGAGCCGCTGGCTCCCGCCGTCCGTGACGGTGACACCGCTTGGGCCCAGGCAGTCAACTGGGCAGTCTTTGCCACCATCCAGGCCGAAGAATTCGGCATCACCCAGGCCAACGTCGATGATTTCCTCACCTCGGACAGCCCCTCGGTGCAGCTCTTCCTCGGCGTTGAAGTTGACGGCGCAACCCTGGACCCGGGCCTCGGTCTGCCGACCGACGCCAACTACCAGGTCGTCAGCCAGGTCGGTAACTACGGCGAGATCTTCGAGCGTCACATCACCCCGCTCGGCCTCGAGCGTGGCGAGAACGACCTGTGGTTCAACGGCGGCCTGCTCTACGCACCGCCTTACCGTTAAGCACCAGCGTTACTAAGCACTGCAGTAACGGCCTTCGGGTCGTGTAGTAGAAATCGAATCTGCCGGGCCGAGTTGCCAACGTTGACAACTCGGCCCGGACGATCGCTTTGAAAGTTGGGGGAGGGGAACGTGAGTCAAGTGGTCGCCGCCACAAAGCCACCGTTCTGGCGTGACGTAAAGACGCTGGCGTGGGCTTTTCAGTTGGCTGTGCTGGGCCTGTTCATCGCCATCGTTGCCGTTCTGGTCAACAACGTGCGGGTGAACAGCACCAATCAAGGCATCCCGACCGGCTTCGGGTTTTTGGATCAACCCGCCGGATTCCCCATTCCCGCCAATGACTTCCGCACCTCGCAGCCGGTCCGTGAGGCCGTGGTCGAAGGTGTGCTCAACACCCTTCGTGTTGTCATCGTCGGCATTGTCCTTGCCACCCTGCTCGGCGTGGCTGTCGGCATCGGTCGACTGTCCGGCAACTGGCTGATCCGCAACATCACCCGGGTGTATGTGGAGGTCATCCGCAACGTGCCGCTGCTCGGCATCGTGATCTTCACCTACCTCGCCGCCGTACTGTCGATGCCCCGGGTCGACGAGTCCTGGACCCTTGGCAGCTTTGCCATCGCGAACGTCCGTGGCATGTCGGTCCCGTGGTTCACCGGTTCCGGCCTGATGCTCTGGCTCGTCGCCATAGTCGCCGGGGCGGTGGGTTATGGCCTCTACCGCTGGCGCCAGTCGGTGATGAACGCCACCGGCGAACCGGCCCGCGCTCTCTGGTGGAGCCTCCCGGCGTTTGCGCTCATCCTCTTCTGGGGTGCGGTCCTGGTCGGTATCGGCGTGTCCGGCCCCTCCATCGACGGACGCAGCGTCTCCGGCGGCATCACCATGCAGCCCGAGTACTTCGCACTGCTCGTCGCCCTCGTTCTCTACACCGCAAGCCACATCGCCGAGATCTTCCGTGGTTCCATCCAGGCGGTCCCGCAGGGCCAGGGTGAAGCGGCGTCGGCAATGGCACTCAGCGGCTGGCAGCGGATGCGATACGTCGTCCTGCCTCAGGCGCTCCGCATCGCTCTGCCACCTCTCGGCAACCAGTACCTGAACCTGATGAAGAACTCATCGTTGGGCTTCGCCATCAGCTACTTCGAACTCACCAAGGTGACGACTACCGCCATCGGCAACCGTGCCCCGGCAGTCCCGGCGTTCATGATGTTGATGCTGCTGTACCTGATCGCATCGTTGATCCTCTCCGCCATAGTCAACGTCTTCAACCGCAGAATGGCGATACAACAGTGATCGTTCAGTGGCTCCGCAAGAATCTGTTCCGCTCCGCGCTCGACTCCATCGTCACGGTCGTGGTCGGCGCCCTGTCCATCTTCGCCCTGTATCGGCTGCTCCGCTTTGTCTTTGTGACCGGCCGATGGGACGTTGTCCGAACCAACCTCGGGCTCTACATGACCGGGTCATGGCCCGCAGAGCAGCTCACCCGCCTCTCCACCGTTGTGGTTGCGTTGGCCTTCCTCGGTGGCCTCGCCGGTGGCTTCGCCGCTCGCCAAGGCGACGAGAGCGACGATGCCGAAGTGGAACCCGACGAGCGCTCGCTGTTGGCCCGTGCCGGTTCACTCCTCCTTCGTCTGTGGCCGGCGGTACTCACCGTCGGGCTGCTGCTGTCACTTACCTCAACCATCGGACCGTGGATTCTCGTTGCCGGAGTGATCGCCGCGGTGATCATCGGCCGAATCCTCGGTGCTCGGATACCGGCCAGGACAAGTCCGCCGGTCGTGGTCGGCATCCTCATGTTGGCCCTCGCGTCAATCTGGTACCTCAACGCCGGCGTCAGCTGGAACAACTGGGGCGGCCTCGTGCTCAACCTGTTCCTGGCCGCGTTCTCCATTGCGCTGTGTTTCCCCATCGGGGTGTTGCTTGCGCTTGGTCGGCGGTCGGAGTTCCCCATCATCCGCGGGGTGTCCACCGTCTACATCGAACTGTTCCGAGGTGTGCCGCTCATCGCCCTGTTGCTGATGGCCAGCGTGGCACTCGGCTTCTTCGTGCCGCAGTCACTCGCCCCCGGCAACGTGGTGCGGGCCATCGTGATCTTCGTTCTATTCACCTCCGCCTACGTGGCCGAGATTGTTCGAGGCGGCCTGCAGTCGATCCCCAAGGGACAGATCGAAGCGGGCAAGGCCAACGGCCTCTCGCCGATTCCAATCACCACAAGAATCGTGCTGCCCCAGGCGATCCGCAACGTCATCCCGGCGTTGGTCGGGCAGTTCATCAGCCTGTTCAAGGACACCACCTTGGCGGGAGCGGCGTTCTCGTTCACCGATCTGCTCTCCAGCGCCGAGGCATCAACGGCCCAGGACGCGTTCCGGGGCCAGGGATTGATCGCCGAGACACTCATGTTCGTCCTGCTGCTCTTCTGGGCAGGGTCCTATGTGATGTCGCAGGAAAGCCAGCGTCTTGAGACCCGACTAGGAGTAGGTCAGCGATGAGTAGTGAAACCGAGGGCGTCGCAACCGGCGAAGTATTCGCCGACGCAACACAGCTCGGCCAGGGCGCCGAGACCATGATCAAGCTCGAGGGTGTGGTGAAGCGCTTCGGCTCGTTCACGGCGCTGAACGACATCAACGTGCAGGTGGCCCGCCAGGAAGTGGTGGTGGTCATCGGACCGTCAGGTTCTGGCAAGTCCACGCTGATCCGCTGCATCAACCGGCTCGAAGAGCACGACGAGGGCCAGATCTGGGTTGACGGCGTTGAGCTGTCAGACGACCTGCGCAACATTCAAGCGATCCGCCGGGAGACCGGCATGGTCTTCCAGCAGTTCAACCTCTACCCCCACCTGTCGGTGTTGGACAACATCACGCTGAGCCCGCGCCTGGTCCGCGGCCAATCCCGCAGCGAGGCCGAAGCCAAGGCCATGGAGCTGTTGGAGCGAGTGCAAATTCCCGAACAGGCCCACAAGCGACCCGGCCAGCTCTCCGGTGGTCAGCAGCAGCGTGTTGCCATCGCCCGATCGCTGGCGATGGAGCCGAAGGTCATCCTGTTCGACGAGCCGACGTCGGCCCTCGACCCCGAAATGATCAACGAGGTCCTGGAGGTCATGACCGACCTGGCCCGCGAGGGCATGACCATGATTGTGGTCACCCACGAGATGGGCTTTGCCCGCCAGGTCGCCGACCGGGTGGTCTTCATGGCGTCGGGTGAAATTGTCGAGGTCGGAACCCCCGAGCACTTCTTCACCAACCCGACCGAGCCCCGGACCCAGGCCTTCCTGTCGCAGATTCTGTAGCCTGCAGCGATGGCTGAGCAACTGACCGACCCCGTGGCCGCGCTGCGGCGCCAAGTTCTGGCCGATCGGTTTGAGGTGGTTGACCAGCCGCTCGGCTGGCGTTGTCGAGCGTGTTTGGCAACGGTCAAGGCTGCGGCCAGCGTCGACCCGCCGACCGACCGGGACATCGCCCGTCTTGGCGAGTCCGCGGCCGATCACGCTATGTATTGCGGTCGCTGCGACGACTAGGTATTGCGGTCGCTGCGATGACTAGGTACTGCGATCGTTGCGACGACCGGATATTGATCAGGCACCGCAGCTGACCAACCGACCTCAGCCGAGGTGGTGCACCTCTTGCAGGCCGTACACCGGTGTGGGAATGCCAACCTGGCGGGCCTTGAGCTGCAAGGCCAGGAACTGCGAATAGTGCCGAGACTGATGCAGGTTGCCGCCGTGGAACCACAGCCCCTCCTGCTGGGTCGGCTTCCACATGTTCCGCTGCTCACCCTCCCACGGGCCGGGGTCCTTGGTGGTGTCGGAACCGAGGCCCCAACACTTGCCAACCTTGTCGGCCACCTCCTGTGAGATCAACTTCGCGGCCCACCCGTTCATCGAGCCGAACCCGGTGGCAAGCACGATCAGGTCCGCCTCAAGCTCTACGCCATCGGTGAGGGTGACCGAGTTCTTGTTGATCCGCTCGATGTTGACCCCCGGCGCAAGCTTGACGCTGCCGTCGATAATGAGATCGCAGGCGCCAACGTCGATGTAGTACCCGGAACCACGGCGGAGGTACTTCATGAACAGACCGGACCCGTCGTCGCCCCAGTCGAGCATGAACCCGGCGGCTTCGAGCTTGTCGTAGAACTCCTTGTCCTGCCGCTCCATTTCCTCGTACACCGGGATCTGGAAGGTGTGCATGATCCGGTAGGGAATGGAGGCGAAGATCAGGTCCGCCATCTCGGTGGTGACCCCGCTCTCCAAGGCCCGCTCCGAGTAGAGGTCTCCCAGCGCCAGTTCCATGAGGCTGTCCGAGCGGGCGATGTGGGTGGATGACCGCTGGATCATGGTCACGTCAGCGCCGTTCTCCCAGAGGGCGGCACAGATGTCGTGGGCGGAGTTGTTCGATCCAAGCACCACCGCCTTCTTGCCCTTGTAGCCGGAGCTGTCGCCGTGCTGGCTGGAGTGGTGAATGTCGCCCTCGAACGTGTCGGCCCCCTCGATTTCGGGAATGTTGGGGCGGCCCGACATGCCGGTGGCCAACACCAGCTCCTGCGGCTGGAGGGTGACCGTCTCGGTGGTGCCGTCGTCATGGGTCCGTTCGACGACGACGGTCCACTGACCGCTGGCCTCGTCGTAGGACGCGGACTGGCATTCGGTGGAGCTCCAGTAGTTCAGCTCCATGACCTTGGTGTACATCTCAAGCCAGTCGCCGATCTTGTCCTTCGGGGCGAACACCGGCCAGTTCTCCGGGAACTTGAGGTACGGCAGATGGTCGTACCACACCGGGTCGTGGAGGCAGAGCGACTTGTAGCGGTTGCGCCAGGAATCACCGGCCCGAGGGTTCTTCTCGATGATGATGGTCGGCACGCCGAGCATCCGCAGCCGCGCCCCCAGCGCAATGCCGCCCTGACCGCCGCCGATGATCACACAGTTCGGTTGCTCGGTGTTGCCTAGCGCGGCCTCGTCCTCGGCCTTGGTTTCCGACCAGTTTTTGCGACCCGGCACCACCCCGTGCTCGATGCCCTTTGGGCGTGTGGTCCGCGACGGCTCTTCGTGCCCCTTCAGCTCAACCATGGTGGTGAGCAGCGTCCAGCACTTCCCGTCGACCATGCGAATCTGACCGTGGCCTCTGGCGACCTCGGTCTCAAAGTTGAACCAGCCGTCGATGACCCCGTCGGCTTCGGCGGCCTCACCTTCGATGACGAAGTCGGATGGCTTCACGTCGGCCAGTCGAGCGTTGAGCATGTCCCGAATCTGGTCGTGACCCTCCACGGTTTTCAGGTTCCAGGTGAAGGTGACGAGGTCTCGCCAGTAGCACTCGTCGGCGAACATGGAAACGGCGGCGTCGACGTCACCCGCTTCGAGGGCCGCGCCGAAGCTTGAAAGCCAGTCGGAGAGCGCGGCGGTCGACGGGGCTGTCGTCTCAATGGTGGTCATAGTTGCTGGTCTTCCCCCTACTAAGGCCCGCAACGTAGATCCTAGACTCGGCGTCTCTCGGCTGTCCTTTCGAGCAGCGGAGTCTGAGCTAGACCAACGGCCCCATCTTCCGGGGTTACCCCTCGCCGATGATTGTCAACCCCGCCGCCGTTGGTGGGCTGATGCACTCGCTGTCGGTCTGGATGAACATGTCGGCCACCCGCCACCGGTCGTCCTCCAACACCATTGCAACGGTGTACAGATCTCGCCCGCCGGGGCGGGGCTGTCGGTTTCCTGGCTCTCGCGCGCCGTCGGCGTTGAATATGCCGTCGTTCGGGTGGGTCTCCACGCAGTCGCTGATTCGCACCTGGGTGGCCGAGGTGAGGAGGATAACCTCGGGATGGTTCACCGACTGGTCTTGTACCTGGGACAAACCATGCTCCCGATCCGATTCCAGCCTGGCCAGTACAGCGACCTGATAGTTGCCGGTCGTCGTCTGTTGGATGGCGGGGTCGGTGGGGTCGGCGGGGTTCCGGTAGATGCGCCTGGCATCCCAGTACGCCAGATAGTCGCCAAGGATCTGCCGGTTGAGTTCCGCCGGGACACACGCGCTTGCCTCGGAGCTGACCGAGGAGATGGTCCACCCCTCATCGTTCGTCACCGCCACGCCGGCGAAGGCATGGGTGGCAGAACCCTCGATCGGGGGTTCGTGGATGACGCAGTCCTCGATGGCAACGGTGGAGCCGTCCGCGCTCGGTGTAAAGACCGGGTGGGTCTTGACCGTTTGGCGAGCCGACTCCTCGCCGGGGGCTCCGCTGGCCCCCCACGTTTCGGCCCAGGTTTCTTCGAGCGCGAGGAGGTCCGGTTCAACGCCAAGGTCGGTCGCCGACTCATCGCCGCCCGTATACGAAGCGTCCGACGCCACCGCCGAGGGCTCTTCGGCTCGCTCAGCATCGAGTGCTGGCAGCGCCTCGGAGTCGGGCGCCGAGCAGGCGGTTGCCAGGAGGAGGGTTGCGGCGGAGACAGCGGTGCAGATCGTTCCTGAAACCAGTTGCTTGGTCACCGTGGCGTCCCTCCAGACCGCTCGTTCACACTTTATCTCAGCGTAGTATTTCCGTCCGAGCGCGGCGAAGGGGACCGGTCCCCGCAGCATCCAAACGCCTTGCTACAGCTGAAAGAGCGCTCGGGCGTTGTCGCCGATGAACGCCGCCTGATCCTGTTCGGGGAAGGCGGCAACCAACTCGTTCAGGTCGTGCACGTACTCGGGGGTGTGGTCGGCGTGGGGGAAGTCCGACGCCCACAGGAACCGATCGACGCCGAACCGTTCGGCCAGCGCTGGAATGGTTCGCTCATCCGGATCACAGCTGATCCAAATCCTGTCCCGGAAGTAGTCGCTCGGCTTGTGCTCAAGCGGCACTCGCTCGCCGATAAAGGTATGCCCGTAGACCGCGTCAATCCGGTCCAACCAGTAGCCGATCCAGCCACCACCGGACTCCAGCACCAGCACCTTCAGCCGAGGGAACTTGTCGAAGACGCCGTAGTCGAACAGCGTGGTGAACTGATGCCGCACGCCGTCCGATGCCTGGACCGACGCCAGCAGCCGCAGCTGCTTGACGTTTTGCCAGTCGCCCATGCGCTCGCCCTTTGTCCACTGCGGCTCGAAGGTGGGATGGATGGCAAACGGGATGTCCAGATCCTGAGCTGCAGCGAACACCGGGTCATGGTCGGGGTGGCCGAGCGGTTTGGCATCGTGGGTGAAGGGGCACACGTACGCTCCCTTTGCTCCGGCCGCCACCGCTCGCTCCATCTCGGCGGCCGCCGCCACCGGGTCACTCAACGAGATGTGGGCGGTTGGGACGAGGCGGGGACTGTCAGCGCAGAACTCGGTGATCCAGCGGTTGTACGCGGTGGTGTACGCCTGGGCCAGTTCGGGGTCGGTGACCTCGGCCTCCCAGAGCAGGCCGACCGTGGTGTACAGAATGGCGGTGTCGATGTTCTCCGCGTCCAGAACCTCCAACCGTTCACCGGCGTGCATGGTCCCGTACGGCGCTTCCCGGAGGTAGGTGCGGGCCGGGTCTTTCTGCAGCGCGGCAAGGTCCGGGTAGCCCATCGCGCCCAGGGT
>CAZSTV010000067.1:15881-18851 GCA_964609665.1 uncultured Acidimicrobiaceae bacterium
GGTCGAAGGGAACCCTCGTCGAGACATCTGGGACCGACGGCCACCGATCTCCAACTCTTCAAGACCGTTCTCGTCGACCACGATGCGAAGCGCCCGATCTCGGAACCTCGGGTCGATGTAGTTCTCCCACAGGTCGGGCGGCTCAAGGATGTGGCCGTCGGCGTCAACCGCACCGTCCACGGCCACCCGGTGTGTCTCGTGCATTGGTTTCTGTGCAGCAACAAATGGCGACATACCCCATCTTTGCCCACGGCAACCGAACGATTCCAGCCGATCAGCTCAGCAGGGTGCGGTACAGCTCAAGGTTCTCGTCGTCGAAGCAGACGAAAATCACCTGGGCCAACTCGTGTTCGTGGTGTTGTTCCAGCCAGTCGATGGTGGCGTTGATGGCCACCCCGGCCGCCCTGGCTTTCGGGAAGCCGTAGACGCCGGTGCTGATGTTTGGAAAGGCGATTTCACGCACGTTGTGCTTTGCGGCCAGGTGCAGCGAGGCGTGGTAACACGATGCCAACGTGGCGTCATGGTCGGCCCCGCTCCCGCCCCCGTCGGTCCAGACCGGGCCGACGGTATGAATGACAATGCCTGACGGGAGCTCTCCCGCCCCGGTCACCACGGCGTGACCCGGTTTGCACGGACCCTGGGCGGCGACGATTTCACGACAGTCGGCCAGGATGGACGGGCCGCCTGCCCGGTGAATGGCGCCGTCAACGCCACCGCCGCCGAGGAGCGACGAGTTTGCCGCGTTGACGATGGCCCCGACTCCGAGCGTGGTGATGTCCCCCTGTTGCACGCTCAGCTCGGCCATTACCCAATAGTAGCCAGGGCGGTGCCGGCGTTTGGTCGCGCCCACCTGGGGCGAGGGGGTGGCTGCGCCGGTCCATCCGGTTCCCGATCCGGGGAGTCTCGGGTAGGTACGTGGTGGTGGTTGGATGGCGCCGACGCAGCCTGATTCCGATATCGACGAGTAGTCCAAATTTCTTGAACCTCTAATTGGCGTTCTACCCTGAGCGTCACCGTGGCGGCGGGTGCCAAGATCAGGGGGCTGTGACGTGGGTCCGATGGACGGAATCAAGGTGGTCGAGGTTGGTCTGTGGATCGCCGGGCCGAGCTGCGGTGGCATCCTGGCCGACTGGGGAGCGGACGTCATCAAGGTGGAGCCGCTGGTCGGTGACCCGTTTCGCTCCATCGAGTGGCTGTACCCGGGGAGCGCAAACCCGCCGTTCGAGTTGGACAACCGCGGCAAACGCAGCATTGCGTTGGACATCAGGAACGACGCAGGCATTGCAGTGGTGCACAAGCTCCTTGCGGACGCGGACGTATTCCTCACCAACTATCGCTCGGCCGGACTGGAACGGGCCGGCCTTTCCTACAACGACCTGTCGGCCCGCTACCCACAACTGATCTACGCCCACGTCACCGGGTACGGAACACAGGGAGATGAGCGGGACCGCGCCGCTTATGACCACGGGGCGTTCTACAGCCGCAGCGGCATTGCCGCCGCGCTCACCCCCGACGGTGATGATCTTCCGTATCCACGAGGCGGCATGGGAGATCACATGACCGGTCTTGCCGCCGCGGGCGGCGTTGCGGCGGCGCTCTACAGCAGGACGAAGACGGGGGAGGGGCAGCTGGTATCCACGTCGCTGCTTCGTCTTGGCGCCTACATGCACGGCTGGGATCACAACGTCACCGCTCGGCTCAAGACCGAGACGGTGCCGAACACCCGCAAGGCCCCTCCGAACCCGCTCATCAACGGGTATCGCTGTGGTGATGGCAAGTGGGTCTGGTTGCTCGGTCTGGAGGCTGACCGGCATTGGCCCCAGGTGGTGAAGGCGCTCGACCGACCGGAGTGGGAGCACGACCCCCAGTTCGACTCGATCGAGCAACGCAGCGAGAACTCCGCCGTTCTCGTCGCGGCGATGGACGAGGTGCTTGCAGCGAAGACGCGCGACGAGTGGGCACCGATCTTTGACGAACATGACGTGTGGTGGGCGAAGGTGCAGACCACCATGGACCTGCTCAGTGACCCGCAGGCTCGAGACGCCGGATGCTACGTGGAAGCCCCGCTGGCCGATGGCGAGACCGCGGAAATGGTGGCATCGCCGGTGGACTTCGGGTCCACGAAGTGGTTCGTCCGAGAACCCCCGCCCGAGATTGGGCAGCACACCGAGTTGATCCTGATGGAGCACGGCGTCGACTGGGATCGGATCGATGAGTTGAAGGACGCCGGGGTCATTCTTTAACAAAACCCGACCCGGAAAATGTCACAGCGCGTCGGGATAATGAATAGGACCAGCAGTTGAACGAACCAGCTGATCCACACCTGAACCGTCACCCGCAACGCACCACCGTCGGCCTCGTCGGCACCCGGATAGTCGTTGAATATGGCAGGCCTTGTTGGTCGGATGCGTAGCCACGCTGCCGGGTAGCCCAATACCGCCATCACATGCACCGGGAGTTAGCCATGCCCAAATACGTCCACCCAACGCTTGATTCGCCGATCTCGCTCAACCAGTTCTTCCCGTTCGTTCTGGCCGACTCCATGGCCAAACGTTCCGAGCTCAACAACATCAAACGGACCCAGGGCATGTATACCCCGGCGGTCGACTACTGGCGGCTGCTGCGGTTGCAGATCGCCGCTCACCATCAGTTTCAACCCGGTCCCGGTCCTGACGCGCTGGATACCGCCATTGAGCTTGCCCACCCGGACCGACGTGTTCACTACGTCACCGCGGTGGCCAACTACCGCCGCTTCCTTGGCCGCAAACAGGTGGAGTGGTTGGACAAACCGCGGCGGGGAATCTGGCTCGCCGATGATCTGCAGGTTCGGGTCAACCCGGAAATGCACGTCACCATCAACGGTGAGCCCCATGTGATCAAGCTCTACCTCCGGTCAGATCCCAAGTGGGCGTTGACCCAGCGGACGGCAAACCCGCTGGCGTACCTGCTCAACGTTTGCCACGGTCACCT
>CAZSTV010000067.1:18861-23759 GCA_964609665.1 uncultured Acidimicrobiaceae bacterium
CCTCGGCACACCGCTGGTGCTGGACGTGATGCGGGGGAAGGCCTTCGGGTTGACCCGTCAGGGCTTTGACTATGAGTCGATGCTTCGTGCTCAGGCTGCGGCGTTCGTGTCTCTGTGGGGGAGTCAACCGCAGCGCCCAGTCACGGTGGGTGCCGGTCGAGCGGCCGCAGCCTGAGCCATGGTCCGGTCACATCGGGCGGCTCCCGAGGACAACCCGCAACGTCGTACGAGACCGGCGTTGCGGGCCCTTTGGACACCACTACCCAGCTGCCGCCCGATGTGGCCATCTCCTGTTTGCGGTGAATGATCGTGGCCGCTGGCCTCGTCAGCGCAACCATGCGAGCATCAGCGGATGGACTTTCTCGATGACTCGATCCTGGACATTGCGGCCAGGGTAAACGGTGCACAACAGTCGGCTCGGGAGGTCACCGAGTACGCCATCGCCCGAATCGAGGCGCTGAACCCCACCATCAACGCGTTTGTTGCCTGGGACGGCGAGAAGGCGTTGGCCCAGGCCGACAGCGTGGATGCCCGCGTCGCAGCGGGGGAGAACGTTGGCCCCCTTGCCGGGGTTCCGGTTGGCATCAAAGACCTGGAGGCGGTGGAAGGTTTCGTCACCTCTTTCGGGTCCGATCTGCACGTTGGCGATGCGCCCGCAACGCAAGATTCGGTGTTGGTCTCCCGGTTGCGTCAGGCCGGCGCTGTGGTGATGGGTAAGACCAACACCCCTGAATACGGGCACAAGGGCGCGACCGACAACCTCCCGTTCGGCCAGACGCTCAACCCATGGTCGACCGACCATTCACCCGGCGGATCATCGGGCGGCACTGCGGCAGCAATCGCATCTGGGATGGTGCCGCTTGGCACCGGGTCCGATGGCGGCGGCTCCATCCGGATCCCCGCGTCGCTCTGTGGTCTGTCCGGCTTGAAACCGGAGACCGCCCGCATCCCGATCACCGGACGGAAGATGCCCGGCAGCGGACTCCTCTCCACAAACGGCCCGATGGGGCGAACAGCCATGGACTCCGCCATCGCCCTCGACGCGGTGGTCGGCGCGGACGGTCGGGACCCACTCTCGCTGCCTCATCCCGGCGTCTCCTGGGCCGATGCCGTTGCCACGGCCACGGTGCCGGAACGCGTCGTGTGGTCACCAACCATGGGGTACGCCAAGCTCGACGCCGAGGTGCGGGCTTCATGCGAGGCGGCGGTGGCAGCACTCGCCGCCGCCGGTACCGAAGTGATAGAGGTTGAAGAGATCTTCCCCGAAGACCCGGTCCAGGCCTGGATGGTTCTGTGGGCGGTCGCCCGCTACAAGGCCCAGGGTCATTTGCTCGGCACGGATGAGTGGGACCGCCTGAGTGACAGCATCCAACCCCAGATCGAATATGGGGCTCGACTCACCGGCGTGGACCACGCCATCGCCCACGACGTTTGCTACGACCTGAACTGGCGTCTTGAAGACGTCTTTGCCCAGGCGCCGCTGATCCTCTGCCCCTCCAACGCCGGGCAGCCTCCTCGCCTTGGCGAGGACGGCAGCATTGACGGCGAGGCCGACGTTGGGTGGGTCAAGTTCACGTACGGGATCAACATGACCCGCAATCCGGCGGGCACCGTGTGCACCGGTTTGACCAAGGCTGGCACCCCGATGGGTCTGCAGATCATCGGGCGGCACTTTGCCGAGGGTGAGGTCCTCTCGGCCATGGCGGCCGCGGAACAGGTCATCGGCTTCGACGCCCGGCCACCGGAGATGTAGGGCGGCGATGAAGAGGTAGGGCGGCGGCTGTGATCGGGCCGTCGCTCCCGGTCGACCAGTCAGAAACCGCTTGACCATATTGTTTATCGATGTTATTGATTATCAATACGATATTGATAGTCGATATCGTCGATGAACGGAGTAGTGCGGTGGTATTCGGAAAACGGAATCGACAACAAGACGAGGCGGAGAGGTCCGGTGGTGCGACAGACGGCAGCTTGAATGTGCTGCTGGTGATCTGCGTACTAGCGGCGGTTCTGGCCGCCGGCGCCGGGTTCTGGGAGCTGGCTCGGAACGTCACCGGAGACCGGATGGTGGACGTGTCCATCAACGCCGCCGACCTGACCATCGCTGAAGTGGGGCAGAACTTTGAGCCGGTGGAGGTTGCCGGCACCGTGGCAGCGTCGGCCCGCGCTTACCTGGTCTCGAGTCTCGGCAGGGCAGCTGAGGCCGCGGCCGCCGTGATGGTTGCGGCGATGTTGGGTCTGGTGCTCAACAGTGCCAGACACGGCGATCCGTTTGTCGCGGTCAACGCCCGTCGGCTCCGATGGGCGGCGCTGGCGGCCATCCCCGGCCTGAGCGGAGCACTGGTTGCGTCCTTCGGGGCGATGATGGCCACAGAAGAGGCGGGATTCCTACCCCAGGCCACACTCAGCTTCGCCTGGGTGTTCGTCTTCTTCATCCTGGCCGCCCTCAGCGAGATCTGGAAAGTCGGCGTTGCCATGCGCGAAGACGCTCGGTTGACGGTCTGATGAGCGAGATCACCATTCACCTCGACGAGATGCTGGAAAAGCGGGACATGACGCTGACGGCACTCTCCAAGGCCATCGGCGTGACCATGGCCAACCTGTCGATCCTGAAGACCGGCAAAGCCCGGGCGATCCGGTTCTCCACCCTGACCGCCATTTGCGATGAACTGGACTGCGAGCCCGGCGACATCATCAAGCGCGGCCCCTGACCGGGGTGGAGCGGCGAGAAGGAGTCCTGCCGTGTGTTCAGTCTCGCAAGGAACCGACGGCCTCAGGAACGGGGAGCGGGCAGGCGGTGAGCCGGAAGGTCTGGAGTCGCATCCGGAGGGTGTAGAGCAGAACGCCGATGGCAACAAGGCCGACCACCGGCTGGATCGGCGCCCACCAGCTGAGCGCTCCGGACGTGCCGACCAGGGCGACGACCAACTGGTTGCACACCGGGCACCCGACGGCAAGGAATGAGACGAACCCGCCAAACATGGTGCGAGTCTCCTGGCGCTCGGCGTCTTCGGTCCGATCCGGCCGGATGGCCAGGATCAACCCGATCAGCGACGCCGTGATGGCCAGGATCACGTAGTCGATTGAGCGGGGTGGCACGCCCGGGCGACCGAAGATCGGGTTGTCGATCAGGTCGGATGGAATCGCGATGATGACCCCGGCCAGCAGCGCGATGGGAATCGCCCGCAACCATGTGCCGCTCGGCAACGTCCGAAGGTCTTGCACCATGGCTAAGCATAACCACGAGCCCCTCGGTTCGATTCCCCGGGTGGCGCTGGCGCTTCCGGGAGGACCTGAGCGCAGCCGAACTAGAAGACCGCTTGGTCCCGTCCCTGCTCTTTCGCCTGATAGAGGTTCAGGTCGGCCACCTTGATGAGTTCGTGGATGTCGGTGTCGGTTCCGGGTGCCTTGCTGACCGCACCGACGCTGACGGTGAACGCAATTGCTCCGTCGTCATGCTCGACCGGATTGGCTCTGGCCACCTGACAAATGCGCTGGGCCACCCGCAGCGTCTGCTCCTGGCCTGCACCGGGGAGGAAAACCGCAAACTCCTCACCGCCGATCCGGGCGATCACGTCCATCGGGCGAATGGTCGTTCTGACCAGCGACACGAACTGGGTCAGAACGGCGTCGCCGCCGTCGTGGCCGTGGGTGTCGTTGACCGCCTTGAAGTTGTCGAGGTCGGCCACGATGAGGCCGACGGGTTGGGTGGTCCCCGGGGCAAGCTCGGCCGCCATATCGAAGAGTGCTCGACGGTTGAGGCAACCGGTCAGCGGATCGGTGGTGGCAAGCCGCCGTAGCTCGGTTGCCTGTTCCCGCAACACATCGCCGGCTTCGGTCAACTGCTTGTTGGCCTCCACAACGTCGGTGACGTCATGCATCACACCAACGAGATAGTGCTTTCCCTCGACGGTTACCCGGGACTTGCGGGTGATCGTCTCACGAGCACCAAGTTCGGGATCGATCACGGTCTCTTCCGCCTCATCGATCTCGCCGCTGGCGAGGACCCGGAGATCGCCTCCGTTGCACTGGGCTGCCTGGCGGTCCTGGAAGAACTCGGTGTCCAGCTTGCCTGCCAGCTCATCGGACGTCACACCGAACAGCCGCTCGAACGCCTTGTTGACCCAGACGTATCGGGTGTCGCCGTCCTTGACAAGAACCGGGTTGGGGAGTGCATCGAGAACCTGCACCGGAAGTTCGGAAATGCCGTTTCTTTGCATAGGTCTGTTCCCTCGATCTGACACCTTGCGTCCAGCTTGAACTATCGGCAGTTGGGTCTGAAACCTGGAGTGGTTGCGAATGGCTGACCTGCAACCGGCCTGGATGGGCGTTCCTCCCTTTGGGGTCGATTGCGCTCTAGGCTGACCCGGTGGCAAACCGAGGTAGCAAGCTGCGGGCACTGTGTATAGGGGTGGCGATGGCGGCAATCGTCACCGGATGCTCGTTGTCGGACCTTGGTGCAACTGAGGAAACGGCGGTTGTCGTCGGTGGCGCATCAGACGGTGGCAGCTTCGTTGGCAACCCCACGCCCTCGTCGAGCTCCGAAGTGATGGGCGAGACCGAGGCGGACGGCGGCGACAGCACCGGCCTGTTCGATGAGGACGAGGACGCCCAGAGCGATCCCGACGATGAGCTTGAGCCGCCTTCCGACGGGGCGTTCGATGAGGGTCCCGATCTCTCCACCGACCCGGACATCGTCTATCTCCCCGGCACCTGTTTTGCTCGAAACCCGGCCGGTGGCGCCGCCGCTGAGGTTCGCTGTGATGAGCCCCACGACATCGAGGTTTACGCCATCGTCGATCTGCCCGGCGGCGACGGAGCACCATTTCAAGGCCTGGCCCCCGCCATCGAGTTGTGTGACCAAGACTTTATGCAGATCACCGGTGTCGGCCTCGGTC
>CAZSTV010000068.1:0-23383 GCA_964609665.1 uncultured Acidimicrobiaceae bacterium
GCCATCTACGGGCAGAACCCGACGAGCGGGCTTTTCACCGAGCACGGCTCTGACGCCTGACCCGCCTCGGCGCCGAGGCCGACACCTAGCGCGGCGTTGGGTGCGGCAGACGGCCGTAGGCAACGAGGGTACGGACGGCCTGCACGGTTCTGATGGCACGCCATGCCAGCAGGGCTGCGTCACTTGGCGGTGACCACGCCACCGGCCAACCGCCATCGTCTTGTTGCTGGTCCACCAGTTGGTCGAGGTGGCCCTCAATCGCGTGATCGTCGAAGTGGGGCCGGATGATGCTGTCCGGGGTCACCGCAAAGTCCAAGGGTGTGAGGCCGTAGATATCGGACTCGGGGTCGTGCTTCATGTAGGCCGCCGTTGCCAGCGCTTCAGCGACCGCGCCGGTCGCAGCCCTGGCCCGGGTTTGGTCCGGGGTGCTCTCGGCCAGTTTGCTCAGTCCGAGCAGGGCGTGAGCCTCGGCGGGAGCCCGGCCGCCTTCCAGCTCCGCCAGGCAGTACTGCGTGGCCTTGGCAACCCACGGATGGGAGACCCCAAGAAGTTGGACGTTGGCAGCGATGCCCGCTGTTGGGTTCACGTCAGGCGGGTACTCGGTCTCTGTCCAGTGATCGGCCCGGGGATAGCGTGCCGCTGACGGCAGGAGGATGGGAACCGCGCCATTGTGGTCGGCCAACGATGCGAGCCAGTCGCACGCCGTCAGCACGAGCGGGCCCGCTGCTCCGGCAGCGCCTGCGGTGCCAGCGTTTGCGGCGGCAAGTCGCTCAAGGGCGATCTCCACATCCAGCGGTTGGCTGTCCGGGCACAGCTTGTCCGGTTCGAGTCCGTGCCCGAAACCCCCGTCGGCATTGCGGTACGCGCCAACCGCGGCGACAACGCCATCGCGGTCCGCCCCGAAGAAGATGGTGTCGAACAGACGCTGCTCCACCAACCGACCATTGCCACGAATGAACGCCGTTGCCGCGTCGACCCGTTCCTTAGGCGACTGCACGAGGCTCAGACCCGCCGAAGGACCCGTAGTGAGCCCGTTGCCGACACCTCTTCGAAACGGCCGGATGCCACCGCCGGCTGGTAGATCTGCTCGAACGGCGGGCGTCCGCCGTCGGCCGGGTCCGGGAAGACGTCGTGGATGACCAGCAGGCCACCGAGCGCCACCTTCGGCGTCCACAGCTCATAGTCCAGCCTGGCTGGCTCAACGCCATGTCCACCGTCGATGAAGAGCATGCTCAGCTCGGTACTCCAGTGCGAGGCGACCGTTGGCGAATCTCCAACTATGGCGAACGCCACGTCTTCGAGCCCGGCGTCGTGAATGGTTCGACGAAAGACCGGCAGCGTGTCCATCTTGTTGACCGCGGGGTCTACCAGGTCGGGTTCATGCCATTCCCAACCCGCCTGGTTCTCCTCGGAACCTCTGTGGTGATCGACGCAGTAGAGCACCGTCGCCAATCGTCGAGCCACCGGCCCCAGGTAGCAGGCCGACTTGCCGCAGTAGCTCCCGACCTCCAGCATCGGTCCAAGCGCCGGGTCGGCCGAGGCCGCGGCCTGACTGAGGGCCAGACCTTCGTCGGGCGGCATGAAACCCCGGGCTGCTTCAGCGAAGTCACGCTCGGCAGCGGTCAGGGGCTGAGGAGCGGTTGTCATGCGGGGGTTACCTCGGTCTGCTCGGCGGCCCGCTGAAACAAGATGTTGAGCACGATGAACTTCATAACCCACACCACCAGGTAGGCGCCAAGACTGGCGGCGGAGATCAGGAGCGGTTCGTCAAACTGTCGATCGGCGGCTTCGGCCGCAACCGTTGAGACAACAAGACCGATGATGGCAATGATCCAGAACGGCAGCACCTCGGACCGGAGGCTCGAACGGCCGGTGACCTGCCACACCCAGTATCGACTGAGCAGGTAGGCGGGAATCACCGCAATCATGGCGGCGAAGACGTTGGCCCAGCCGCCACTCCAGCCCCACCAGCGAACGGCTATCTGCAGCAGAATCTGGTGGTTGATCACGTTGATGGCAGAGGTGATCAGGTACCGAATCAGGACGCCGCCGTTCGCCCCAAGGGCGGAGATGAGTTTGGTGATGAGGGCGTCCACTGAACACAAGGCTAACGCTCCAACTTGGCCACCCGAGGGAGTGCCACTGCCCCGCTCGTCTCGGGACTCCCGCCCGGTTTTGGGTCACTGGTTAAGGGCGGGACCACAATGACCGACAGACCGGTTAGGTTTGGATATTCGGTGGCCACCGATCGACCTGGTGATCGTTGTTTGATGGTGGCCCCGTCCAGGCGGAGCGGCGCGATACTAGGAACCGATGAAGCGAACACTCTCGATCATTCTGTTTGCCATGGCGGCGCTCGGTTCGGCCTGCGTTGCCGGAGACGACGTCACAACAGGTCCTGCGACAACGGTGATCGTGACAACCACCACCATCCCCGGATCCACTGAGCCGTCAACGTCGGTCCTGCGGACCATCCCTGAAGAGGCGAGCACCACCGTCGCCGAATCTTCGACAACCGTCGGCGAAGAACTGGGCCCACCGCCGGACCCGCAGTGGATTGACCAGGACATGCAGCTGGTCCCCCTGGCAACGCTGGACTTCCCCATCGCCATGGCGAGCCGCTCCGGAGGCGACGATCTGTGGATTGCCGAACGGCCGGGCCGCGTCAGGCAAATTCAACGGCGGACCTCACTGGCCGAGGACGAGCAGTCGTTCCGGCTTATGAACACCGTCGTCTTGGACATCACCGACAGGGTGTCGACCGACGGTGAACGGGGCCTCCTCGGCATCGCCTTTTCGTTCAACGGCCAGCACCTCTACGCCAGCTACACCAACAATGACGGCAACTCGGTCGTGGCCGAGTACGAGATGGGGGCGATCAACGCCTTCGTCGAGACCGAGCGCATCCTGCTGGAAGTCGACCAGCCATTCAGCAACCACAACGGTGGGGACCTCTCGTTTGGGCCCGACGGATTCCTGTACGTCGCCTTTGGTGACGGCGGCAGCGGCGGCGACCCGGAGCAGAACGGGCAGAACCCAGACACGCTCCTCGGTTCAATCCTCCGGATTGACCCGGCGGCCCAGGACGACGGCCTCGCCTACCGCATTCCCGGTGACAACCCCTTCGCCACCGGCTCCCTGAGCGACGGCACAACGGGTCGGCCGGAGACCTGGATCTGGGGGACACGCAACCCGTGGCGCTTCTCGTTCGACGCCGACAACGGCGACTTGTGGATCGCCGATGTCGGTCAGAACGAGCTGGAAGAAATCACCGTGCTCCGCAACGGGGCCGAGCCCGCGGGCAAGGGCGCGAACCTCGGTTGGCGCATCCTCGAAGGTGACCGCTTCTTCGACGGCGACGAGATTCCCGCCCACTACGCCCCGCCGATCTTCACCTACGACAGAAGCAACGGCCGCTGCTCGGTCACCGGCGGCTACGTCTACCGCGGCAGCCAGAACCGGTCGCTCGATGGCGTGTACGTCTTCGGTGATTTCTGCACCGGCGAGATCTTTGGCCTAAGCGGGCTCGATGACGGTCGGATCGTGGTGGCCAACCTTCGCCTCGACCGCCAGCCGGTCCAAATCGTGTCGTTTGGCCAGGGCCCAGAGAACGAAATCTACGTGATGGAAGCCGGGGGCCAGATCTCACTGCTTCGCAGGTCAGGCATCGGCCCCCGTATCACCGTCGTCGACAGCGATGACGCCCAGCTTGGCGGCGAGATCGATGATCAGCTTGAGGTTGAGCAGGCCCCGCCCGAGGGCTGAGCACCACTACCGATCAGATGTTGTAGCGGTAGACGTTTGTCTCGCGAGCTTCAAAGCCAAGCCGCTGATACAGGCGGTTTGCCGCCTCCCTGCTTGGCCGTGACGTCAGGTCGACCGTACTGGCCCCCATCTCCCGCGCCATGTCCAACGCAGCGGTGTTGAGCGCAGCGCCGACGCCCTTGCCCCTGGCGTCTCCATCGACAACCACATCTTCGATCCAGGCCCGGATGGCGGTGGGAATCGGGAAGATCACCAGCGTCAAACTGCCGTAGATGATGCCATCTTCGGTGGCGATCAGCAGGTGAGATGCTTCCGATGCAGCAATCTCGGCCAGGAACTCCCGGCTTGGGGGCGGATTGGACTTTGAGAGCTGTGGGATGAGCCGTTCGAAGGCGTCAACCAGCTCGTCGGTGACTTCGGTGACCTCAATGATGTCCACGAGGAATCCTACCGCTGGTCCTCTGACCCCTGCACCGGTGTAACGTGGAGGCGATGGAATTTATCCACTGGACGGCGGACCGGCCCGATCTCAACAGCCCGATCATGATCTTGGCCTTCGAAGGTTGGAATGACGCAGGAAACGCCGCTTCCTCCGCCGCACGACACATTCGCGACCGATTTGGCGGCGAGGTCTTCGCCGACATCGATCCCGAGGAGTTTTACGACTTCACCGCCACCCGGCCGAACGTCAAGCTCGACGGGAGCGCCCGAGAGATCGAGTGGCCGGAAAACAGCTTTGCCGCCGTCCGAGAGGCGGACGCCGGGAAAGACCTGATCGTCATGATCGGCCATGAGCCGCAGCTGCGGTGGCGGACCTACACCGAGCAGATCGTGGCCATGATCGAGGAGTTCGACGTGGAGATGGTCATCTCGCTCGGCGCCCTCATCGCCGATGTCGTCCATTCCCGCCCGGCCACCATCTACTCCGCCGGCTACGACCTCGAGCTGATCGAAAAGCTCGACCTTGAGCCGTCCAGTTATGAAGGCCCGACCGGCATTGTTGGCGTGGTGCACGATGCGCTGCAGTCCTCCGGGCTCGGGTCCATCTCGCTGTGGGGGACGGTCCCAAGCTACGTGCCGCACGCAACCTCACCGAAGGCGGCGCTGGCGCTGGTCAACCGGGTGGCCCAACTGCTGGACCTCGCCATCCCAAGCACCGCGCTGGAGATCGGCGCGGCCGCTTACGAACGCCAGATCAATGATCTTGTCGGCGAAGACGAGGAAACGACCGAGTACGTGGCACGCCTTGAAGAGGAATACGACAAGAGCATGCGGCCCGAATCCGGAGCGGAACTGATCGAGGAACTGGAACAGTTCTTGCGAGACCGCGAATAACGGTCCGAGCATGCAGGCAACGAGGGGGAGCCAGTCACCGGCCGACGTGGACTATGTCCGCACCGCTGATCGGATTGAGCTGAGCTGGCGGTGGTTCCGAGCGTCGGTTTTGTTCAACGTCGTGTGGCTGCTCATCTGGTTCGGGGCCTTGAGTGGGTTCTACTTCGCAGCGGTTGTCACCCGCAGTCCTACCGCAGCCCTGATACCGACGCTGCATACCATCGCTGGACTCTGGGTCGCCTACCTGACCGCCATCCGGGTGTTCAACCGCACCACCGTCACCCTGGACCTCCAGCATATTCGCATTGCTACCGGACCCATCCCGGTCCGAGGAGGGAACCAAGAGATTCCCTCGGCCGAGATCACCCAGCTCTACGTCAGGCGGGGCGGCACAAAAAAGAAGAGCGCGCCCGACTACGAGATCCATGCTCTCACCGCCAGCTACGTAGATCTCAAGCTGGCGGGCGGGATCAGAAAGCTGGGCACGGCTCACTTCATCGAGGCCGAACTGGAGGAGTTCCTGGAGATCCAGGACCGCCCCGTGGCCGACTCCGAGCACCGCGATCGCCCGCCACGACGCCAACCGACCGAACCCGCTGTTCGGCACACCCCGTCGACCGACGGTCCGTTCTCGCCCCGGCCGGACAACCTGCGATAGTCAACGGCGGCGGTCAACCGGCGGCAGTCTCTGACCGCACGGCTCACCCCGGATGATCGGGATGTTCCGGGTTGCCCTGCCAAATCGGATTTCTCGGCTCGTCAAAGATCACGTCGAAGTCGTTTCCGGCAATGGCGTTGAACGCTGACTCGCCCCAGCGGTCGAAGCTGGCGAGCGGTTCCGGCAGGTCATCCCTGGTGAACCAGCCGGCGTCCAGACATTCCTGAGGGTGGGGCGAGATCTCGCCGCCGACGGCTCGGCAGAGGAAGACCAGGCTGTAGAGCGGCACCCGGCTGAAGCCGGCGCGGAGGCCGTCCAGGATTGCGAGTGGCCGGACCACCTCGCACACAATGCCGGTCTCTTCACGCACTTCCTTGACCGCAACTTCGGCCGGTGAGTAGCCAACATCGGCCCAACCGGTCGGATACAGCCACACTCCCGAGTCGGCTCGCTGGATCAGCAGCAACCGGCCCTGATCGTCACCAACGACCGCACCGATCGCCACCTTCGGGGTGACATAGCCGGGGACACCGGATCCGACGACCTGCAGCCACGCCGCCTTGGCGTCGCCGGGTTCGAGGAAACCAGAGCCCGCCCCGGACTCTGCGTCGGAACGCAACGAGTCTGCGGCAACGCGGACATCGGCGGCGATTGCCAGAATCTCCTCGTACCGTTCCGCCTCAAAGTTGCTCTCGGTGAAGCCAAGACCGGTCCTGGCGATCGCAGACAGCGCCTCGGACCACCGGGTCAGCGCCGCGGCGTCTACCGGTCCTGGGCCTACAGCTGGATCTTTCATTCGGTGATCGTTTCGGTGAGGGCCAGTCGCAGTTCGGCGACCAGGTCGGCGTCGGTGACCTTTTGGCCTGCGGTGTCGGTCACGTAAAAGCTGTCCACCGCCAGCGGGCCAAGGGTCTGGACCTTCGCGGACCGAATGTCCAACTGCAGCTCGCGAAGAACCTGGGTCAGACGATACAGCAGGCCAATTTGGTCTGGCGCGTGCACCTCCACAACGGTGGCGACGGCCGAGATCTCGTTGTCGATCAAGATGTCGCGCCGGGGCGGTTCCGCTGCCAGCCGCCGTTGGTAGCGGGCGTGTTCCCTGGCCTTGCGGGCAACTCGGGCCTGCAGGGCAAGCCTGCCGTCAAGCGACCGCTCGGCAACGTCGATGACTCGTTCCCAGTCAACCGTGCCGGTTTGGGGCGGCTGTAGAACGAACTGGCAGACCGCCATGGCCTGCTTGCCGTTCTGGTCGGACTCGGCATCTTCGGAGTACGCGGAGGCGTCGAGTACCTCGAGGCCACAGACGGCGAGAACTCCGGCCATGGTGGTGAACAGCCCGAGGCGTTCCGGCTCGATGACGGTCAGGGTTGTGCCGGAGCCGTCGAGCACCCGCTGACCTTCGGCCATCCGCTCCGCCACCTCCGGCGGTGGGAAGTCGGCGGTGGTGACATCGGCGGCGTCGGCGCCTTCCAAAACGTGGGCGGTTCGGTTGACAAGCTCCCGGAGTAGACCCGCTTTCCACGAGCCCCAGGCCGACGGTCCGGTGGCGATCGAGTCGGCTTCGGTCAGCGCCGCCAACAACTCCAGGAACGCCACCGAGTCCACCGCGGCCGCCACGGCTTTGATGGTGCCGGGGTCTGACAGGTCACGCCGGGTGGCGACGTCTGGGAGCAGCAGGTGGTGACGACAGAGGTCTACAAGCACGCCAAGTTCGGGAGCCGGGTAGCCCATGCGCTCGCCGACCGTGCCGATGACTTCCATGCCCACCTCGGTGTGATCACCGGGAAAGCCCTTGCCGAGGTCATGGAACAGCGCGCCGACCACCAACAGGTCCGGGCGGCCGACCCGATTCACCAACTCGGAGGCGTTGGCGGCAGCCTCACACAGGTGACGGTCGACGGTGTAGGTGTGCAGCACGTTGCGCTGTGGTCGACACAGCACGTTGGCCCACTCCGGGATGAGGCGCTCCATCAACCCGAACTGGTCAAGGTCTTCGACCACTCGAATGGTTGAACGACCGGCCAGGAACAGCGCGGCAAACAGGTTGCGGGCCTCGGCCGACCACGGCTCCGGCATGGCCACCCCGATCGCCGCCAGGTTCGACAAACTCTGGCGGTCCATGACAAGACCCGTCTCCGCGGCCAGTACGGCCAGGCGGAGCAACAGGAGCGGGTCGGAGGAGACGTCAATGTCGCCTCGGATCGACACGAGACCTCGACCGGCCTGGAACTGCGATGTGTCGCCAACGGCCGGTGAGGTGATCGACTGATCTCGACGTGCTCCACCATCGCTGTCCGCCGCGGGGGCGTACCGCTTGGCCCGTTCCCACCGGCTCCAGGCTTCATCGCTGTACCAGGCGATACGGCGTGCTGCGAGGGCGAGGCGGAGCATCAGCTCCTTGCTGTCATCGTCACCGAGCGCGCCTGCAACGCCGTCTTGATCATCGAGCGTGAGGATGTCGCCCGGCCGACCGGTGAGGCGGTGCAGCTCCACCCGCGCTTCGAGCAGGGTGTCGACGTCATCTGCGACCTCGCCAAGGAAGTCATCGGCGAAACCGGGCATCGCACGGTTGGCCCAGCTGAGGGCGTGAACGTCTCGAAGACCGCCGCGGCCCTCTTTGAGATGCGGTTCGATCTGGAAAGCGGCGTCACCGCGGGACTCGTGTCGGCTGTGCACCGTTCTGGCCAGATGATCGAGTAGTTCATCCCGCCTGGTGTCCCAGGCTTGGGCGGTCAGTTGGTCGACGGTGTCGAGCAGCGCCTGCTGTCCGGCGATGAGTCGGGTGTCCAGGAAGGCGGTGGCCCATTCAAACTCTTCGGCCAGGAGCGTTTCGGCTTGGTCCGGCGTGACGACGACGTAGCCCATCTTGAGGCCGCGGTCCCACACCGGGTACCACAGCGCCTCGGCAACGGTGGCGCCATCGACGCGTTCATCGTGGATGAGGACAACGTCGATGTCGCTGAAGGGGCTCAGCTCGCCGCGCCCGTACCCACCGACGGCGATAAGGGCAATGCCGTCCAGGTCATCCAGGACGTCTTCGGCCAGGTTCTTAAACCACCGGTCGGTCTCGTTGGCGTGCGCCTGTGCGAACTCCCTCCCCTTAAGCTCAGGTGCCTGCAGGAGTGGTGTTCGCGAATTGCTCACCCGGTTGAGCCTAGTAACTCCGGAAGCCGTTTGAAGAATACGGAACGGGTCAGCACTTCGGTGTAGCCGAACTCTTCCGCTCGCTTGTGCAGCGCGCTGTCGACGTGTGGGCCGAAGCCGATGACCCGAGCGCCGTCGAGGCGGAAACTGGCCGCGTCATCGCAGCGATCAAGGTCGACGATGACCAGGCTCGGGCTCAGTGTCTTTGCTTCATCCGCTGTTTCCACGAAGGTTGCCTTGCCTTGGAAACGGGAGCGGTCAAACAGGTTGGGGATGTGGGCGACAATGGTCACGCCACCTCCTCCTCTCTGCGGCGGCGAAGGTGAACATGGGCTTTTGCTGCGCCCCAGCTGATGCCGAGATCGTGAACGGACTGGCCGAGATCTGCGAACGATGCCGGGGTGAGGTCATACACGTCATCGGGGTGGAAGCGCCTGGCCTGTTCATCACGAGCGACGACCGGCGCATCGGTCTGCTGCAAGATTTCGGTGGGATAGCTGATGGCGGTGCGAATGAGGGTCAGCGGGTTGGTCCACTGCTCGTCAATGTCCAGCATCAGCAGTTCCCGGACCCGACGGCCAACGTCCGCGGCGGCGTCGTGGCCAGCTGCTGCCACCTGGGCATGGAGTTCTTCGGGGACCGATCCGCCGAGACGGCGGGCAACCGAGGCCGCGACCCAGTCCGGCAACGCATCGGTCACGCCGTCGGCGAGCGCGGCGGCGTAGTGCATGAGACGTTGGTCGTCGTCGGTCCGTCCGGTGTCGGCGGACCGGGTCGACGAGTGCGCCGCCCCGACTTCGGAGTTGGACGGTGTCTGGTCGGTCACCGGGTCGTGCCCGGTACTGCTGGTACCCACCCCAATAGCCTCTCACCATTGGCCCCTGAAACGCTGCATCCCATGCTGGGAAGTGCCTGAAACGCTGGGTGTTGGCTCAGCCGTCGTACTCGGCGGCGCGCCTGATCGACAGTTCGATCCTCCGGCGCTTCGTGTCGACCGACAGAATCTTCACGCCAACCTCGTCTCCGGGAGCGACGATCTCTTCGGGGGTGGAGACCCGGTACTCGGCCAGCTCGGACAGGTGGACCAGGCCTTCGAATTCGCCGATGGCGACGAACGCCCCAAAGTCGACAAGGCGAGTTACTGCTCCAACCACCACGGCACCAACTTCAATGGTGCTCAGCGGGTCCGGGGTGACCTGGCGCATCGAGAGGCTGATGCGCTTCTTCTTTGGTTTCACGTCGAGGATCTTGACCTCGACCTGATCGCCGACCGAGACAACCTTCGCCGGCTTCGAGACCCGCTGCCAGCTCAGTTCTGAGATGTGAACGAGGCCGCTCACGCCGCCAAGGTCGACGAACGCGCCGTAGTCGGCGAGCGAGGCGACCGTGCCGGTCCTGACCTCACCCGGCTTCAGCGAGTTCATCAACTCCTGCATCTCTTTGCGCTGGGCTTTGAGGAGCAGCGAGCGGCGGCTGAGCACCAGCTTCTCGCGTCGGGGGTCGACTTCCAGGATTTTCAGTTCGAGCGTCTGGTCGACGTAGTGGCTGACGTCGCTGACGGGGTTCAGCTCAAGGTGCGACATCGGGACAAAGCCGCGGACCCCAACGTCAACGACGAGGCCCTTCTTGCTTGCCGAGACCACCTTGCCCTGCAGCAGCTCGTTCTTCTCGGACAGCTCGACAACGCGCTCCCACGCTTTGCGCTTGAGGGCCCATGCCCGGGAGAGCACCACACGAGACTTCGGGTCCTCACGAACCAGCTCGGCACCAAACGCACGGTCCCCGACCGAAAGCACCGCAGAGGGCTCTTCGTTGGTCAGGCTGAAGTTCCTGCGATGAATGATGGCCTCGCGCCCGTCGTCGAGAGTGAGCTCGACCACTTCCTCGGTCACAGCGGTCACCAGGCCTTCGACGATCTTGCCGGTGTCGGTGGCAGCTTTGGGACGGGGCGGCGTTGACGGCGGGCGAACGGCCGAACCATCGGCAGCCGCACTGGCCCCGATCGCCGGAGTGGCAGCCGGCGCTTGAGTAACCGGAGCTTCCGTGGCGGGCGTTTCCACTGCAGGCGTTTCAGTTGAGGCCGCAGGCGCTTCGGCGGGAACAGGCGCTTCGGCGGCCGGGGTTTGTGCTGCGGGCGTTTCGGGCGGTGTCGCAGGCGCTTCGGCGGCAGCGGCCGCCGCTGGTGCTTGCGCCGGTGTCGACGGCACAACCGACTCCGGTGTCGCTTCTGCCGCTGCAGGTTCAGCAGCGACTTTGGGTGCCGCAGTGACTTCAGGTTCGGCAGTGACTTCAGGTTCCGCGGTGACCTGAGGTTCGGCAGTGACCTGTGGCTCGGCTGTGACCTGAGGTTCGGCTACGACTTCCGACTCGGCCGCGACTTCCGGCTCGGGCACGGCTTCCGATGTCGCTGCGACTGCCGGTTCCGCTGTGACCTCGGGCTCCGGGGTGACGTCGGTAACCGGAGAGTCGTCTGTTGGCTCGGCCGGAGGTGAGGATGCCGCTAACGGCGTTTCGGCCGCGAGGGTTTCTGTCGGTGCGTCGGGATCGTGAGCCTGGACAGCGTCTTGGGCTGCGGGCTCAGTCGTGTCATCGAGACCGCTCATAGGTAACAGAGTAGGCAGGATTCTCTAGCTTTGGGCCATCTGTTTGGGATTCAAACTAGTCCGACCCCCGATCAGGCTGCGGGAACTAGACGAGGCCTATGCCCGTCAGCGCGGTATCCGGGTCTGCCACCATGCCGGTGTAGAACGGACCGAACTCGGCGAACTCGGCCGAGGCCTCGTCGAATCGCATGGTGTACACCACCTCTTTTAGGTCATCGATGTGCTGAGCGAACAGCGTGACGCCCCATTCGTAGTCATCGAGCCCGGTCGAGCCCGTGATCAGCTGGACCAGGCGACCGGCGAACTTACGGCCCGAGGTGCCGTGCTCGTACATGAGTTCTTTGCGACGGTCGAACGGGGTGGTGTACCAGTTCTGGCCGTGCACCCGCCGCTTGCTCATCGGGTAGAAGCACCATGCCTCTTTGGCCTCCGGCGGCAGGTCCGGGTAGAGCCGGGCGTTCTTCATTTCCTCTGGCACACCGGCGGCGTACTCGCTCACCTCGGTGATGGACAGGTAGCTGTCGACCAGTTCGAGCCCGGCGGTGACCAGGTCGGTTTGCAGGGACCTGAGCGCCCAGGCGTCATTGTTGAGCGCCATGACTGCGAGGTCCGCCTTGTGGCCGAGCATTGCAACGGTGACAACTTGGCTTTCCCGGTCCTTGGCCCGGTCGAGGGCAGCGAGCACCTCGTCGCGATCGGCCAGAGGCGTCGGCTTGAGAAACAGGTGGAGCACCGTCAGCCCGACGGAGGGCGACGGGCCCGAAGAAGATTCGGGCGAGTCCGTTGTATCAACTGAGTCGGTCACCCGTCCGAGTCTACGAGCGGCCCGATTCTTTCGATGTGTCAGGCGGCTGACAGACCAATCCTGACACAGCGGACAGAATTGGCTTTGAGGGAGCACACCATGACATCAGCACAAGAACCTGGAAGCGGATTCCTAGCACGGTTACTCGGATCACTTCGATCTGACGTGCAAGGAACCAGACCGGCCGAGCCGACCAAAGAGCAGGTGGACCGATACATGAAGTCGACCCGCTTCTACAGCCAAATGATCGACGGGCCCGGCCCGTTGAATCAGATCAACTCGTCCGGACTGTAGAACTTGGCCTGACCGTTTCTGGCAAAGCCAACGAGTGTCAGACCGGCCCGACGGGCCGTTGTGACCGCAAGCGCAGAGGGGCCAGACACCGCCACCAGTGCGGTGTACCCACCGGCCCACGCCTTCTGCGCCATCTCAAATGACGCCCGGCCGCTGACGACGAGGGCGTGATCGTTTGCCGGGAGTGCTCCGTCCAACAGCAGGCGACCCGTCACCTTGTCCACCGCGTTGTGGCGCCCGATGTCCTCTCTCGCAACCACGACTGCACCGGACCGATCCACCGCGGCGGCGCCGTGCACAGAACCGGTGGTGTCGAACAGCGGCTGTTTCCCTCGCAGCAAGTCCGGCATAGTGGCCAGCGTCCCGGGATCCCACGGTTCATAGGCCGGGAGTACTCGGAGCCGTTCGGTCAGTTCCTCGATTGCCTCGCTCCCGCACACGCCACACGACGACGAGATGGACCCGAGCCGCGCTGTCGGCTCCGGCGCTCTGCCACCGGTCTCCACCGAGACAACGTTGAACTCGCTGTCGACGGGAGAACCGGTACCGCAGTAACGGATCCCGCTGACCCATTCGGGCTCCAAGACGCCCTCGGCGAGCAGAAAGCCCACGGCCAGCTCGAAATCGTGGCCCGGGGTTCGCATCGTCGATGACACGATGTGATCGTCGAGGCGGATGGTCAGCGGCTCTTCCACCACAAGCTCATCCGGTTCGCGGCCGCTCAAGCCGTCATTGAAGCGCCGTGTCAGCACCGAGTTGGTGCGAGATCGAACCACGTCTCCAGGCTAGAGCCCCAGGGCCCGAACAGCCCGTTGAACGCGTTCAGGCGCGGTGAAGTTCCGCTCGGAGATGGTGGGTGAGCTCAAGACCGACGGCGGCCATGGCAACGTCATAGGACAGGACATCCCCGTCGATCACGAAGCGCCGGGTGGTTTCGGTGACGGACTTCGCTGTGGCGCTCAGGCTCGGCTGCTCACAGCGCAGGTCGAACACTCCCCCGCCGTCGTTTGCGGTGAACGCCCCGGCAAGCGACTCACCGATGCCGGTCGGGTGGGCCAGGATCACTTCGATTCCGTCAGTCCCGGCCTCGCCGATGGGCCGCCAGTAGCCGGTCTCGGCGTGGAGCGGCAGTCCGGTGTCGGCGTGTTTGGTCTTCTGGCTATAGGCCAGAAACGGCTTGCCGACGTGACCGAAGGTGACCTCTTCGTTGTAGCCGAAGGTGTCAATGGTGGGATACGAGCCCTCCCCGGACCCCCGCCACGTTCCAAGCAGGAACGCAAACGGTTCCAAGGCCGGGTGTAGCTGAGGTCCGGGGAGGTCGCTCATTACGTTTGAGTTGTTCGGTTAACGGCGACGACTACTCGTCGTCGTCATCCTCGTCGACATAGTCGGTGATGACCGCTTCGGTTGTCAGGAACAACCCGGCGATCGAGGCGGCGTTCTGCACGCCGGAGCGGGTGACCTTGCAAGCGTCGATGACGCCCGCGGCCTTGAGATCGCCGTACTCCATGGTTGCGGCGTTGAGGCCGTTCCAACCGTCGAGTGAGCGAACCCGATCGACGACCACGCCACCCTCTTCGCCGGCATTGATGGCGATCTGGTGGAGTGGCTGCTGCAGTGCACGACCAACGATGCGTGCGCCGGTCGACTCATCACCCGTGAGACCCTCGGCGACGGCGTACACCGCTTCCTGGGCCCGCAGCAGGGTCACGCCACCGCCGCAGACGATGCCCTCTTCGATGGCTGCCTTGGTGGTGCTGACCGCGTCTTCGATGCGGTGCTTCTTTTCCTTGAGCTCCACCTCGGTGGCGGCGCCAACCTTGAGCACCGCAACACCGCCGGCCAGCTTGGCCAGACGCTCCTGCAGCTTCTCACGGTCATAGTCGGAGTCGGTGTTGTCGATCTCGGCCCGGAGCTGCTGAATGCGTCCTTCGACGTCTTCAGCGGAGCCTGCACCCTCGATGATGGTGGTCTCATCCTTGGAGATGGTCACCTTGCGGGCCTGACCGAGCAGGTCGAGGCTGACGGCATCAAGCTTGAGGCCGACCTCTTCGGAGATGACCTGGCCACCGGTGAGGATGGCCATGTCCTGCAGCATTGCCTTGCGGCGATCACCAAAGCCGGGCGCCTTGACGGCTGCGGCGTTGATGGTGCCGCGGATGCGGTTGACGACCATGGTGGCCAACGCTTCGCCTTCGAGATCCTCGGCGATGATCAGCAGCGGCTTACCGCTCTGCATGACGGTCTCGAGAACCGGAACCAGCTCACGGACGGCGGAGATCTTCGAGCTGACGAACAGCAGGTACGGGTCGTCGAGGACGGCCTCCATACGATCCTGGTCGGTCACGAAGTACGGGGAGATGTAGCCCTTGTCAAAGCGCATACCCTCGGTGAAGTCCAGCTCCATGCCGAAGGTGTTTGACTCTTCAACGGTGACAACGCCGTCCTTGCCGACCTTGTCGATGGCGTCTGCGATCAGCTCACCGATTTGGCGGTCGTTGGCGGAGATGGCCGCAACCTGGGAGATCTGCTCTTTGTCATCAACTTCGATGGCGCTGTCGGTGATGCTGGCTACTGCGGCAGCAGCGCCGGCCTCGATGCCCTTCTTGAGCGACATTGGGTTGGCGCCGGCGGCGACGTTCTTCATGCCCTCGCCGACCATGCTCCATGCGAGCACGGTTGCGGTGGTGGTGCCGTCACCGGCGACGTCGTCGGTCTTCTTTGCGACCTCTTTGACCAGCTCTGCCCCGATGGACTCCAGCGGATCCTCGAGCTCGATTTCCTTGGCAATTGAGACGCCGTCGTTGGTGATGGTGGGTGCGCCCCACTTCTTGTCGAGCACTACGTTTCGACCCTTCGGGCCGAGGGTGACACGAACCGCATCGGCCAGGGTGTTCATTCCTGCCTCAAGCTTGCGGCGTGCGTCGTCTTCAAAGGAGATTGATTTCGCCATTCGGGGGGCGTCCTCCGGATGTAGGTAAGGGTTGGGAAGTGCGAAAGAGCGGCCGAGATCACTCGACTCGCCGATTTTCGAATTAGCACTCTACCGAGGAGAGTGCTAATTCCACGCCGATCGAGCAACCTTCCGAGATAGGCCGTCGAGGCCCACGCATCGTGCCCCTTGGCCAACTATCCACAGGGGCGAGCCCGCGCCGAGAAACGCTGGAACGTAAACAGCCGGTGACTGCAGTCACCGGCTGTTCTCGGTTCCCGCCGATCGCGCAGGCAAGCTCTTCCGCCGAACGAACTTGGCTGCAAATCGTGCTACTAACCGGTCGAGGGTCCTGACACGGAGTCGGGTCTCATCGACCCATATAGTTTCGGCCCGGACCCCGATTTTGTGACCCGATTGGGCCAAACGGCCCACGAGGATGCACCGTATGGTCCAGGCCTGTGCGCGCTAGTGGCTCACGGCCGAACACGAAGCCCCCCTCATGACCTTCCCCAATCCTCAGACTCCCCTCTTCGACCAGTCGCCTCCCATCGAGCGGCTCTTCGTTCACGACGCCTTCGACCCGGAACGGTTGGCTGCGCTCAAGGCAGACACCACCGTGACCGTGGCGCTGCCCGCCAAGGACGAAGCCGCAACCATCGGCCCGATCCTGGACACCATCAGAGAACAGCTGGTCGATCAGGTGACGCTGGTGGACGAGCTGCTGGTCATCGACGATCTGTCGACCGATGACACGGCGGTGATCGCCAAGGAGGCCGGGGCCACCGTGTACTCCTCGGCCGACATTCTCCCCGAACACGGGTCTGGGGGTAAGGGCGAGGCGCTCTGGAAGTCGCTTCACGTCAGCACCGGAGACCTGATCATCTGGTGCGATGCCGACATCAAGAACTTCGACACTCGCTTCGTCGTCGGCTGCCTCGGACCGCTGCTCGAACACGCAGACATCGGCTTTGTCAAAGGGTTCTACCGGCGTCCGCTCAACGAGGACGGCGAGGGTGGCGGCCGGGTTACCGAGCTGATGGCCCGCCCGCTGATCGCATCGCTGTTTCCCCAGCTGGACATGCTGTTCCAGCCCCTTGCCGGCGAGTTCGGTGGGCGCCGGGAACTGTTGACACAGGTGCCGTTCTGTCGTGGCTACGCCGTCGATCTTGGCCTTCTTATCGATCTGTCCCGCCGTTTCGGGGCCGAGATCATCGCCCAGGTGGACCTCGGTTCTCGGGTCCACCGCAACCGCCCACTCCGCCAGCTCGGCCCTCAGTCCGCGGCCATCTTGGCCATGGCGTTGCGCCGAAGCGGCATCGATGTTGCCGACGGCCCGCTGACCATGCGGCGACCGGAGTTTGGCGACGCCCACATCGACGTCGGCGAGCTACCGGCGTTGGCGACGCTGTAGCGACACGCTCATCGTCGAGCGCTGCTCCCGCAACGCTGCGTATCCCAGAACGCTGCGGAACCGGTTGAGGGCTGCTGTGGTTCAAAACGCAGCTACCCGACGGGACCTGGAGCGGTGTAACGCCTACAATTGTTGGTATGGCATCCGTGGCTCAAGACCAAAAACGCCCGTCCATCCTCGGTACGGTCGCCATGCTGCTTGTCGTACTCGTTGTTGGGTTTCTCGCTTGGCAGTTGGTAACCGGGCTGATCTTCAGCCTGATCCGCCTGGTGATAATCCTCGCCGCGTTCTACTTCATCGCTCGCATCGGCCTGTACCTGCTGCGCAAGGGCAACTAGCGGGCTGCCAGTAACTGGCTCACCTGCTCGGCAACTAAATCGGTGGTCTCGGCGAATGAACGCTCGGGTCCGTAGTGCCCAACGAGCGACCGGACTTCCAGGGTGTCGGGCACCGTCGCGGCGCCATCTGCGTCACCAACAATCGCGGCCGCCGACACCTTGGCCTGTTGGGCCCAACGGTGTACACCGCCAACCACTTTGCCGTTGAACGAGCCTTCGTCGAGGAACCCTTCGCCGGTGATCACCAGCTCGGCGTCTTTCAAGTGCTCGTCGAGCCGGGCCCGTTCGGCCAACATCTCAAAGCCGGACTCCAGTCGGCCGCCCATTGCCACAAGGCCGCCAGCGAGTCCACCGGCCGCTCCCGCTCCTACCAGCTCGGACACGTCAACGCCGTAGTCGTCCCGGTACTGCTGCTGGAGCCGTTCCAGGCGGCGGGTGAGCAGCTCGATCTGGGCCGGCGATGCACCCTTTTGTGGGCCGAAAACCCGGGCCGCGTCAACGAAGAGCGTCTCAACGTCGGTCGCCACCACCAGGTCGATCTCTTTCATCCTGGCCTTTGTTGGCATCGTTTGGACGGCGCCGAGCCCGCCATCGGTCGTTGCCGAGCCGCCGAGGAGGACGTAGACCGTCCTGGCGCCGAGTTCGACGGCGGTAGCGATCAACCTGCCGGTGCCTGCGGTGTCGGCAAGCATCGGGTCGTTCTGGTCAGCGCCACCGGCGAGCACCAGGCCCGATGCGGAGGCCATCTCGATGAATGCCTCCTGATCATGCAGGCGCCACTCGGCGTCGACCGGCTCTCCGAGCGGGCCGGGCACCGTGGTGGTCTTGTTCGGCCCGCCGAGCACATCCAGCGAACCTTCGCCGCCATCGGCAAGCGGGACCGTCACCGATTCCCAGCCTGCTGCAGCGGCAGCCGCAGCCCCGGCCTCTGCCAGTTCGGCGCTGGACGCCGACCCTCTGAACTTGTCGAACGCGAAGACAACGGTGGAAGCCACGGTCCTTGCGTAGCACGCCCACAGTCGGTTGAAAACGCCCGAGCGGCATCGAGCGTTGTTCGAGCCCGATCCCTAGGGGATCGGAATGACGCTGTCCGAGCCGATGACGACAATCACGTTGGAGCCCTGCGTGTCATCGATGGGCAGCGCCGAGGGGTCCATCGGCTGGACGATGGCCTCAAGACCGGCGGTAAACACGCCAGCAACCGCAATGGCGTCCAGCTCGTAGCCCTCCTGATACAGGATGACCGAGGGTTGCTGGGTATTGGCGTTCTTCGGCGCAGCGGTGATGTAGCTTGCGGCCTTGAGCGCTTCGGTGCCCCTGGCGGCAATGCCCTGAGTCTGGGCGCCGTTCAAGACCAACACCTTCACTTCGGCCGGGGTCCTGGCAGCCGGGGCGGCGGGGACGGTCTCTTCGACCTCTGTCTCTTCCTCCATCGCTGCAACCGTTGTGTCGGTCACATCCGGGGCTGCTGTCACGCCGGGAGTGCTGACCGTGGCCTGCTCCAGCTGTCCGGAGCCATCGACTCCACCGTCGGCGTCGGCTCCGGCGGTGTCGGCGTCACCCTCTTCATCGCCCGGAGATGCAGGATCTGCGGCCTCGGTCTCTGATGCGCTCAGGTCTTCGGTGGTGCCTCCGTCGAGGCCCCGGCTGATCACAAACCCGCCGATCACAATGGCGGTGATGATGACCAGCGCGCCCCGAAAGATGTCGGTTCCGCCCAATCTGGCAGTCCCCGAGCCCGGGCGAACAGCTTCTTCTTCGTGTCGTTCCTCGGTTGCGACATTCATGGCAACGGTGCAGCTCCTGGATCTGACGCAACAACCGTCCGTGATGCCTCGCACCATCTTGAGCGTCCAACTTCTCACACCCAAGGTAGCGCTGTCGGCGTCCCAGGTCCGGTCAATGCCTCAAACTAGGGTGTCCCTGAGCTGTCCCCGGCAGCGGCCAACCCGACGATATTGGGGACCAAGCAGGAGTGAATCGGCGTAGACTGACCGAATCAGCCCGGGTAGCTCAGCTGGCAGAGCGCCGCTCTTGTAAAGCGAAGGTCACGAGTTCGATTCTCGTCCCGGGCTCCACTCTTTAGGCGGGTTGTCGAAAACCCAGGAAGATCCCAGAACACCGACCTCGGTTTTCACCAGTGGTTACCCGTGGCTCCTGGCAGGAACATGTCGAGCGCTGCATCGGTGCCGATGTGGGCGGCTTCCTTAGGATTGCTGGTTCGCGCATTATGGCGGATTCCTTGGCATCTGAGGATTTGTCGACTAGTTGAAAGTGATCAGGAATCGCCAGGGGCCCAATCGGCGGCGTCCGCCCCTGTTGCTGTCTGTACAGACCAAGAGGAAGCAATCGACTGTGCTTTGACCGCAACCGAAGACGTCGTCTCGCCGGTCGAAGAGTTCTTTGGGCGCACCGTCAAGGCGACAGACTTGTGCTGCCCGGTGATGGAGCCTTTCGACAGTCCTCGTTGATACGTCGACACTTGGGAGTGCTGTCGGCCGAATGTACACAGTGCCAAAGCGCTACTTCCGCTCGAAGTGACGTCTCTATCGTCACAGTCACGCGCTCTTCGCCGTCGAGGCCAGCCGACTTACTCCGTGTCACGTGGGCCGTCTTCGGCAATACCAGCAGACTTCGCAGGTCGTTGATGCGCCGCTCCGTTGACTGCCGAGGGGTCGGACGTCGTTCGAATGTACAAGCGTGGTTGGCGGTCGGTGTTCACACTGTTGTTGTGAGAGGCCGTATTCAGAGTTCCGGGCTGGCGGACACGACATGGCACCTGACTTCGCTACCGGAGCAGAATGACGGCGGCACTCCAAAGGCGTCGTTGAACGCCCGCGCTAGATGTGCCGAGTCGAAGAACCCCGCTGTAGAAGCACCTTCGGTGAGGCTCCGTCCTGCGGCCGTGGAACTCGCGAGTGTCACGAATCTGCACCACGTTCGGTACGAGCGCATCGATGTCCCGATGTGGATTCGGAAGAGGTGCTGGAGATGGGATAGAGAGAACCCGACCTCGCTTGCTATTGCCTTGCCCGGAACGTTCTCCTCGCTGGACTGCTTCACGAGGCGCACTGCTTCGACGAGCTCAGCCGGGAGTTCGGCGTCGGTTTTGCCGGGTCCGATCGCTGAACACAATCTCGCCCATGCGGCTGGGCTGAAGTCCTCGACGAGGTCGTCCAGAGCTTCGAGGCAGAGCGTCGGGCTTGCGGGCATGGCCGGAGCCAATAGAGGGTCGATCGCCATGACAGCCAGACGTTTTCCAAAACCGTTTACTCGACAGACGAGGTCCGCTGGCGCGATCGATGTGCGAAAGCGTCCCTCAACTCCGTCGACGGTGACCGCGTACTCACCATCGAGACCAGCAACAAACAGAGGAACCATCGAACGATGTTCCGGTACCTCACCGACCGTTGTCACGAACATGACCCGTCCGACATCGACGACGAAAATCGACTCACTTACGGACCGCTCGGCACTCACCAGAGCGTCAGATTAGCGCGCCGCTTCCTGGCTTACACGGCTGGGTCTGCAAATTCTTCGAACAAGCAACTTCCAACTAGAGCAAGGTTCAATATGAATGAATCCGACATGACTTCGATCAAACTCTCGCCAGGAAAGATCTCCCACGAACTTCGATTACCACTCATTGCCAATGCCATTTTCGGGATTGCAATGGGATTATTGTTGCTGCTCGCTCCTGTTGGTGGCTGGCTCGGTGTTGATATCGACGGGTGGTTGAGAGTTTTTGGCGCTCTCATCCTCGGACATGCACTGATGCTTTTGGCGCTACTTCCCAAGGTCGATACGGCAAAGTTGGCGAAGCTGAACCTCTCGATGATCGCTCCATACCCAATACTCATGATTGTTGTAGTCGTGACGGGATTGGTGAGCCGTCCGTTAGGACAAGGACTGGTCTTAGTGGACGGATTGATTGTCGCTGGAATCGCCGCCTGGCATTTCCAAGGTCTGAAAGGCGAACGTTCAGCAACTTTGCCGCAACATGCGTGAAGGACACGGCGAACCAGCTTCTCAGCCTCTAGGGGATGACTGAAGTACGCTCGACCACGGACCGATACGAACCGGGCCCAGCGGCGGGCTGGACTGGCACCACTACCACTGCCTCATCACCGTCACCGGCCGCCACAGTTTCTGTCGCACCACTGGTAGTCCCTGAGTCCGCAGTGCCAGCATCTACAGCGCCAGCATCGGTCGATGCTGCGGTCGTCGTCTGTTCATCTTCTGGGCAACCGCACCTGTGATGTACGTCGGTGCTTTCTTGGCCAGCAGCCGCCAGGTCTGCATCGGGCGTTGACTCTTCTGGAGAGTTGGCGATGGCCATGAAGGCTCCGCCGAACAGCGCCACACTGACTATCCCAATGAGGGCCGACATTGCGATTCTTGATTGCGATCTCATCAACAAGTTCCACCTGTATTGCTCTGTGGCACGACGAGTTCCGGCCACTGCGGGGGGCTAGGTCGCAACAAGGCGTCGGCAAGATACTCAAACCTGAGAAGTTTTTTCGAGGTGAACGATCAGGCGATCAAGAAACCCACGCTTTCCTGTAAGGCCCGGGGGCCGCCACAGAGGATGCGTTGACAGCAATAGCGACACGAACTCGCCCACCCGGCAGGTGCCGAATGGGCGAGTACTTGTGGCAGACGCTGTGACTGCAATGGGCTGAGTCGCTGTGGGATCAGAATCCGTAGCCGCCCTCAACGCTGCGGACGGTGATTCGCACGTTTGGGGTCACGTCGCTGATACCGAAGGTGTCGGAGTTGCGGCCCCCGTTGATGACTCCGGGACGGGTTAGCTGTGTGCGGCTAATGGCCCCAAGATCATTTCCGGCGCCAAGGTCGATGTTGAACGCGTTCTGGAACGTCACGTTCCCGGCGTTGAAGTAGTCGTCGCCATTGCCGAGCCGCGCAGTGAACCGCTTGGTAAAGATCGTCCCCGCTTCCAGCAGGACGCGGTCGGCACCGTTTCGTAGCTCGAGTACGACGTTGCCTCTGTGAAGCGACGAGTTACGCATCTGGACGCGGTCGTCTCCGCTCCCCGATCGGACCTGGAAGTTGCGGTTGAACGTGGATCCTTCGTTGAGTACTTCCACACTCCCGTTCGACGATCCGATGATCGAAACGTTGCCATGCCAATCGGAGTAGTAGCTATTGGCGGCCACACTGTCATCAACTGACGGTCCGACAATTGCGCTTGTTGGCCGACCGGATCGGGATGTCGGGTCGATCGAGGGCCAGATGCGAAACGGATTTGAGCAGGCGGGGCGGGAGATCGATTTCGTAGCGGAGGAGCTCGAGCCGTTGACCGACACCGGGTCCGAGCTCGCCAACCTCCTTGAATCCGGTCCGGAGTTGCTGATCACAAACGACGCGTTCCTCGACGAGCAACAGATCAGCATCGCTGGCTTCGCGGCCGACCATCCGGAAACAACCTTCGCCGTTGTCGGCGATGCTGACGTGCCAGGGCCGAACGTAGTGCCAGTCGAGTTCATCGATGAGGAGGCTGCGTTCCTCGTCGGCGCGGCCGCTGCACTTGAGTCCCGGTCGGGAGTCATCGGTTTTGTCGGCGCCGATCCCTGGACGGTCGATGCGTTTCGCGCCGGTTACGAGGCAGGCGCCCGCCAGGTTCGGCCCGAGATCACCATACGCTCCAGCTACCTGGTGGCCGAGGCGTTTGTCGTTTGGGACGGTGCGCTTGCATCGGAAGCGGCCGCTGCTTTGTTCGAGGAGGGAGCGGACGTCGTCTTCACCGTCGCAGGCGAGGGAGGGCGGGCGGTGGCGACCGTGGCCGCTGAGCAGAGCGAGCTGACCGGGAGGCAGCTGTGGACGGTTGGCGTCGATGTTGACGAGTGGCTTCTGGCCGATGACGCCACCCGCGATCACATCCTGACTTCGGCGATCAGGCGACTGGACGTGGCGGTTCAAACGGTCATAGAACGCTTTGAGGGCGACCAGACGACCATCTCACCTGTCGTGCTCGGCGCAGGAAACGGCGGTGTGAGCTACTCGCGATCCGGCGACCACCTGGCCCCTGAAACGATCGACGTGCTGGAGCAATTGCGAGCCGACCTGGTCGACGG
>CAZSTV010000069.1:0-9879 GCA_964609665.1 uncultured Acidimicrobiaceae bacterium
GCTGCTGGGCAGTGGTTCGATCACCGCTTTGCGGCGATGTTCAAACAGCAGCGACGTCCGCTCGTCGAACACGCCGGGGAAGCTGCTGATCTCTTCCAGGATGACCCGCTGCAGCGCGTCCGCGTCGGCGACGGCCAGGTGGATGATGAGGTCCTCGGCCCCGGTGATGAGGTCGATGCCGATGGTCTCAGGCAGCTCAAAGATCCGGTCGGTGAAGGTCCTGATGATGTCATCGTTCTTCGGCCGCAGCCGCACAAAGACCAACGCCTGCAGACCACGACCCATCGCCGCCAGGTCGACGTGGCCGTGGTAACCGGTGAAGACACCCCGCTGCTCAAGGTCTCTGATCCTGGCCAGCGACGTGGACGGAGCGAGCCCCGCGGCCGAGGCCAGCGCACGGTTTGTTTGACGGGCATCGCGCTGCAGCTCGCGGATCAGCACCAGATCTGCAGGGTTAACAATGGCGTCACGCATGGAGGCATCCGTTCAGTTCCGGAGGAATCGGAGGGCCTAAAACCGAACGATTCACCCTGACGAGCAGCGATTCTGAATTATATTCGGATCTATTGCAGCATGACTGAATCCTGATCATACTTTGTTCAACGAAGCCGTACGGTTGGATGACGAACGAGATGAATCGTGGCGATTCCGGCTCACGGCTAAGTCTCGACTCCTTCGATGCGATTGGAACCTCTGATGTCCCAAATCGAAATGCGTCTCCACGTGCCGGAACCGGCCGCCAGACCAGGCGAAGACCCGGACTTCTCGTTCCTGGCCATTCCCCCGGTCGACGAAGCCCGCTACCCGGCAACCGACGTCGCCGCGCCGGAGACCTACGACCTGGCAACCCAGATGATTCGGGTCCTCGATACCGACGGCCGTGCCAGCGGCAGTTGGGACCCTCAACTCGACACCGATAGCAAACGCAAGGGCCTGACCCACATGGTCACCACCCGGCTGATCGAGGAGCAGTTCATGCTCCTCCAGCGCCAGGGTAAAGCGGCGTTCGCCATGCAGTCGCTCGGCGAGGAAGCGGTCGCCGTTTCGGCCGCCATGGCCGTCGGCGAATCATCGCCCGGCTACGGACCCGGCCTCGACATGCACTTTCCGACCTACCGCCAGGCCGGGCTGCTGGTCGCCAACGGGCACTCCCTCAAAGAGATGACCTGCCAGATGCTGTCCAACTCCGGAGACCGGTTGAAGGGAGCGCAGCTGCCGGTCATGCACTCGGTTCCGGAATGCGGGTTCTTCTCGATCTCCGGCAACCTTGCCACTCAGCTCATCCAGGGCGTCGGGTGGGCGATGGCCGGAGCAATCAAGCACCGGCGCATCGTCGGCGTTGCCTGGACCGGCGAAGGCGCAACCGCCGAGAACGACTTTCACTCGGCCCTGGTGTTCGCTTCGGTCTACCAGCCGCCGGCCATCATCAACGTGGTCAACAACCAGTGGGCGATCTCCAGCTTTCAGGGCATCGCCGGTGGCACGAACGCATCGTTTGCTCAACGAGGCATCGGCTATGGCATCGCCACCCTTCGTGTCGACGGGAACGATTTCCTGGCCGGGTACGCCGCCACCCGCTGGGCCACCCAGCGAGCTCGGTCGGGCCACGGCCCTACCATTATCGAGTGGGTCACCTACCGGGCCGCCTCGCACTCCAGCTCCGATGACCCCACCAAGTATCGACCGGTCGAGGCCGCGAAAGCGTGGCCGCTCGGCGACCCGGTCGATCGATTGGTCGCCCACATGGTTCAGAGCGGCGAACTGTCGCTGAACGAGTTTGAGGCCATCAAGAGCGAATGCCGAGATGTCGTCGGCGAGGCGGTGACCGAAGCGGAGAAACTCGGAACCCTCGGGAGCGGCCCCGCCGCATCCCCGGTGGAACTCTTCCGTCACGTCTACGCCGAGATGCCGCCGCACCTTGTTGAGCAACGCCAGGAACTGGGGTACTGAACATGTCGCTCCACACCGACCCGGCCGCTCAACCCATTGGCGAGGACCACTCGCGACCGAACACGCCGAGTAGGCCGATGACCATGATCGAAGCCATCCGGGATGCGCTTGCGGTCATGATGGCCCGGGATGACCGGGTGGTTTCCTTTGGCGAAGATGCCGGGTTCTTCGGCGGGGTCTTCCGCTGCACCGAAGGGTTGCAGCAGGAGTTCGGACCGGACCGCTCGTTCGACACGCCGATCAGCGAAAGCGGCATCGTCGGTTCCGCCATCGGCATGGCAGCGTTCGGCCTGCGACCCGTCGCCGAAATCCAGTTCGCTGACTACATGTACCCCGGCTATGACCAGATCGTCTCCGAGGCGGCTCGGCTTCGGTCTCGTTCCGCTGGCGAATTCACCGCGCCGATGGTTATCCGCATGCCGGTCGGCGGCGGCATCCGTGGCGGCCAGACTCACTCGCAAAGTCCCGAGGCGCTGTTCACCCACGTTGCCGGCCTGAAGACGGTGATTCCGTCAAACCCCATCGATGCCAAGGGTCTGTTGATTGCGGCCATCGAAGACCCGGACCCGGTGATCTTCCTTGAACCAAAGCGCCTGTACAACGGCCCATTTGACGGTCACCACGATCGGCCGATTCAACCGTGGTCCCGCCACGACCTCGGCTCGGTTCCCGAGGGGTACTACACCGTCCCGCTCGGGTCGGCCGAGGTGGTTCGGCCCGGTTCCGATGTCACCGTGCTGACCTACGGCACCCTTCGCTTCGTCGCCGAGGCAGCTGCAGCGGAGACCGGCGTCGACGCTGAGATCATCGACCTGCGAACGCTCCTACCGCTTGATACCGACACCATCGTCCAGTCGGTCCGCAAGACCGGGCGCTGTGTGATTGTGCACGAGGCGACCAGGACCGGCGGCTACGGGGCTGAGCTTTCGGCCCAGGTGCAGGAGCGCTGCTTCGATCACCTCGAGGCGCCGATAACCAGGGTCACCGGCTATGACACGCCCTACCCGGTCGGCCTCGAATGGGTGTACTTTCCCGGCCCGGACCGCGTCGGAGCGGCCCTCGAAAAGGTGATGAACTACTGATGGCCGATCTCACCGTGAAAGTCCCGGACGTCGGTGAAGGCATCGCCGAAGTTGAGTTGGTGTCATGGGCGGTGTCCGAAGGACAGTCCGTGCAGCGCAACGAGATCATCGCCGAGGTCATGACCGACAAGGCAACCGTGGAGGTTCCGGCTCCCTCCGACGGTGTCATCGCCTCTCTGACCGGTGAGGTCGGCGAGATCCTGCTCGTCGGCTCGCCCCTGTTCTCACTCCAGGTCGACGGCAACGTCGCCCCTGGAACCGAGGTCGCCCCTGGGACCGATGTTGCCCCGGCCGCCGCCGTCGCCCCAAGCACGGTCGCCCCAGCGGCCGCCGTCGCTCCCGCCGCACCGGCCCCGGGTAGCCCGACGTCGGCACCCGTCAGCTCCCCACCGCGCCAGCTCGCGGTGGTCCAGGCAGCAGACATCCCAGCCGACGCCGTCAATCGCGGCGCCGCCAACGAGACCGCTCGCAACGACATCAGCAGCAACGGCACGGCCCCGCCCCGGCCGGAAGGCCGCAAGCCGACCGCCTCCCCCGCCGTCCGGCGTCGTGCTCGTGATGCCGGTATCGATCTACGCACCGTCACCGGCAGCGGACCAGCAGGCCGCATCGAACACGAAGACCTCGACCTGCTGTTCGCCACGGCAACCAGTGGCCGTAGTGCCGGTGTCACTGCCCGCAGCTCCGGACCAGGTGGTCGGCAACGACCGAACACCGCCGTGCAGGACGAGCCGATCGTCGGCATACGGCGCAAAATCGCTGAGCAAATGGTCGCCTCCACCTCATCGATCCCTCACATCACCTATGTCGAAGAGATCGACATGACGGCGCTGGAAGACCTACGCGCCACGCTCAACGAACAGCGGACCGATGAGCAACCGAAGCTCACCCTGCTGCCGTTCCTCATTCGGGCTCTGGTGAACGAGGTGGCGAACTTCCCGGCGATGAACGCCCACGTGCTCGACCCCTCCCCGCCCGCTCCCGGAACCGAATCGTCACGACCAGAGCCCGCCACGCTGCGCAGCTTCGCCGGTGTCCACGTCGGCATCGCCACCCAAACCGACGGCGGCCTCGTTGTACCGGTGCTGCGTCACGCCGAGGCCGAGACGTTGTGGAGCACCGCAGCCCGCATCATCGAACTGTCAGAGGCTGCCCGGTCCGGGTCAGCCCCGGCCGCCGATCTGTCCGGTTCCACCATCACCATCACCAGCCTGGGTGCGCTTGGCGGTCTGGTCACCACGCCGGTCATCAACAAACCGGAGACCACCATCGTCGGGGTCAACAAGATGGTGACGAAGCCAGTTTGGGATGGCGACACGTTCGTCCCTCGCAAGATGATGAACCTCTCCTCCTCGTTCGATCATCGAGTGATCGACGGGTGGGATGCCGCCAACTTCATCCAGGCCATCAAGCGATCCTTGGAACAGCCCGCTCTGCTGTTCATGGATTCGTTCTAGGGAGCGCCCATGAACGAACGACACACCCAGGTGCTGATTATCGGTGGCGGACCGGGCGGATACGTGGCCGGCATTCGGGCCGGACAGCTCGGCCTTGAGGCCATCCTCATCGATGGGCAACCGCTGGGCGGAACCTGTCTAAACGTCGGCTGCATTCCGAGCAAGGCATTGATCCACGTCGCCGAAGAGTTCGCCGCCGCTTCCGAGCAGGCGAAGGTCGCACCGCGGGGCGTTTCGGTTGTCGATCCGTCGGTGGATCTTGCGGCATCGATGGGATGGAAGGACGGCATCGTCCAACGGCTCAACCGGGGTGTCGGCGCGCTGCTGTCCAAAGCCGGGACCACGGTCATCGAGGGCTGGGCCACCGTCGTGGACGGCAAGACCGTTGAGGTGGCGGGCCCCGACGGCTCCTACCAACGCATCACCGCCGACCATCTGATCATTGCCACCGGCTCCGAGCCGATCGCACTGCCAAACATGGCCTTCGACGATGACACCGTTATCTCCTCCACCGGCGCTCTCGCTTTGCAGGAGGTGCCCGACCGCCTGGCCGTCATCGGCGGTGGCTACATCGGGCTTGAACTCGGCATGGCGTTCGCCAAGCTTGGCGCCGCCGTAACCGTCGTCGAGGCGGAGGACCGCATCCTGTCGATGTATGACCGGGCGTTGACGGCGCCGCTGCTCGACCGGTTGAGAGAACTCGATGTCGACCTCAAACTCTCGACGATGGCTCGACACGTCGACGGCACGACACTCACCGTCGATGGCCCATCGGGTCAAGACACGATTGAGGCAGACAAGGTGCTGGTAACGGTGGGACGGCGTCCCAAGATTGCCGGGACCGGCGTTGAACACCTCGGGCTGACCATGAGCGGGCCGTTCCTGGCGGTCGATGAACGGTGCCAGACCTCCATGCACAACGTCTGGGCCATCGGTGATGTCACCGGCGAGCCGATGCTGGCCCATCGGGCGATGAAACAGGGCGAGGTTGTGGTGGAAGCCATCGCCGGAATGAACAGCGTGTTCGATCCGGCGACCATCCCGGCCATCGTCTTCACCGACCCGGAGATTGTTTCGGCGGGGCTCGGTCCTGATGAGGCAGCAGCGCAGGGGCTCGACGTGATCGTTGGACGGTTCCCCCTGCAGGCGAACGGTCGATCCCTGACTTTGGCATCCGAGCGCGGCTTCGTACGAGCGGTGGCCCGGGCGGATGACCATCTGATCGTCGGGCTGCAAGCGGTTGGCGGATCGGTTGCCGAACTGTCCACCGCCTTCGGGTTGGCCCTGGAGATGGGGGCACGGTTGGAAGACATTGCAGACACCATCCACGCCCACCCGACGGTCGGTGAAGGTCTTGCCGAATCAGCGCTTGCGGCTCTGGGCCACGCGCTGCACATCTAGTCCATCGTCGAACACCGTCGCCGGATCTGACCCCGGCTCCGCATCCACGTCCACATCCACGTCCACGTCCACCGACGGCGTGGTAACCGGGCGACCCATTCGACGTCGCTGCCAGGCGACGTAGAGGACGGTGCCGACGATGATCGGCAGCAGAAACGTGATGAAGCGGTAGATCAGCACGGCGCCCAGAGCGGTGGGGGCGGCAACCCCGACGGCGACCAGCGCTCCGGTCAGGCCAAGTTCCATGACGCCGATACCACCCGGCGTCGGCACCATCGATCCGAGTACGTGGGTCACGAAGAAGATGCGGGCGAATTCGGTGAACGCCGGCTCCGTTCCGGCACCGAGAGCCACCACCGCAATCCAGAGGATGGCCAGTCCGTTGAGTTGGCCGAGCATCGTCCGCCAAAACAACGGGACCGGTCGGACTGCAATGCGACGAAGCGCAGCCCAGAGATCACCGATGAGCGCTTCGGTATCGGTCGAAGCGAGGTCGGGCACAACGGCGGACAGGCGGCTGCAGACCCACGAGCTGCGCCCGACAACCCAGCGCTTGACCACCTCGGTGCCGAGCACGCCGGCCCAGAAAACCACCGCGCCAACGAGCATGGTGGCGGCCACAGCGATGATCGCAACGTCAACCCCGGTCGCTGCCCGGCCCGGCACGTCAGCAACCGCCGCCACCAGAGCGAAACCCCAGCTGGCGAAGGCGGCGGCTACTCCCGAAGCAATCAGCATGGCCAGAAACGCGACGGAGGTGACGTTCCGTTCCTTGGCAATATGCCACCGCAGCACCGTCCCGAGTGGCCCGCCCAGGGGGACGCCTTTGGTGGCTGCAGCGCCGACGTCGGAGATGACCTCGGCCCGGACCAAAGAGATGCCGGGTAGGAGGTATCGAACCACTTCGGCCCGCAGCAGCCGATCAGCGATGGCGAGGGCCCCGAGGACGACAAGGGTCATCGCCGACAGTGTCCGCAACTCGCCGATGGCGGCAGCGACGGTCGACCGCTGCATGATCACTGCCACAGCGAGCAGGGCCACGACGCCAACGACCGCCAACCGGCGGACCCGTTGATTCGTCGCCAGTCGGTGCATGATGTCCGAAGATAGAACCTCGGCGCCGTCCGCGGCTGATCGTGAGCCGCAGCGGCCCGGCCGCTCGCAGTGCTGCTTCGGCTGTTGTAGCTATTTCAGGTCTGACTCCAGGAACTCGGCGTCGTTGCGTGGACCCTCCTCCGGTCGCCCCTGCTCATTGCCGCGAAGTTCCACCCGGCGGATCTTGCCCGAGATGGTCTTTGGCAGGTCGCTGAACTCGAGGCGACGCACCAGCTTGTAGCCGGACACCTTGTCTCGCATGAACGAGAAGATCGATGCCGCGGTCTCGGCGTTCGGTTCGGAGTCTGCAGCGAGGATCACATAGGCCTTTGGCACGAACCCTCGTAGCGGGTCCGGGGACGGCACCACGGCAGCTTCGGCCACCGCCGGATGCTCAATCAAGACGCTCTCCAACTCGAACGGGCTGATTCGGTAGCCCGATGCTTTGAACACGTCGTCGGCGCGGCCGACGTAGGTGATGTAGCCATCCTCGTCGCGGCTGCCGACGTCACCGGTGTGGTAGTACCCGTCTCTGGTGACCTCGTCGGTCTTCGCTGGATCATCGGCGTAGCCGGTCATGAGACCAAGCGGGCGATCATCGCCGAGGGCGATGCAGATCTCGCCTTCGGTCGACGGGTTGCCGTCCGGGTCGAGCAACTCGATGCGGTAGCCGGGCAACGGCCGCCCCATCGACCCTGGCTTCAGTTCCGCCCCCGGCGTGTTGCCAACCTGGGCCGTGGTCTCGGTCTGGCCGTACCCATCGCGAATGGTCATTCCCCACGCGGAGCGAACCTGTTCGATCACCTCAGGGTTGAGCGGCTCACCGGCGGAGATCAGCTCCCGCAGCGACACCTTGTAGGCGGCAAGATCCTCTTGAATCAGGAACCGCCACACCGTCGGCGGCGCACACAACGTGTTGACGCCGTTGTCGACGAGGACGTCGAGCACCGCCGGCCCGTCGAACCGGGTGTAGTTGTACATGAAGATGCAGGCCTGGGCGTTGAACGGCGCAAAGAAGCAACTCCAGGCGTGCTTGGCCCAACCGGGGGAACTGATCGTCCAGTGCACATCGCCCTTTTGCAGGCCGAGCCAGTACATCGTCGACAGGTGGCCGACGGGGTAGCTGGACTGGGTGTGCTGGACGAGCTTTGGCTTGGCCGTTGTCCCGGAGGTGAAGTACTCGAGCAGCGGATCGCTCGGTGATGTCTTCGCCGCAGCGGTGAACTCGCCCGGCACGCTGTCCGCATCGCCATAGTCGACCCAACCATCCGGTGCGCCTCCAACGGCGATCTTGGTGACCTTGGCGACCAGGCCTTCATCGAGTTCGCCAAAGGACGCAACGCCGGTCTGGTTGGTGACCACCATGGTGGCGTTGCCGCGGGAGACCCGATCCTCAAGGTCCGCGCCGGCCAGCAGCGTCGCCGCCGGAATCACCACGGCACCGATCTTTATGGCCGCAAGCATCGTCTCCCACAGCGGAACTTCGTTGCCGAGCATCACCAGAATGCGGTCGCCGTGAGATGCGCCGTTCGCCACCAAAAGGTTGGCCACCTGGTTGGATCTGGCGGCCAATTCGGCGTAGCTGAGCTTTGCCTGCTCACCGGTTTCCTCGATGATGTGCAGCGCCGGGTTGTCGTTACCCTCCGCGATGCGGTCGAAGTAGTCCGTCGCCCAGTTGAAGTCACTGAGCGTCGGCCAGGAGAACTGCTCCATCGCACCGTCGTAGTCGGTTCGCATGGATTGCAGAGCGTCTCGCAGCCCTATAAACGTGGTGAAATCGGACGCCGCTGTGTTGGACATCGGGCCAGTGTCGCGAACTCCGGTCCCCACCGCAATGGCGCCGTTCGGCCCCACCGAAACCGAAGGTCAGTCTGCCACTGCTACCGCGGGCCGGGCTTCGGCCACTGCCACGTCAATCTCGATGTAGGTCGGCTCAAGCGGGAACGTGACCAGCGTTGAGTTGCTGGACGACCGGAATTCGCCACGCCAGAGCACCGCAAGCGCGGCCTTGAACACGTTCCCAGGAGCGATGTTGGACGAATTCAGGTAGGTGAAGGCGCAGTTACCCGGGTCCGTCGGATCGAACGCTTCTTTGGCTTCGTCGACGTCACACACCACGCTGTCAGAACCGTCACCCGGGTCAAAGACCACGCTGACCGGCACAGCGGTTGCCTCGGCCCAAACGGTCGAGTCCGTGTCGGGGTCATAGACGCTGGCTGTGGCATCGACCTCGACCAGTGACGCGGCCGCCGTCGTGAAGTTCAGCGGAACCTGGACGTAGGCCCATCCCTCGTCCCGGTCCAGTGGTTGCAGGTCCTTCACCACGTCCGGCAGCAACGAATGCATGTAGTCCTGCAGGTCGGGCACGAGCGTGACCGGGTCGGCGTCGCGAGGGAAGTAAATCCAGCCGGGAGTACAGCCAGGGTCCCCGGGATCATCGGCCGGTATGTAGTACGGGTCCCACCAGAGGTCACCACCACTCCACGTGCCGCGCTGAATTGCCGGGAACAGATCGTTCTTGTGGTAGGTGGATTTCTCCGCCGCCGGATCGGACTTGAACTCACCAACCGGGTTCGCGCCGATCAGGCTCATCACGATCTTGTGAATCGCTGTGACCTCGGCCCCTTCATAGGACACGATGAACGACGAGTCCCGTCCCAGCAGTTCCGCCAGAATGCCGTCGAGATACAGGTTTGTCTCCGGGGCGGCGACATCGAGCACCAGTTCGGCTTCAAGCGAGCCCGGCGGCACCTTGCCCGTGGCCTTAGCAATCACCTCTTTTACCGCGGCCAAGATCTTGTCGAGGAAGTTCAACCGCCACATGTGTTCCCAGTTGCAGCTGGGGTAGGTCCGTCCCCCGCCAACATGGCCGGGCTCGGTCACCAGGGCAAAGA
>CAZSTV010000069.1:9889-23342 GCA_964609665.1 uncultured Acidimicrobiaceae bacterium
CGTTTCTCTCACCGATTGAAGGATCGGCGTGGCGGGCAAAGACGCCACCTCCGGACGAACCGCCCGACGGGCTACCAGATGATGGCGGCGCAGCTGACACTGCACCAACCTGGAGCGAAGCGATCAACATGACCGCCACAATCACCCCAGCAACGAGCTTCGCTACTCCTTGAATGCATCGCATTCCCCCACCGTGCCTTCTTCGTCGTACGATCGATCTGCCACCTTCAGAACACCATCAACGCCCTGCCACACGCGGTATTCAACCATATAACTGACCTGGTCGTCATTGAGAACTTCCTCAACCGTGCCATCGTCCGTGGGTATGTAGTACGGGCCGCCAAAGACCTCGCAAGTGGTGACGGCCCCGAGCAGCCGAACACTGTTGTCCTCACCAAAGTCGAACTCACCGGAGGCATCGGCGAGCACCTCGACCCGATAGACCGCATCAATATCGGCCGCGTCGTAGACGCCGCCGTCGTTCAGCATCTCGTCGATGACCACCCGGACTTCGGTTTGGCGGGTCTCGGCCGCCGCCGGCGCAATGTGCCGCTCAAGAACACAGTCCTGGGGCTGGGCCATACACCACAGCAGGTTGTTGAAGTCCGCCTCAACCGCAGCGAAGACAAGGTCTTCAACCGCGGCCTGGTCCGGCGGACTGTCCGGGTCGAACGAAACGGTGGCAGGCACAAAATCATCGGCGGCCGAGGCGGGAGTCGTTGTGGTCTGCTCAGCCGCATCGCTGTTATCGACGTCATCGGCTTCTTCACCCGAATCGTCGCCATCATCGGGCTCATCAGTGGCATCGGCCGACTCAATTGAGGTGTCCTCATTGTCGGGAAGCTGCAGCGTCACCTCATCGTCGCCACCGCATGCGGCCAACACAAGCCCCACGGCAAAGAAGAAGATGAGATGTGGCCCGCAACGGCCTTTGGCGACAAGATTGGACACGCTCGGCATTCTATACACCCCTATCGTGACTGACTTCTCGCCCTGAACGTCCACGCGCTGACCTCCGGCGACACCGCCCTGTGTTCCCATCTACAGGTGACAGTAGGTGACCGGCTGGATCCGGGTAATCGGGATCGATCCCCGCTGCATGTCGCAATGGCTGATGATCGCCAGCTTTCGAGTATCGTTCGATTTCTCTCGGCGGCCACGGTCAGCGGCCCAACGCCGGGAGATCCACGAATGCAGCTCGATAGGAGTGACCATGCCAGGTCTGTTGCCAGATGTTGATCCCGATGGACTGCTCGAGTATTCGGTCGTGTACACCGACCGGGCGGTCAATCACATGTCGGCGTCGTTTCAAGAGGTCATGAATGACATCTCGACCACGCTGAAGCGTGCGTACAACGCCGCCGGGGTGGCGGTCGTGCCTGGAAGTGGCACGTTCGGAATGGAAGCGGTGGCCCGGCAGTTCGCCACCGATCAGCACGTCGTTGTCATCCGCAACGGGTTCTTCAGCTACCGCTGGACTCAGATTTTCGAAGCGGGCGGCATCCCAACATCGCACACGGTACTCAAGGCTCGTCAAAGCGCCGATGAACCGCAGGCGCCGTTCGCTCCGGTCCCCATCGACGAAGTGGTGTCGGTCATCGCCGCAGAGAAGCCCGCCGTGGTGTTCGCCCCCCACGTGGAAACCTCTGCGGGCATGATCCTGCCAGACGACTACCTGCAGGCCATCGCCGAGGCAACCCACGCTGTCGGCGGCCTGTTCGTTTTGGACTGCATCGCCTCCGGAACCGTGTGGGTTGACATGGCGGCTCTCGGTGTTGACGTGCTGTGCTCTGCCCCGCAGAAGGGCTGGAGTGGTCCGCCGTGCGCCGGCCTGGTCATGCTGTCGGACCGTGGGCTTGAGCGTCTGGCCGAGACAACGAGCACCAGCTACTCCTGCGACCTGCGGAAGTGGCGAGACATCATGGCCACCTACGAGGGCGGCGGTCACGCCTACCACGCCACCATGCCAACCGACTCGCTGCGGGTGTTCCGCAACGTCATGAAGGAGACCGAGGCCTTCGGCTTCTCCGAGGTCAAGGCAGCACAGCAGGAACTTGGCACCAGGGTTCGTGCGTTGCTTGAAGAGCGCGGCTTCACAAGCGTTGCAGCCGAAGGATTTCAAGCCCCCGGGGTGGTGGTGTCCTTTACCGACTCTGCAGACATCAAGAGCGGCAAACAGTTTGCCGAGGCAGGGATGCAGGTTGCCGGCGGCGTGCCGCTGATGGTCGATGAGCGTGACGACTTCTCGTCGTTCCGCATCGGGCTCTTCGGCCTCGACAAGCTTGGCGACATCGACCGTACGGTCGCCTCGCTGGCCAAGGTGCTCGACAGCTTCGGGTAACCGCCCGGGGCCTCGGCGACTTCCGGCTCGCGCCAACTTCCGGCCAGCGGCCTGCCTTCTGGTCGAAGACGTTCGCTAGGCGAGCAACAGTGGCGGCACCGGCAGACGCACCGCGTCCGCCACCACCCTGATCAGCTCTGCTTCTTCGACGGTGGTCTTGCCGTCATGCAACACCGCCGCGGTCGCTCCGCTGACGAAGGCTTCCCGGCCGGACCGGTCCAGGTGCGAAAGCGCTTCGAGCGCCACGTCGAGGCGATCAAAGGTGAGCACCTCGATGGGCGGGACCGGGCTGTTGGGAATACCGATGGCGGCCAGGGCCGCATCGAACGCGTCCTGGGTTTGCTCCGAGCCGGAACTGTTGAACCATGCGATGACCCCGAAGACGGTAATCACCTCTTCGGCAACGTCGTTCAGGCGGCTGTTGTGGACCGCGCTCCCGTCATCGTGCTGGTCTTCAAGGTGACGCAGCATGACGCGGCGGAGCATCCAACGGAACAGATCCTGGTCAAGCCGCGAGCTCTCGATGTCTCGGATCACTTCGGCCAACGTCATCTTGAAATCGAACGGGGTTTCCCTGATCGAGTGGAGGGCGATATCTATTGCAGGCAGCTGCAGTGACCGGTGCAGGTCAGAGATGACCTGGCTGGCAGCATCGAGATAGTTGGGCTCTAGGCCGATGGCATCGCTTGCTGCGGCGAGCTGACCGTAGCGAAGCTGCGGGTCCGAGGTGACCAACAGTCCGACAACGGCGGCCACCGCTCCCTGGCGGGTGTGCAGGTACGCCTGGGTTTGTTCGGGAATCCTGGCCAGGAGCGAACGGGCATGTTCAATGTGGGCCTGGGTTGGCCCGTCAAAGGCAAGCCCGGCGAAGTCTTGACCGTTACCCCTTGAGCCAGGCGCAGGCCCAGCACCCGGCACACCAGGATCGGGCGGAGGAGGTGTCTGGTTGGGGTCTTGAAGATTGGCACCGGCGTCCGACGCTCCGGCCAGGCCACTGGCGCCGCCCAGGATCACCGGGTCAACGGGAAGACCCATATTCGGCATACCGGGAATGGCCACCTGACCGGGGAGGGCGCTCCCCCACCGTTCGGCACCAGGACCACCGCGGCGACCGCCGCGGCTCTGGGCGCCACGGTCTTGGCGACCGTTGCCTGCATCGACCGGCTCGGAGGTGGTGAACTCACCGTTCCAGCTTGGGACCAGCCTGGTGATGCGATCTTTCAGAGGCGGGTGGGTGGCCATGCTGGAGCCAAGGGCCGAACTGAAGAACAGGTGGCTGGCTTCGGTGGCGTGGGCGGCTCGAATTTTGTTGTCCGAACCCATCCCGCCAATCTTCATCAGCGCCTCGCCGATGCCGTCCGGGTCTCTGGTGTACTGCACGGCCGAGGCGTCGGCGAGGTACTCCCGCTGGCGAGACACCGCAGCCTGGACCATACGTGCGAACAGCGTTCCGACAGAACCGATGACAATGAGCCCGACACCCGCCGCCAACATGACCATGGCGGAATTGTCTTCACGGTCGCGCCGACGCGGCGCCCACCACAGCTGGTTGAGCAAGATCCGGCCGAGCACCGTGATGACCGCTATGCCAAACACCCAGCCGATGATCCGGGTCTTGACCCGAGTGTCACCGTTGCGGATGTGTGAGAACTCATGGGCGATGACGCCCTGCAGCTCTCGCCGATTCAGATGCTGCAACGCGCCTCGTGTGACGCCGATGGCAGCGTTGTCTGCGGTCCAGCCTGCGGCGAAGGCGTTGATGCCCGGCTCGTTGTCGAGCACGTAGACCGCTGGCACCGGCATGCCGGAGGCGATGGCGATCTCTTCCACCACATTGCTCAGCTGCTTTTCCGCCGGGTCGAGGGTGTTGAAGTCAATCGGGCGACCACCCATCGATGCGGCGACGTATGACCCGCCGCCGCTCTTGATCTGGCCGGACTTCACCAGCGACGTACCGACAACGCCAAGCGTGGTCAGCGGCGCCGCAACAGCAAAGGCACTGACAGGCTGGAACTCACCGGAGCCGTAGTACAGCAGGGCGATGAGCAGCAGCGAGACGATGAAGATGATGGCTATGACGCCAAGCGCCAGCAGCGCTATGAGCTTTGTGGTGTTCTGCTTGGCTTCGTGTTGATGGGTTTGAAAATCCATCTCAGTCGCGCAGACCGCCATCTTGTGGTGGGAACGGGTTTGCTGCGTCGTCGAACGACACGTTGATGTTCTCGCGCTTGTGGGCCTTCTCGTCGAGGTCGAGGTAGGCGCTGTCCTTGAAACCGAAGTTGTTGGCCAGCATCACCGGCGGGAACGTGGACTTGTAGGTCTGATAGTTGTTGACCTGGTCGTTGTAGTTCTGACGGGAGAAGGCAATCTTGTTCTCCGTGGTGGTCAGTTCCTCTGACAGCTGCAACATGTTGGTGTTGGCCTTGAGGTCCGGGTAGGCCTCGGCAACGGCCATCAGCCTGCTGAGTGCGCCGCCGAGCGCCCCTTCGGACTGTGCCATCTTCTGCATGGCTTCAAGGTCTTCTGGGTTACCGGACAGTTCGATCCGGGCCTGGGTGGCCGCGGCACGAGCGTTGACCACACCTTCCAGAGTCTCTTTCTCGTGGCTCATGTAGCCCTTGACGGTCTCGACCAAGTTCGGGATGAGGTCGTGACGCCGCTCGAGCTGCACGTCGATCTGAGCAAAGGCGTTCCGCACCTGCTCCCGGAGCTTTACGAGCTTGTTGTAGACGTTGACCAGAAAGAACCCGATCAGGACGATGAGGACAACGATGATGATGAGCGCAATAAGCATGGAAAATCCTTTTCTGCCAAAGGCCAGCATGCCACCCGGGTGAGGTGTCCTCCACCGCGACGGCCTGCTTCTTGGCTTCCTCTAAACGACGGCGGTTCCCCAAAAGTTCCGGAAATCTCCCGTTTTCTCGCCGTCGTTCGGGAGTGGATGGTCCCGACTCAGCCCGCTCGGCCCTGAATCTCCAGTGACTTGATGGAAAACCCGTCCCACACGTAAGAGTTAGGGCAGTTCGGCCGCGGCCCGACCGACCATTCGAAGGTGTTCTCACCAGCTCGTAGCTGGGACCGATCGAGTTCGACCATGAACGAGTTCCAACCCTCGGCCGCACAGTCGCCCCGGGTGTAGCGGAACGGGTCCACCACCACGGGGTCGGCCCCGTTGATTGACAGCAGCACCTGGCCCCGCAGCGGATAGTGGACTTGGCCGGCAAGACGCACGGCGTTTGGCACCTCTGGGATGTCGATGGTTTGGGTGACCGAGTCACCGATCGGGCGATCGCCGTTGCTCTCCAGCGTTATCGCTTCGGGTGCCTCGTACACGTCGTACTGGCCAACGACAGGACCGGTGAAGCCAATGTTGTCCCAATGGAAGGTGTAGACATCGTCGTTGCCGTCTTTGGTCGGCGTGTAGGCGTGGGTGGTGAAGATGACGAGTCCCCGCTCCAACGGCAGACCCTCGGTCAGGTCGACGGTCTTGGTGTCAAAGCTGCCATCCTCGGCCTCGATCGACCAGGAAAGCTGTGTCCCCTCAGGGTTGATCTCCAACACGTTTGACCGCCGGATACGCCGATCGGTGTTGGCGGGGTCCGACGGGTGGCGGTCGGCGAAGGTGCTGTAGTCGACAAAGTCCTCGACGCGGCCGTCGCGGCCGGGGCCGTTGCCGGTGTGGATCCGACGCTTGTTGCCATTGAAGTCAAAGACGATGCGATCGTTGGCGTACACCTCATCTATTGGCCAGAACTCATCGGCGGCGCCGGTCTTCAGCTCATCGGCCGGGATGATCATGACCTCCCACCACTGTCGCTTGCGCTCGTCGAGGTTGACCTCAAACTCGATCCGGCCGCCGTTTGAGAAGTCGAACTCCTGGCGGGGCCAGAACGCGCTCACCGAGTAGCCGCTCACATCACCGAGTGAGGACATCATGTGGTTCTTGCAGACAAAGAACGACTCGTCGGGGTTTGTCCCGTTTGAGTGATGGCTGACCGTCACCTCGTGCTGGGGCAGCGGGACCACGGCCGGGTTCGGTCCGGCGCAGTCCTCAGCGTGGTCGGCGGGGAACGACGGGAACGGATCGATTGCGTCCTTCGGGTGGGTTCGGTTGGTGACAACAAAGTCGAAGTTGTCCGGCAGCAGCGCTTGCGACGGTGCGGAGGGGTCACCGTCGAAGGTCTCATACACCGCGTAGCCTTCGGGCACCCCGGGGGCGTCCGGGTTGGCGCGCGGTGCCACCGTCACGTTCGATGGCGTCTCCGCTGTAGTGATGGTGCTCGTGGCCGCAGTCGTTGTGGTGGTCTCCGGCTCTGGCGTGGTGGTCGACGTGATGCTGAGCGGTGTTGTCGGCACCTGCGTCACCGAGACCGGAGGGGCAGGCTCTTCGGCGATGGCGCTGTGGATCGCTATGTCGTCGAGCAACAGGTGACCGCCGGTTCCCTGGTCTTGCCACCACACCGCCCGTATGGAGACGCCGCCCTCGGCCAAGACCAATTCGTGGTCGACCCAGCCGTCGGTCACCGCCACATCGTCTCGGGCCACGATGCTCCAGTCGGTCCCGAAGACCACTACCTCGAGGGTCTCCGGCGACTCGCCACGTTCGGCGTCGGGGCCCACCCGGAACCGCAGCGTCTCACCGCCTTCGAGTGAGATGGGAGATTGGGCGGCGAGGAACACCCCACCCCAGGGCCCGAAGTCAACGCCGATGACCCGGGAGTCCTGGCCTGCGGGCACGACGGTGAGGTCCGTCGCGGCCCATGACCAGTCAGCAAAGCGAGGGCTCAGCGCGTCGTCGTAGATAACGATCGAGCCGTCGTTGCCACGCTGGGCGGCTAGACCGGACAGGAACAACATCGACAAGAGGAATCCAATGACGGTGGTGCCGACGAGGACGGCAACGACATGGGTCTTGCGGGTGGGTCGAACGCTCACAATGCACCTCAGTGCGTGATTGAGTCTCGGCGAGGATGCCCCGGGCCGAGAATCTGGGACTTGGGACAGTGGACGGAACCCTCTCGGAGAGTACCGATGGGCAAGACCGCCCACCGGACGCCAACTGGACGTTGTCCTGACGTTTACAGGACGTTGTCCGTCTTCGCACCGCCCTGCAGTTGGCGGATCCGATCGCTTTCGTGCATGGTTGTGGCCATGGAGTTCGATCTCGAGCAAACAGATGCCCTTCTTTCGACAACCAGAGCCGTCCGCAAACGACTGGACTTTGACCGGGAGGTACCAGACGACGTCCTACTCGAGTGCCTCCAGCTGGCGGTGCAGGCCCCGACCGGTTCAAACCGGCAGGGGTGGCGCTGGATGGTGATCCGGGACCCCGAGAAGAAGGAAGCGCTGGCCGACATCTACCGTCGGGCCGGTGGCGACTACCTCGCCGACGCGGCGAAGACCGCCGACCCCGGCACCCAGACCGGCAGGGTGATGGACTCGGCAAACTTCCTGGCTCAGAACCTGGGCCAGGTACCGGTCATGGTCATCCCAATGATCATCGGTCGCCTTGACAGTCCGGACACCAACAGCGCCGCAGGCCTGTTCGGTTCCATCATCCCGGCGATGTGGAGCTTCCAGTTGGCGCTACGGAGCCGTGGTCTCGGCAGTTGCTACACCACGCTGCACCTCGGGCTGGAAGCCGAAACGAACGAGCTGCTGGGGATTCCCGATCACATGAGCCAGGCCGGGCTTTTGCCGGTGGCCTACACCAAGGGCACCGACTTCAAGCCGGCGAACCGTGAACCGGTGGAGACCATCACCTACCTCGACACGTACAAGAACCCGATCCGCTAAGAGGTTCCAGTCGAGGCAGACCTACGTCGGCGTCTACAGGTCTCGGATCGTGACCCATGCCGGGTCATGGTCCGAGCCGTCGCCACCGTGCTTGCTTCGACGGTCGATGAAGCTCTGATCGACACGCGTCTTCAGTGACGGCGAAACCCAGATCTGGTCGAACAGGCGGTGTTCCGGCGGAACCCCGGACTCCTTGTGGCGGCTGGTCCATCGAGGGCCCGGCTGGGGCCCAAGGGTTTCGGGCTTGGATTCGCGAGTCTCGCTGACCGATTCCAGGGCGTCGACCAGTTTCAGCGACGAGTCGACCACCGGCGCCATGTGGGGCGAGTCAGGGTCGTCGTTCATGTCGCCGAGGAACACATACTTGGAGTTCGGCCGGGTTTCGGCCTCGATGATTTCCTTCGTGACTTCGGACTGGCGTTGCCGCCGCTCGTTGTTGCGCACGGCCTGCAGCGCCTGCATTTCGGGCGTTGGATGGTCCAGCCTGTCGACGAAGTTGGACTTCATGTGGGTGTTGAAGATGGTGCACAACCGTCGGCTGCGGCTCGGCGTCAGGATGTCCACCCGCAACAGGTCGCGGCCAAAGATGCGCTTGAAGGGACGGATCGGGTCTGGCGAGGTCTGGTGTGACACCACCTGGCCAACCGGAAACTTGGAGAGGATGCCCACGTCGATCAGGCGGGGATCGTTGCCCTCGACCAGGATCACATGTGGGTACAGACCGTTGAGCCGCTCAGTGTTGAACGTCCGCAGCGCCTCGATGTTCTCCACCTCCTGCACCGCCAACACGTCAACGTCCATGGCCGAGATGCGCTGCGCAATGGTGACGGTGTCCGCCTCATCTTTTTGGGTCACCACCCGTCCCTTGAACGTTCGGAGACGGCGGTTGGCGTTGGCATCAAACTCGATGGTTTCGGTCAGCGTGGTCCCGCGCGGAACCTCGGCCTGAAAGTTCCACCTCGTGAAGAGATTGTTGAGATTGAACGTTCCTATGCTCAGATCCATCGAGATTCCTCGGTCCGGGGGCTGGTGGATGCCTTGCCTGTACAGACACCGCAGAGGCCGTGCTGATACAGGAAATCCCACACCAGTATGGACGACCCAACAATTTTGTGGACCGTCTACCGGCACCGGAGCCAACGGGATAGTTTCTAGGCAGCCAAAACGCCTAGCGGTAGGAAACGAGAAGCATGACGAGTACACGGACCGAGACGATCAACGGCCCCGATGGGTCATTCGATGCCCACGTTGTCACCCCTGATGCAGGCACCGGCCCCGGCCTGGTGATCATCCAGGAGATCTTCGGCGTGAACACCTACATCAAGTCGGTGTGCGAGCGGGTTGCCCAGATGGGCTACGTTGCGCTCGCTCCCGACATGTTCTGGCGTCAGGAGCCGGGGTTCACCGTTGAGCCAGACCAGGGTGAGGCTGGTATGAACTCGGCGTTCGAGAAGATGGGGGCGTTTGACTTCTCCACCGTTGCGCCAGACCTTGGCGCCGCGCTCGACCATCTCAACGGTTTGGCCGAGACCACCGGCACCGGCGGCCTGATGGGTTTCTGCTTCGGTGGAACGCTGACCTTTCTCGGCGCAGCCCAGCTCGAACCATCGTGCGCCATCAGCTACTACGGCAGCGGCGTAGCCGGGAACCTCGACCAGGCAGGCAACGTCAGCTGCCCAATCCTGTTCCACTTTGGAGACAGCGACCCCTACCTACCGAACGAGGACGCAGACGCGGTCATCGCCGCCTTCGCCGACGTTGCAAGCGCCGAGGTTCGGGTTGCGGCCGGAGCGGGCCACGCGTTCGACAACAACACCAACCCGATGTTCGCCAACCCCGAAGCAGCGGCTCCCGCCTGGGAGGCAACCGCTGCCTTCCTGTCGACCCACCTGCCGGTCGGCTGATCGAATGACCGTCTCTGAAATCTTCAACCCTGATCTCTGGGACGTGGTCCCAGGGTTCGACTTCACCGACATCACCTACCACCGCGCAAAAGGCGTTGGCGCGGTGCGGGTGGCGTTCAACCGACCGGACGTGCGAAACGCGTTTCGGCCTCACACGGTGGATGAGCTCTACCGTGCGTTGGATCACGCCCGCCAGACCAGCAACGTCGGCTGCGTGCTACTGACCGGAAACGGCCCAAGCTCCAAGGACGGCGGTTGGGCCTTTTGTTCTGGTGGCGACCAGCGCATCCGTGGCAAGGACGGCTACCGATACACCGAAGGCAACGCCGAGGGTGCGGACGCTATCGACCCGGCCCGCAACGGCCGCCTCCACATTCTCGAGGTGCAGCGGCTCATCAGGTTCATGCCCAAAGTGGTCATCGCGGTGGTCCCCGGGTGGGCGGCCGGCGGCGGACACAGCCTCCATGTCGTTTCTGACCTGACACTGGCCAGCGCCGAACACGCTCGGTTCAAACAGACCGACACTGACGTCGCCAGCTTCGACGGCGGCTTCGGCTCGGCCTACCTTGCCCGCCAGGTCGGGCAGAAGATCGCCAGGGAGATCTTCTTCCTCGGCCGGACCTACACCGCGGATGAGGCCAAGGCCCAGGGTGTGGTGAACGCGGTGTACCCCCATGCCGAGCTTGAGGACCAGGCGTTGCAGTGGGCCCGAGAAATCTGTTCGAAGAGCCCGACCGGGCAACGGATGAGCAAGTTTGCGCTCAACCTGATCGACGATGGCCTGGTCGGACAGCAGGTCTTTGCCGGTGAATCGACCCGGCTTGCGTACATGACAGACGAAGCGGAAGAGGGCAGGGACGCGTTCTTGGAGAAACGAGATCCCGACTGGTCACGCTTCCCCTGGTACTACTAGGACGCTCTCGAAAGCGGACCACCTGAGACGCGAACAACCTGACACCGTGGGAGCCGGGGCTCCTAACGGGGTCAGGTTGCAAACGACTCCTAACGAGCCGAACAAATCCCATGCATCGGGGTGTGATCCCCGCCGCGCCATGTCCGATTCTCCTAGCAATCGATCAGGCAGAGACACGTTTCCGTCGCGCTGCCTGTAGATCCAGAATAGAGCGACAACACGATGCTTGGCCCTAAGTCACTTGACCTAAATGGGGTACCGATTCTGACGTCAAATATCGATCGACTATCAGGAGAGCCCCAGCTCACCTTGGACTTCGGACGTGTGTTGTCCCAGCGTTGGGGCCGGGGACCGGATGGCCATCGGCGAAGCGGTGAACCGAATGGGCGCTCCAGGAAACAGCACCGCTCGGCCAACCTGGGGCTGGTAGACCTCGGTCGGAAAGCCTCGCTCGACGAAGTGGGGATCTTCCATGACCTCGTCGGGAGACCAGATGACGCCGGCGGCAATGCCCCTGGTCTGGAAGCCGATAAAGGCGTCGTATGCCGGGAGCTTTGACGCGATGAACGCCATGGCGTCGCGGCCTGCGCCAAAGACTTCGCCGGCCATCGCATCTTCGACAATCATTTCCAGCGTCAGCTTCTGGTACTCGGATCCGAGATCCAGCAGCGCCGTCAGCGGGAACTCGTCAGCGAGGTCCAGCTCGTCGAGCCACGCCCGTAGTGCGGCAAACTCGGTCGGGGTGCGGGGCGGGACCCCGGTGTTGAGATAGCGACCGTCAGCGCACTGGAACTGGGTGGGCTCGGTCTGGCGGGGCGACGCGTGACGGCCGGTTTGACGCTGCACGGTCTCTCGGGCGGCAAGCCAGGTGTAGGACGCAAACTCGGTGGTGACATTCGCCGCGGCAATCATCGACAGGTCGATGAATTGACCACCGTGACGAGGTTTGGCCAGCAGAGCGGTCAGCGTGGACATCACCGCGAAGTGGGCAGCCGTGCGCACGCCCTGATTTCCCCGACCTCGCACCGGCGGTAGCTCGTGGTCGTCATAGCCACAGGACCACATCGGGCCCCCTCGGGCCAGCAGCGTGAGGTCGGTGACATCGGTGCCACCACCGATGGACGCTCGCCCAAACGGGGTGATGGACACGTGGATCAACTCGGCGTTGACCGGCGGTGGACCGGGTCGCTGCTGGTCGGTGTCATCGCTGTCAGCGTCGATCGGGCGGCCTGTCAGATCCGGGTAGTCAATCCCGAGCTCCGAAAGCGCACCGGCCGCCTCGCCCTCAATCAACACATCCGCGGACTCAACCATCTGACGGAAGAACTGGCGTCCGGGACCCGTTTCCAGGTCTGCGAGGACGCTGCGCTTGCTAGTGTTTTCGGCCCACCAGCTCAGGCTGGTCTCGATGGTCGGGTCATCGCCTGCGAACGGACCGTGGTAGCGCTGTTCGGCCCCGTCGGGTGGCTCGACCAGAATCACGTCGGCCCCGGCGTCAGCCAGCAACCGTCCGGCAAACGCGGTGAACGGGTGGGCGATCTCCACCACCCGGACGCCGTGCAACGGGCCGGGCCCGGGCTGCACGGGAGGTGTCGGGTGCCGGTTCTCCAACTCGGTCACTAGATCACCCCCTGATCTTCGAGCTGCTCCAGCTCCGCGGCCGAGCGTCCGAGGAGTTCGCCAAACACATAGTGATTGTGCTGACCGAGCGTCGGCGCCGCGTTCGGGATGTCCCAGTCGGTTGCGGTCATCCGCACCGGCATCCCGTCAACCCGAACCCCGCCCATCTCCGGATGTTCCACCATCGGCCAGAGGCCTCGTGACCCGGTGGCGATGTCTCCATCAATTCGTTCGCCGGGCCTGGTCACCGCGGCGGCCGGGACACCGACCGCCTGTAGATCGTTTTGGATGTCCCAGCGGCTTCGGGAAGCGCACCAGCGGGCCAGACCCTCGTCCAACACCTGCTGGTCGGCCAGTCGAGATCGCAGCTCATCAAACGACGAGCTGGAAAGCCCGAGCGCTGCAGCCTCAGTGCCGATGACCGACAGCAGGCTCCGCCAGTCATGGTCGTCACGACATGAAATGGCGACCCAATTGTCCTCTCCCGCGCAGCCGTACACCCCGTGGGGGGCCATCGGCGGGGAGGAACTGTGGTTGCTGTCCGGCAGGTCGGGCCCTCGCAGCGACCGTCCGTTCACCGACCAGTCCAGCAGGTCAGCGCCGTGGAGGTTGGCCCCGGCCTCGGTGCAGCTCAGGTCCACCCACTGTCCTTCGCCGGTCCGGTCCCGGTGGAGCAACGCCATCATGATGGCCATCGCCATGTAGTACCCGCCGGTGTGGTCCATGTATGAGTATCCCCACCCGGCAGGCGGTTGCTCGGCGTGACCCGAACTGTGGGTCAACCCCGACACGGCCTGGGCGATAGGACCCCAGGATTTGAACTCCCGGTACGGGCCGGTTTGACCGAACCCGCAGTTCGATACGTAGACGATGTCGGCC
>CAZSTV010000070.1:0-1980 GCA_964609665.1 uncultured Acidimicrobiaceae bacterium
AGATGCTCCGGAATTTCAGTCATTGTCGAAAATCCTTAGAGGGGGCCAGAGATGCCGCCGTCTTTACGAACCCTCCAGAAATGGATGGCCATGAAGATAACGGTAACAAACGGGACGAAAAGGACGTGTAAGACGTACCAGCGCAACAACGTGTCGGTACCGATCACGCTGCCGCCGAGCAGAACGAACTTCACCTGGCTACCAAACACCGGCGTGAAGCCCATCATGTTGGTACCCACGGTCACCGCCCAGAGCGCAAGCTGATCCCACGGGAGGAGATAACCGGTGAACGAGAGCAGCAGGGTGAGCGTCAACAAGATGACGCCAATAACCCAGTTGAACTCTCGGGGCGCTTTGTATGCGCCGTGATAGAAGACTCTCGCCATGTGCAGGAACACGGAGATCACCATGAGGTGAGCGCCCCATCTATGCATGTTGCGGACCAGCAGACCAAAGGCGATCTGGGTCTGCAGCGCTTCGATGTCATCCCAGGCCGCAGTGGCGGACGGGGTGTAGAAGAACATCAAGAAGATGCCGGTCACCGTCAACAGGATGAAGAGGAAGAAGCTCAGGCCGCCGAGGCAGAGCGTGTAGGAGACCTTGACAGCGTGGCGCTTCACCTTCACCGGGTGCAGGTGATAGAGCACGCTGTTCATGATTACGTAGGACCGGTTCCGGGGGCTATCGGTATACCCCTTCCTGAACACCGAGCCCGGGCGAAAGATTGAGTTCCACGCCTGTGAGCCCTGGACGTTGTCCGAGAGTTGGCTTGCCTGAGCGGCCATCTTCTCTGCCAGCGTCGCCTGGTCTTGAATCGACTTTGCCATCGTGTTTCAGATCCTGTTGGTTTGAGATCTTGGTCTTCGGTTACTGCGTTTGCGGTGAGATTCGAGAAATTCGTACGTGCGAGGTGGGATCAGGCGAGGCGCATGCCGTAGCCGTAGCCATAAGAGGTCATGCGCTGGTGCTGATCACCGGTCGGGCCGGGGTCACTGACCTTGCCGAGGATGATGACGCCGGTCGGGCAGCGATCGACGCAGAGTGCACAGCGGGTGCAGACGTCATCGTCGATGGTGAAGATGAAGGCATCACTCGGGTCATCACCGGGCTTGGCGATGCCGTAGCTCTCTTCAACACAGTCCGTGGTCTGCATGTGGATGCACTTCCACGGGCAGATGTCGACACAGCCTTCGCATGCAATGCACTCGGACTGGTCGATGTGGATGAACTGCTTTGGCTTGACGGCCTGGGCCAGGTAGTCGGCGTCGACCTCCATAAGGAGGTAGTCGGTCCGAAATTCCGGGAGTGGCGGATTGGCGTCAGTCGTCGTCATCGTCAGCCCTGCTTGATCAGTGGACGGCCGAAGGAGCTGGTCTGGGACAATGCGGCTTTGGCCTTGGCCTCGGACGTCTTGTCCCGATTCTGCCAGGCAGCCCACATGGCGATTTGAGCGCCGAGGAAGACGCCGTAGAAGAGCACGGCGACGGTGTCGGAGAGGGCCTGGTAGGTGATGTCGAACGGCAGCCAGCCACCCTGGGAGATTGGCTTGACGATGTCACCCTTGCCGAAGAGGATCCTGTCCGCTCGGAAACCCCACTCGTTCTCGGCCAGCGTCAGCCACTGGTGAGGAATGACGCCGTAGGCCAGGAAGGCGAGGAAGAAGACGTATACAGAGCCGACCATCGCTTCACCCCAGGTCACCGGCGTACCGACGGGGCGGCGCTTGGCGTAGGCGAAGATTACGACCGACATCAGGATTGCAACAACGGTTGATGTCACCAGGGCAGCCATACGTTGCTCGCTCCTTCTACTGGTACTGATCGTGCTGGCACGATTGGGGTGATGAATAAGACGGGTTCAAGGCCATAACAGCGACCTTGTGAAGCTGTGCACAAATGTAGTCGGTACGCCCGAAAAGGACGCAACCGTAACGGAACATCCATGCTGCAGCCGTTTGGTTCAACCTGAGACCTGTTCGGG
>CAZSTV010000070.1:2080-22907 GCA_964609665.1 uncultured Acidimicrobiaceae bacterium
TTAAAGAACTCGTGACACCTGACCGCTCTTGGCGGCTGGCTCGCTAGCCTTTGCGCCGCATAGTGTTTCACCCGTCTGTGTGCTCTGGTTGTGCAGAGGTTAAGGTTCTCGGGTCGTTGTCCGAGAGTCCACAGTGGTGCGGCACTGACGGCAACACCAGAATCTTCAGCATCGTTTGGTCGAACACGCTCCCGGAGGACCGTTGACCGAGATCCCGGAACATCTACTAAAGCGCAGCAAGGCCGCAAAGGGCGACAAGTCCGGAGGTGGCGATGACGCTGCATCCGACGGCGGATCCACCCCGGTTGCGGCGGAATCGGCGGCGGCCCCGGTTGCCGCCACCCCGGCTGCGAACCTGCCAAATCTGGACCCCGAGCCCGAACCACCGAAGCCGGTGCCACACTTTGTGGCCGCTTCCATGGCTCGCAAGCGGATTCCCGTCTGGGTGCTGCCGGTTATCGCCGCGCTTCCCATCTGGGCCTACAGCTTCGCCGGCACCATGCAACAGCCCGAGGTTGAGGATGAGCTGTTCATCGAGGCCGCAGAGCTTTACGTTGCCTGCGCCGGTTGCCACGGCGGCAACGGCGGTGGCGGAACCGGCTACCAGCTCTCCGGCGGTGAGGTCATCAACACCTTCCCGGACCCCATCGATCAGATGGTGCACGTCGCCCGCGGCTCTGACCCCATTCTTGATCAGGAATACGGTGCCCGGACCGATGAGCCCCGCATCTCCGGCGCTCGTGGCCGTGGCGCCATGCCTGCCCAGCTCGCGACCCTCACCCAGCTCGAACTGGAACTGGTGATCTTCCACGAGCGTGCGGTCCTGTCCGAAGAGGACACCAGCAGCGAGGAATACCAGCTGTGGATCGAGCACATGCGTGAAGGCATCGAGTCTGGCAACGAGGATCCCATCGACCTCGAGCTCCTCCTCGACTGTGCGGACCCGGAGGTCACCCCGCTCGCCAGAGGCGTTGGCTCGTCCGACCCGGACCATCCGTGCCCGGGCTGGCCGGACGTGATCGAGGAAGCTGCGGGGTAGCCGCCTGCTAATCGAGACACAGAACGTGAACGAGGCTCGGTCCTATGGACCGGGTCTCGTCGCATTTTCGCCAGCGAACGGCCGATGACGCTGACGCTCGGCCGTCGGCGCGGACTGTAACAAAGTGGCCGCTCCCTTTCGTTGGGGACGGCAGCAGCGGGTCAACCCCTGAACCACCCGGCCCACGCGGCTGAGGCAAACGGCGCAGTACCTACGAATCGAGGCCCGCTCCCTGAGCGGGTCGCGCTCCCCCGCCGCGCCAGCAGGCCGATGTCGACCAATCGACATCCGGCCGCAATATGAGCCGTCCGGCACTTCAGGGAAATGGATGGCGCGCCGAAGACCTGGTTCTACCTCCGGACTTGGGAAGGCACAGGGGTTGAGAGATAGAGCTGTTGGTTTTCTTGCATTTGGTATTGCCGTTTTTATTGCTGGCATGGTGCCTGTTTCAGGTACCGCTGTTGCGTCCAGCCCGAGTACGGCCGAACCGTTGGTCGAGTACGACTCGCCAATCGTCGTCGAGGCCGCGCCGTTACTGATCGCCGACGATCACGACTCAGACGACCACCCGAGTGACCAAAACCCCGATAGCCATTCGGACGAGCACTTCGACGGGCATGACGTAGCGCCCGAGATCCAAGAGGCGATGGAAGCCCACGCTGCGACCCTGCGAGCAACGTCGCAGGCCGCGGAGGACTCCCAGATCGGCCTGCCTCCGAGCAACTACGGCGCGTCCTACGGTGGCATCGCCGCCACGTACAACTCGACCTACCCGGCGCCATCGTCGGTCCGAACCGTCGTCGACGCGGCCATCAACCAGTGGGACTCGGTGCTTGCGACGAATCCCAGCGGCCCCATCGTCATCGAGGTGTTCTGGTCAAACCTCGGCAACCCCTCCCTGCTCGGCTACGCCGGCCCGGACGGCATGTACTACGGCGGGGGGCTGCCGACCACGTCGCTCTACCCCGCCGCTCTTGCCAATACGCTCCTCGGGACCGACGCGAACGGCCCAAGCCGGGCCGAGGTCCAGGTGGTGCTCAACGCCGAGCTGCTCTCCAACAACCGTTGGTACCTGGGAACCACCGGCAACCCGACCGGAAGCCAAATCGACCTGTTCAGCGTGGTCCTCCACGAGGTCGGCCACGGACTCGGTTTCCTCGGTTCGGCCACCATCCCAAGCGGCAAGTCCGCCCCGGAACTCCACTCTCCGGCCTACGTCTATGACACCAAGGCGCTGCACAACGGAGCCGGCGTTGCCCAGTCCGGCAACCAGGCTGCAGCGCTGCTCTCCGGTGACATCCACATCCAGATCAGCTCCGGCACCACCTACGAGCTCTACTCACCGTCGAGTTGGAGCCAGGGCAGCAGCTTCTCTCACTTCGATGAACAGGCGTACCCCGCCGGATCACCGGGAGCGCTGATGACTCCGATGCTCAGCAGCGGTGAGGTGGCGAGAACCCTCGACGGACCGACCCTTGGCCTCATGGCCGCAACCGGTTGGCCAACAACGGTCAGGGCGACCACCCCGACCATCACCAGCCTCAGTCCGTCGCTGACCGCCATCGTCGCATCGTGGACGCCCAACCTGGCCCAGGTCGGCCTGGCGGCAGATAGCTACACCGTGCAGGCCTGGCGAGATGGCACAACGTTGCAGTCCAGCACCACCGTGTCTGGCAGCGCGTCAACCGCAACCGTTGGCTCGCTGAGCCCAGGGGCGTCCTACACCGTGAAGGTCATTCCCAATGGCCCCGGCGGGGAGGGCACCAGCGCATCGGCCACCACACAGCTCTCAACGTCAGGCGGTCCCGCCAACCCTGCGGACTGGCCAAACTACATTCGAGACGTCCCGCTCGACGGGCAGATAAACCGCCTGTACCAGGCCTACTTCCTCCGTCTGGCCGATGAGTCCGGCTTCGGGTACTGGGTTGACCAGCGAGCAAGATGGACATCGCTGCTCGACATCTCCAGCGCCTTCGCTTCGAGCAACGAGTTCCAGAACCGCTATGGCTCGCTGAGCAACGAGGCGTTCATCGACCTGGTCTACGCCAACGTCTTGAACCGGGCGGCAGACTCGGAGGGTCGGGCCTACTGGCTCGGCCGGCTCTACCAGGGCACCGACCGTGGTGAGGTGATGATCGGCTTCGCCGAGAGTTCGGAGTTCATCTCCCGGACCGGAACCAGCCCAGCAACCGGCACGACTCAGGCGAAGATCAGCAGGCTCTACCAAGCCTTCTTTCTTCGCCCCGCCGACAGCGGAGGCCTGAGTTACTGGAGTGGGCAGGCCAGCAATGGCGTCTCGCTCGAGGCAATCGCTTCGGCGTTCGCCCAGTCAGCGGAGTTCCAGACCCGCTACGGCTCGCTCAGCAACCAGCAGTTCATCGAACTGGTCTACAGCAACGTGCTCGGCCGCAGCCCCGACGCAGGGGGCCTCAACTACTGGGTCGGGCTGTTGAACGGCGGGCTGGATCGAGGGACCGCGATGATCGGGTTCAGCGAGTCGGTCGAGTTCATCAAGACCACGGGAACCATCCCCTAGACCGACCAAGCTTGCTGTGGCGAATGGTCACCCCAAGAATATGTCGGGCGGCCAGGATGGAACCGGTGACGGTGCCACCGACCTTGGATCGCCCATCACGACGTGACCGCCAGGTGACCGGAACCTCGATGATTCTGGCCTGGCGGTTTGCGCTTTTCACCATCATCTCGGTTGGCCAGCCAAAGCTCATCTCCTCCATGTCGAGGGTCCGCAGCAGGTCGGTCCTGATCGCCCGATAGGGCCCGAGGTCGGTGACCGTCACCCGGTACAGGACGCGCATCAACGTTGCTGACAGCCAGTTGCCGAAGCGCTGATGCGGGGGCATTGCGCCCTGTTCGATGTGGCCGAGGGTCCGTGATCCGAGGACCAGGTCGGCCCGGTCGGCCATGATCGGTTCGAGTAACAGTTCGATCTCGTCTGGCACCGAGCTGTGATCGCCGTCGATGTAGACGATGACGTCCGCTCCACGTTCCATGGCCATCGCCGAGCCCGCGGCGCAGGCCTGGCCGTACCCTCTGCGGGGTTCGGATGCCACCGCCGCACCGGCCTCGATGGCCGCGGCGCCAGTGCCGTCGGTCGAGCCGTTGTCGGCAACGATGACCAGGTCGACCAGGGGCTGAAGTTCGGCGACGAGGGTGGCGATGTTGCCCGCCTCGTTCAGCGCAGGGACAACAACCGCCCGCGTCAGCGGTGCCTCACGTGCTTCGTGTGCCTCGGATGCTTCGCTCACCCGAGCTGCGACGCCGGATCGCCAAGGCGCTGCGAGGAGAGGAAGCGTGCGGTGTTCGGGCCGCAATAGTGCCCCGCAGCAACGTCCTCCTGCAGCCTGGTCAGATCCTCGGGACTGTCGACGTCATACCAGGACGGCAACAACTCCACCGCCAGGCCCTCTTCGGCTGCAATGGCCAGGGTGTCGCTCAAGACGTCGGGAGTGGACATGGCGACCTCGGCTATGAGGCGGTCGTTGGCCTGCTTCCAGCCGATCAAGTAGTAGCCGCCGTCCTCGGCCGGGCCAAGGACCACATCGACCTCGGGCTTCGACAGTTCCTCGAAGGCCTGCACCAGCAGGGCCCTCGGCAGCGTTGGACTGTCGCTGTTGATGGCCAGCACCTGCTCCGCACCGCCGGCGAGTGTGTCGCTCATGACACGGTGGAGCCGTTCGCTCAGATCGGCGCCCTGCTGGGCGACAAACCCAACGTCGGGAGCCACGCTGTCGAAATATGCGGCAGCCCGAACCGGGGTGCCGGCGATGGTCACCTCGAGGCCGGGCACGGTGTCTGCCACATCGGTGGTCAGTGCGACCGCGTCGAGGATGAAACACTCCGACAGTGCCGCGGCCTGCTCGGCGGTGACCGCGGGCTGCAGCCGGGTTTTGCTGGCCCCCGGCACCGGTTGCTTTGCCATGATCAACACGGCTCGGCTGGTATCGGCGTCGAGTCCTCCAGCGGGGCGATGCACGGCGCCATCGTAGCGGGCCAACATTCCACGCTCGATCATTGCATCGCGGTCCCGAGCCGAGCGGGCTCGGCGCACTGCCACCGCCTGGGCGACGGTGATAGACGCAACGCCGATCAGCCCGGTGGCGAAGATCAGGGCGTACAGGAAGATGCCCCAGTTCTGTTCCTGCCAGGCCAGCCACACCGAGGTGAGGGAGTACAGGCCGAAGGCCCCCTCGACATAGACGATGCGATCAAGGTCGAGCTGGTATCGCTTGCGGAGCCAATTGTTCGAGGTGGGAAGTCTGGCGTCGCTCGGGGACACCGCGTCCATGCCGAACTTGGCGGTGCGTTCAAACTCCGGGTTCGGTCTGGTGAAGATCTGCAGTGCGGCCCGAACGGTGTTGATCATCAGGCCGGAACCGAGCACCGTTACCGCAACGATCTTCGGCAGGTCCCGGGGCCACGACCGTTCAAGCTGGCGCTGGCCGGTGATGAAGAAGACTCCGGGCGCCAGCGACGACAGCGCAAACAGGTAGCCAAAGCCGTAGAGCGTCGCGAACCCTTCGAACCGGATACCGGCGAAGACCACTACCGGATACACCAGGGCGATCGTTGCGAGTAGCAGGTGGATTGAATAGGCGATCAGGTGGGCGGTGGCCTGGAACTTGACGGCGCGGGGTGCCTCGGAGCGCCACACCGACGGCAGCAGTTTGTGGGCGCATTCCAGCGAGCCTCTGGCCCAGCGGTGCTGCTGGCGGCGGAAGCTGGACATCTGGGCCGGGAGCTCGCCCGGAACGTTGAGGTCTGCCCTGAACTGCCCTCGCCAACCGTTGAGGTGGGCCCGATATGACAGGTCGAGATCCTCGGTGAGGGTGTCGGCGGTCCAGCCGCCAGCGTCTTCAATGGCGGCAACCCGCCAGATGCCCGCTGTTCCGTTGAAGTTGAACCAGTAGCCGAGATGGCGGCGGGCGGCCTGTTCGACCATGAAGTGGGCGTCGATGGCCAGTGACTGCAGCCGAGTGACGACGGAGTAGTTGCGGTTGAGGTGGCCCCATCGGCCCTGGACGAATGCGATGTTCGGGTCGGCGAACTCGCCGATGGTTTCCCGGAGGAAGTTCTGCGGCGGAACGAAATCAGCGTCGAAGATGGCGGCGAACTCACCCCTGGCGACCGCAAGACCATCGGCCAGCGCGCCGGCCTTGTACCCGGTCCGCTCGGTGCGGTGGAGATGCACGATGTTCACCCCGGCCCGCCGACACTCATCGACGACGTGAGCGATCAGGTCTGCAGTCTCGTCGGTGGAATCGTCAAGGACCTGTATCTCGAGACGGCTGGCCGGGTAGTCCAGTCGACACGCCGCTTTGATAACCCGCTCGGCGACGTACAGCTCGTTGTAGATGGGCAGTTGGACCGTCACCATCGGAAGGTCCTCATCGGCGATGTCGCGAAGGTCGACGGTGGGAGTGGGTCCCTCCGGCCGACCCCGGCGCCACACCAGGACCGACAGGAATGCCATGTTCAAACCCAGAATGAACAGCAGGAGTGAGGCAACGAAGTAGACGCCGCCTGCGATGGCGATGGCCGTGTCGATCACCGGGTCAAACCCGATAATTGACGCGGCGCTGGACACCATGTCAGACATGCTGCCAGGCCCCATCTGGTATGCGGTTGTCGCACGCTCGATCACGAGTGGCTTGTGTCCTTGATTGCTGGTGGGCGGCGGATAGTTGGGTTGCTAACGACGTCTCTCTATTACCAGATCAACCCAAACGGTGATGCACCGCGGGCCTTGGCCAGGAACTGGTCAACGCCGAAACTACGACCGGCGTAGCCGAGGAAGACGGCCAGCGACGAGGCGATCAACAGTACATAGGTCCAGATCCATTCGTTGCCACCGAAGTAACCGAGGAAGACGGTGATGAAGAAGATCACGGCGGCCAGGCTGAAGAATCGGGTGAATACACCGAGGATGAGCCCGATCCCAATGCCAAGCTCGGTCACGAGCTGGAACTTGGATACGACGCCGGCTGCAGGCACGACGACGCCATCCAGGATGGACTGGTAGAAGCCGAGGCTCGAATTGTTGCCCTCCTCGGAGAACAGGTAGTCGATGAAGCCGGTGAGCCCATCGGCGGTGTAGAGGTCCTTGCCGAGGTTGTCGAACCAGGCGACCAGCACAATCACGCCGAGCGTGACCCGCAGCACCGCAAGCCCAATCGATCGACCGGGCGCGGTTGCCCCGCGTTGGTCAACCATCGTCGCTGCATCTGTTGTTGTCATGACTGTTTCCTTTTCTGAGAATCATGTCGAGGCCAAACACTCGTCCGGCGTCAGACACGAAGAACAAACCGTGCCACATAGCCAACATGGCATAGGACCATGGCCATTCCCCGGGAACCTCTAAAAGACCAATACCGAGATTCAACGACAGCCCAAGACCGATCAACGAGCCGATGCGCACCTGAAAGCCGAGCAGCAGTGAAAGCCCGACGATCAGCTCGACAAAGAACAGCAGCCAGGCGAAAAACGTGAAGTTCGGTAGCACCAGTGAGTCGATGAGGCGGCCGTAGGGCTCGAAGGCGGCGAACTCCACCTCGAGTTCGAGCCAGTCCCGCAACCCCCGCTCCGAGCCACCATCGAACGAGGGCGGCAGCTTCCAACGAAGCGAGTAGAGCCACAGCACGCCGATGAGCACCCTGGCCACAGCGATGGGCCACAGACCGGTGAGAGCGGCAGTGAAAGCGCGGGTCATGGCAGGACCTCCGCCGGCTCCAGCAGCCGGGCGACCTCGACGTCGCCGGGGTCTGCGGCAATCTCTGACGCGGTCCCAACCCGTCGCAGCCGACCGTCGACCATCACCGCAACCCGGTCGGCCATGGCGTGGGCCTCGCTCTGGTCGTGGGTGACCATGACGGTGGTGATCCCCACCCGCTGCTGGATGTCGCGGATCGCCTGACCAAGCTCGGACCGGAGGTGGCGGTCAAGGCTGGACAGCGGCTCGTCGAGCAGCAGCACCCGCGGCTCGACCACCAGTGCCCGAGCCAGCGCCACCCGCTGGCGTTGCCCGCCGGACAGCTCGTTCGGCAAACGCTCACCAAGACCGTTCAGCTGTACGAGGTCGAGCGCCGCGGCAACCTGGGCGGCCCGCTGGCGCTTTGGGACCCGGCGCACCTGCAGGCCGAACCCGACATTCTCAGCAACGGTTCGGAACGGGACGAGTGCGTGTTCTTGGAACACCATGACCGCGCCACGCTGCTCCGGTGGTGTGGTGAGCACCGACCGGTCATCAAAGCGCACATCGCCACGGTCTGGCCGAACCAGTCCGGCGATCACCCGCAGCATCGTGGTCTTGCCGCACCCCGAAGGGCCGAGCAGCACCAACAGCTCGCCGCCGCCAACCGACAGGGTCACCTCATCTACCGCCTGCGTGTCTGGAGGATAGGTCACCGCTATGTCGGTCAGGGTCAGCGTTGTCATTTGTGTGAAACGGTAGTCGGACCGGTGGTGGCCGGTCCGGGACTGCCTATGGCCAGATCTCCATCTCGCCGCCGAGGGGAAGGTCGATGATGCGGTCCGGGCCTACGAACCAGCGATCGTAGATCTCTTGGAACCGACCGTCCTTCCAAAGCTCCTGGAGAGCAAGGTTGACCTCGTCTCGCCAGGCGGAATCATCTTCGGGAACACCGATGCCAAACTGCACCGGGTTGTGGCCACCCGGAAGCAGTTCAAGCTCCGGGTCGCCCGCGGCCAATGACAGCAACGTGATGTTGTCTTCGGAATAGCCTTCGACGGCGCCGCTGCGCAGCGCTTCCATCGCGGCGAGCTTGTCGTCGAACTCCACGATGTCCGGCGTCGGTCCGCCACGCTCATCGGCGTAGGCGTTCCAGGAATCGATGACGGAGCTGCCGGCGTTGGCGGCAACGGTCTCGCCGATCAGATCGTCGATTGACGCATAGCTCCCGGAGCGGACCAGGAACGACTGGTTGTCCCAGAAGTAGGTGATGCTGAAGTCGATCGCTTCGTCCCGACTCCTCGTGTGGTTCATCGACGCGACCGACATGTCGACCTGATCTTCCTGCAGGAAGCTAATTCGGGTGGTGCCGTCCACGGGGACAAGCTCAAGTTCGAAGCCAAGCTCATCGGCCATTGCCTCGGCCAGGTCGATGTCGAAGCCAACCCAGGCCCCGTCTTCATCGGTGAAACTCATCGGCGGGTTGTCGTTGCGTACACCGATCCGCACAACGCCGGCTTCGCTGACCGAGTCGAGGGTGGAGCCTGCCGCGCTTCCTGCCACGGCACCATCTGCGGTGTCTGCGGCGTCGGAAACGGTGGCATCATCGCCACACGCTGCGGCCACGAGGCCGATTCCCATCACCAGCGCGAGCATCTTCGAACGGCGGGACGTACGCCTCGGGACTGTCTGAGTCACGTGTCTTATTCTCCTGAGAGGTCGAAACAACCTGTGCAGGAACCAATAGTTGCCGGTCCTTGTTCCCCAAGTGACACCGTTCACCAGTCGATCAGAAGTCGCTACTCGATGACGGTGACCAAACCCATCCGTTGGTGTTCCGATCTGAAGCGCGCCACCAGCTGGGACAACCCGAAGGCGACGAGGAAGTAGAGGACGCCAACCGTCAGATAGGTGGCGACCCAGTACGGCGCGTTGCCGACGTCCGCCCCGAGGACAAGCCGGGCCGTCGTCGTCAAGTCGGCCACGCCGAGCACGACCACCACCGAGGAGTCTTTGAACAGCGTGACCGCCTGGCTGACGAGCGCAGGCTTCATCAACCGGAGACCAAAGGGGATCTGGACCGAGGCGTAGGTCCTGAGCCGGGAGCTGCCCAACAGCCGCGCATCCTCGACGAGCGTTGTGGGCACCGCCCGAAGCCCGGCGGTGATGATGTCGCTTTGATAGGCGCTGCTGTAGAGGATCAGGGCCACCGCTGCAGACAGCAACGAGGCCCGCTGGGAGCCGAAGGCATTGGCCGCTCCAAGTGACACGGCCACAAACCGGTGCACCAACAACAGCACCAGAATGAGCGGCACACCCCGCACGACCCGGACGTAGTTGGTGGCCAACCAGCGCAACGCAGCGAAGCGAGACTGACGGGCGGCGCTCACCAGAACGGCGACGGCCATGCCAACACCAATGCCGATGACCGAAAGGATCAGCGTCATCACCAGCCCGCCGGGGCGATTGTTCGGCACGCCCCACAGCAGGTCCGTCAGGTGGCCGAAGACAAAGTCGAGCTGCCCCGATCCGGTCTGGGCCATCATCGTCATCGTCATCGTCATCGTCATCGAGACACCCGCGCACCGGTGTGCAACCGACCGTCGATGACGTTGAGCAAGACGGTCATCACCCACGAGAGGAGCAGGTACATGACCGCGGCCAGCAGCAGAAACTCTGTGGCCCGGAACGTCCGGGTGATCGAGGCCTGAATCTCATGGAACAGTTCGGGCACGGCTACGAAGGACGCCAGCGACGTGTTCTTCATGTTGTGGATCAGCCTGGTGGAGACCGCCGGGAAGGAGGTGCGAATTCCCGACGGCAACAGGACCGACCGGTACACCCGGCGTGATCCGGCGCCGAGCGTCCGAGCACCGTCGACCAGTTGCGTCGGCACCGCTTCCACCCCGGAGCGCAGCACCTCGGCCAGGTGGGCTGCCGTGTTGAGCGTCAGCCCAAGCCCCGCCGCGAGCACATAGTACGGAACCGACAGTCCGGTGAGGGTCCGGAGCCCATCCATCAGGGCGTTGTCGAAGAAGACCTGTCGCCGCAGATCGATTGGCAGCAGGTTGGGAAACGCGAATGCCCAGAAGATGATCTGGATCAGCGCGGGCACGTTGCGAAACGCCTCGACAAAGGCCGATGCGGTCCAACGGAGACGGCGCCGAGCCGAGATCCGCGACCCGGTGACTAGGACCGCCAAAACAAACGCGAACGCGCCGGTGATGATGGTGAGCGCAACGGTGAGGCCGAGACCCTTGGCCAACATGCCGATGACCTCGGGGGTCAACCAGTCCATGTGGAGCGTTTAGCGTTCCGCGGGCGGAGCGTGCAGATCCTCACTCACGGTGGGGAGATAAGCGTTTCGCTTGCTTCACAAACTGTCCCGCACGTCGAGCAGCGGCAGGTCCGTCCGGCTCGACTCGCTCAGGGGTTCAAACGGCAGTGCACTGTCGGAGGCCCGTGACGCTTCAGCCCAGCGGTCAAACCACTCACGATCGATGCCGTCGACGTCATCGATGAACCGCAGCCGCTCGATGTCGTAGCGCTCACTGAGCGCCTTGACCTCGGCGGCAACGCTCTCGGGCGAACGCTGGCGGAACGCCTCGCCGTGGACCGCGTCCACACACCATTCGCAACCAAAGGGACACCCTCGGCTGGTGGCAATGGTCATCGACGCGTACCCCTGATCCTGGGTCCAGGTGTCGAGGTACCGGTCCATGTCGATGAGGTCCCTGGCCGGCAGCGGCAGCTCATCCAGGTTTTCAATCGGCGGACGAGGTTGGTTGACAACCACCTGCCCGTCGCGGCGAAACGCTATACCAGGCTCGTCCACCACTCGCTCCAGGGTCAGTGGACCGTCGTCGGCCATGTCGGCCAGAAGGGCCATGGTCTGCTCACCCTCGTGGTGAACCACCAGGTCGACCGGGCCGAGCAGATACCGCTCGGGAGCCGCCGTCGGGTCCGGACCGCCAACGAGCACCGGCACACCGGTGTCCGCTGCCATGGAGGCCAAGAGCATCGCCGCGTCGCGGGTCGGCTGCAGCGCCGAGATGCCGACGATGTCTGGCGACTCGGCGGTCAGCGCCTCGGCAAAGGCCGACTCATCCGGTTGGAAGGTGCCGTCGAAAATGGCGACCTCGTGGCCCCGTTGACGGACGTAACCCGCCAGGTACAGCAGTCCGAGCGGAAAGTACGGGCTCGACAGTTCGCTCTCATCCGGACTCTTCGCAAGGAAGAGCGGGTGGGCCAACAGGATCTTTGCCACGTAACTGAATCTACCAGTGGGCCCTGTTTTATTCCCGACCGGGACATTCCGCTGGATATGTCGGCGGTTGATCTCCTGGCGGGCGGGTTAGCGCCTGGCCTGCCAGTGGCGGCGGGAGTCGGGACCAAGTTCGGCGAGCTGCCGGTCGATGAAGGCGTCGCGCTCCCGAGCCCTTGGGTGAACGAATCCGGCGCCGATCACCGGTTCACCCGGGTCACACACCACGTAGCGACTAATGCGTTGACCGTGCTCGGACAGCCCGAGCCACAGGTCATGTGGCATGCACCGATTGATGCCTTCGCTGCGGAACCAGGGGGCGAAGTACTCGATGTTTGGCATGGAGCGGACGTGGTCGGACAGGTTGGGGGTGCCGCTGTGCCAGGCCCGGTTGTCCCGGAAGACCGCTGTCCCGGCCGGGACCGGGCAGACGGTGCTGTGCTTCATCCACAGTGGTTCGTCGGCCAGGGTCGGGATGCGTTCGGTGGATCGCTGGGTGCCGGGGATCTGGCGGATCGGTCCGTTCTCGGGGGTGAGGTCCACCATGGGGAAGTTGATGGTCACCACCGGGACCGGCATGTCTCGGGTGGTGGTACTGCCGACCGGGTCGAACGGCTCGACCCAAATGTTGTCCGCGTGCAGTCCCTGGTACTCGATGGCTCCCGGCAGCGCGAGGTCACCCCCGCCACCACCCACCACGTAGTTCGGTGAACCAAAGATGGCGGACAGAATCGGTGTTGTGGTTTCCAGGTCGATGACGTCAACCCACGCCGGGTCGTGCAGCCGGTGCCGTGATGCCGAGGTGGAGCCGAACGAATAGCGGTGGGGCAAACCGCCGGCACCACCGCCAATGGAACCGTCGGGGTCAACGGCCAAGATCTCGTCGACCACCCGATCGGTGGCGGCCTGCAGTGCTTCGAGCCGGTCACCCGTCAGCGCTCCGGCCACCGCGACAAAGCCATCTCGGTGGAACAGTTCGGCCGCCCGCTCAACCTGGGTGGGCGAGACCACCTCCATATCGGGTATGCCGTTGTGGTCCCTGAGCCGCTGCCGCAGCGCCTGGACGCCGGGGTCATCCGGAGTGCGGACCCAATCGGCACATGTCGGGTCTCCACCGACGAGGTTGCGGTGTTCGGGCGTGGTCTCAATCTCAATATCGGGTTCTGGAGTGTCGAGGCCGAGCGGGTTGTTGTTTGCCTCCCCCACCACCGATGTCGCGTCCAGCGAACGGCCCTGGAAGCCGTTTGGCGGGACATTCGTGAACCAGCCTCGTTGACGTTCGTCGGTTCGCATCAGCTCAGTTTTATCGCGTTGTCGATCTGCTTATCGATCCGTTGCCCGGTGACGGTCACGGCGACCGGCATCAGGTAGGTTCACGAGATGCCTCCGACCTCTCGTCGTTCCCCGTTGGCTCGTGCCATCGCCGGAACACTGTGCGCCATGATGGTGGCCGCCGGTTGCAGTGGCATGCGGTTACCGGGCAACGACAATCCGCCGTCTGAAAGCTCCCCTCAGACGCTGTCACTCGCTGAATATCAGGACCGGGTCCACGGGGCGTGGCAGGCAATCATGGTCGCCAACCGGTCCGGCATTGACCTCCAGGGTCTGTGGCTGGACGAACCCGGACCGGGGTCGGAAATAGAACTGCTGCTACCGGAACAGTGGTCCACCGACGATGACACCCACGTTGAGTGGCTCGACCTACACATCATGGAAACCCACGGCATCAACCCGACCTATGAGCAGATCCGCGACGAGTGGGTCGATCATCTGAACGGTGACATCTGGGTGGCGACGCTGCGAGCCCGCGAGCTCATGGACGAGGGCATCGTCCCGCCGGACACCGGGTCTGGCGAGAACAACCCGGACGGTGTCTGGTCGATGGACGCCCAGCTCGAGACCGAGCTGTTCGGGTTGTTGGCGCCGGGTCGCCCTGACGCCGCTCGTGAACGGGCGGCCTATTTCGCCAAGGTCACGAACAGCGGGTTGGCGGTTGATGTCAGCGCGTTCTACGCCCACCTGTACGCCGACGCGTTCTTCGTTTCGGATGTCGATGAGCTACTCAACCTCGCGGTGCATCCAGTGCCGTTTGACTCGAAGGTATTCGAGATGGTGGCCGCGGTTCGCGGTTGGCACCTCGAAAACCCCGGTGACTGGCGGGCCACACGAGCCAAGATCGCCGAAGCCTACGACGATGATCCCGAGTGGTGGGCGTCCAAGGTCAATTTTGCGGTCACGATCATGGCGCTACTCCATGGCGAAGGTGACCTGATCGAAACCATCAACATTGCCGGGCTGGCGGGCTGGGATGCGGACAACAACATGACCACCGCCGCCGGGTTACTCGGCATCATCATCGGGTTCGACGGACTGCCAGAGCCGATCGCCAGCTCCACCGACGTGTATTTCAACGAGGATCTGTCCGGCGACCTCCCCCAGTTCGACTCGGTCGCCAACATCGCCAAGCGGACCGTGGCGCTGGGGGTCGAAATGAACGCCGCCGCCGGGGGCCGCACGGTCGACGACGTGATGGAACTACCAGAAGACTCCTAGGACCGGGCGAATGCTCGGACCGTACGGTCGCCGATGAAGATCCCACCGATCATGGCCAGCGTTGAGGCGATGCTGCCGAGCGAGAGCAGCGGCACGCCGACCATCGAGTGTCCCAGGTTGCAGCCGCCGGCGACGGCCGCTCCTACCCCCATGATCAGCCCACCAATCCCGAGCTGGGCGTAGCGGACCGGTGATTCGCCGCGAACCCAAAGGGTGCCAGCTTGGCGGGCGGCGATGTGAGCACCGGGGACGATGCTGATCAGCGCCACCGGAATCCAGAGGCCGTCGGTGCCACCACCGCCGCGCAGGCGATCCCACAGGCTGGCGGGCACGCCGGAGGTGCCGTAGGCGTAATCACCGCCATCAACGGTGACCAGCACCCAGGCCAGCGCGGTCACCGCGGTGAGGGCGAGACCGAGGCGAATCCAACCCCACAGCGGACCTCGGACCTTGGCCCCCGGCGCAGACCGACCTTGCAGTAAGAACCAGGCGGTCAGCCCGCCGAGCCCGAGCAGCACGACCCACGCAACGATTGCCAAGCCGGTGCCGGTCCCGGCCAGTGTATTGACGGTCGCGGTCTGACCGTCGACAAGTACGGGTGCGTCGGTCAGGTCTTCTCGCAGGCTCGACAGCGGGCCGCGGTAGGTCACGACGTCCCCGATGGCCCAACCGACCAGGGCCACCGCGGTGCCAAGCATGCCGTGACCGAACTTGTAGAACATGCCGGTCACGCACGTCGCGGCAACGACCATCCCGACGCCGAAGACCAGCCCGCCGCCGATGTTCGCCAGCGGGTTGAGGGGCGGGATCCACGGGTCGATCACGCCGACGGACCTCAGCACCTGCACCAGCGGAATGGCCAGGAGTAACAGCAGCAGATAAGCCCGGGCCAGGTCGGTCTCGCGCGGTCGTGACAGTACGCCACGCCACGTCGAGTGAAAGCACAGATCTCCCCGTTCGAGCACATACCCGAGGAGCGCCCCGGCCACGGCCGCCAGCACGATGGTCACGTCGTCAATCCAATCTGTTGTTTCGGTTCTCGCCGGGCGGCGACCACAGCGGCGGCGACGCCGATGACCAGCAAGCCAAGCGTTGGGAACCATTCGATCCGGCGAACCCAGTTGAGCTCGCCGAACGCGTTCGGGTCTCGGTAGGTCAGGTAGGACAGCACGATCGCGGCCGAGAAGTACAGCCACGGCGCCAGGGCGAGCCATCGCAGAGGCGACTCGTCGTCGGTTGGGGTGAGGAACGGCATGAGCGCCACGAGCAGCACCAGGTACCACGGGTGAAGGACCGGGGTGACAAGGACGTAGGCCACCATCATCGGTGCCATCAGTCGAAGCCCTCTGCGGACATCGGCGGGACCGTCACCCAAGACGGTCCGGGATCCTAGCCACACCACCAGGCCGACCACGGCAATCACCCCGGTCACCGCAAGCGACAGGTTGGACGGCGAGTCACCGAGGGTTCGTTCCAGCCACGCCGACGGGAGGGCATTGAACCGGAAGGTCTGGCTGTACACCCGGGCCGAGCCAAAGACCCCGGCCCCCGACGGTTCCTCTGCCAAACCCCAGCCGGACGGACCGAAGCCGAATGGCACGATGAGTCCGACCAGGATGGCAGCGAAGACCAGGCGATGGCTCCAATTCCATCGCCACCACAGAACGGGCGCCAGGAGTATGGGGATCGGCCTGGTGAGCGTGGCGAGCGCCAGCGCGACTGGTGAGAGGAAACGACCGCGGCCATCGAAGCGGACCGAGGCCCAGACCGACAGCACGGCGAGAAACACCATGTATCCGTCGATGTGAGCACCGTGGGCAATCTCCACGATGACCAACGGGCTCCACAGGTACAGAACAACCCGTTTGGCGGGGAGGCCTGCCATCGGGAGCAACCGGTAGAGCAGCACGGCGGTGCCAATGTCGAAGCCGGTCATGACAATCTGCATACTCAGCGGATTGCTCGGCAGGAGGAACGCAACGAGGGCGAAGAGCATGTGGGCGGCGGGAAGATATGGCGAGCTGAGAGTCGGGTTGTTTGCGAGGGTTCTCGCCACGATCTCGTACTGGTCAAGCTCGGTGGCGGAGATGGCGTAGCTGTAGGGGTTGACACCCTGGGTCACCAGGTGGCCGTCCCAGAGGTAGCGATACACGTCGTCGCTGAGGGTTGGCTCGGTGAACAGCAGCAGCAACCGGAAGACGATGGGGATGCCCCAGAACCAGAGTGTTGAAATCGGGCGACGCTCGTTCCAGGCCACGATCACCAAGAAGCCGACGAACGCGATGAGGTACAACCAGATGGTCGTTGATGTGTAGCTCTCGCGAAGCGTGCCAGCCGACGCGTCGAGGATGACCATTGCGCCGTAGGCGCCGAACCCCAGCGCCGCGCCGAGCCAGAGCCGCCAGAGTCGCACCATCGAGGTCAAGGTGGCCAGGGTACTGTCGCCGTCAGCCGAGGGCCCGGAGTCGCCCCACAGTTCATAGGTCAGGGTTCGCGCCTCGGACGAATGCGGGTAGGTTCCGGCTATGAGATTTGAGCCGGACTGCGACCGATGCGGAAAGCCCGCTGCGTTCCTAGAGGTGTTGTCGCCTGCTGAGCTGCCCCATAACTGGGAGTCGTGGGACGAGGAGAGTCGTCAGGTGCTGGTCGAACATCGTGATGCGTCCCGCTGGTACAAGCGCTACGAGGGGCCCGGCGGAAGCAGCGGACTGGTGGGCGAGGCGGTATCGCCCGAGGTGGCCAAGCGCATGATCACAAACATGGCCGGGGCGAATGTCGATGTCGCGGCGCTGGGGCTGCGAGACAACGCAGGCCGGTGCAATGACTGTGGCGTGCACTACTGCGGCAAGTGCTGGAAGACATCGTCGACCGGCTTTGGCGAGTGCCCGGAAGGTCACGGCGCCTCGCTGGACCCTCACTGGTCCCCGGAGTGAAGGGTCGCACCGTTGTCGTCGATGGGCTTTGGGTCGAACCTGCCTGCGGCGGAGCTGGATTTACACCCGGAGTTGGTGCGCAAGCTGCTGGTCGACCAGCATCCCGATCTGGCCGAGTTGCCGCTGCGTGAATTGTCCCGGGGTTGGGACAACACCATGTTCCGCCTTGGCACCGAGCTGACGGTGCGGTTGCCGCATCGGGCGTTGGCGGTCGAGCTGCTGGTGGCGGAACAGCGGTGGTTGCCGGAAGTCGCCAATGGACTGCCACTCCCGATTCCGGTGCCGGTCAGAGTTGGCGTTCCAACGTCGTACTACCCGTGGCCGTGGAGCGTGCTGCAGTGGTTCGAGGGGTCGCCCGTCGGGCCGACGCCTGATCTGGACGGACCCCGTGCGGCCGAGGACCTTGGGCGTTTCCTCGCGACGCTGCACACGCCGGCGCCGGCCGACGCCCCGGTCAACACCGGGCGTGGTGTGCCGCTCGGCGAACGCCATGAGATGACGCTCGACCGGATCGAGCGGCTGGAGGCCGAGACCTCGCCGTTCACGGCCGCGCAGTGTGCCGAGCTGCGGCGCCGCTGGGAACGCTATGTGGCACTACCGGATTGGGACGGCCCACCGATGTGGCTCCACGCTGATCTGCATCCGATGAATCTGCTCTGTGAGGACCGTCGAATCAGCGCCGTGATCGACTTCGGGGACATCACCAGTGGTGACCCGGCGACCGATCTGGCCATCGGCTATTCGCTTTTCGGTGACCAGGATCTGGCGTTGTTTCGTGCGGCCGCTGACAGCGCTGTTCGCCCCATCGACGATGCGATGTGGGAGCGAGCCGAAGGGTGGGCGATGAGCGTCGGGTTGGCGGTGCTGAATTCTTCGGCTGACAGTCCGGTGATGTTTCAGGTGGGTCGGGCCATGATCGGCTGCTGACCTGGCTATCTCGAACTGGTTCTCCGGGCTGGTTATCCCGAGTTCCGTGAGCGGGCCGACGGTGGCTATGAGAGACTGGAGGTCATTGGCGCAGCGACGAAGAACCGATACCGGGGTAACAGGTAAGGAGACAACATGCGAGTAGCCGAGATACTCGAACACAAAGGCACGAAGACGGTGACGGTCGCAAAGACCGACTCGGTCAGCAGAGCTGTGGAAGTTCTTCGAGAACATGGATTCGGTGCGCTTGTGGTGAGCTCCGATGGCCAACGGATCGAGGGAATCGTTTCTGAGCGGGACATCGTCCGAGCGCTCGGGTTGCGGGACGATCTTTTGGACATGCCGGTCTCCGAGATCATGACCGAGCACGTCTTCACCTGCTCTCCTGCCGATCAGGTCGACGGGTTGATGTCGATGATGACCGACAAACGGATCAGGCATCTGCCGGTCGAGGTCAACGGGATGCTGTCCGGCCTGATCAGCATTGGCGATGTGGTCAAGCATCGGGTGTCGGAGCTGGAGGATGAGACCCGGTTGATGCAGGACTACATCCACCACGGGCGGTAGCTCGACGCCGGCTCTCCAGGTGTCCTTCCGGCATGGCCATCTGGACGTGGCCTTGAGGCATGCCCTTGAGGCATGGCCTTGACCGGGGCGATTGCGAGATTAGGCTGCGACATGCGGGTCGAACCAGGAAAGTCGAGTATGCCAGACCAAAATCAGTCGCCGACGGTGTCGGGTGGCGTGCGCATTGGCGGGGCGAGCTTGTACGACGTGGTGGAGACCTACGCGGCCTTCGGCCCTCATCTGACGGGCTCTGACGCGGACCGGGCGACTACCGATTGGCTGGCTGACAGGCTCAGCCAGCTTGGTGCTGAGGTGGAGCTGCCGCAGTTCGAGTTTGAACGGTATATATGTACGGCTCACCTCCGGTCAGGCGGTGAGGTAGTGCCATCGCTACCGCTCTTTTACAGCGGCTACGGGCGGTGGGAGACGAGCAACATCCAAGTGGTCGAGCTGGACAAGGCATCGGTCGCCGGTCAGGCGACGAGTCTCATCCCCTTGGTGAAGGGTCCTGCGGGCAATCGGGCGTTGGCGCTTGCGTTGAATGGTCCGGATGATCTGCCGGTGCAGTGCAATCGTGTGCCTGCGGTGTACGGGGTGCCCACCGGACCCGGTCAGCCGGCGGTGGTCATTCCTCGGAACTGGGCTGATCGTGTTCGAGATGGTGCTGAGCTGTCCTTTGATGCGTCGCTTGAGACCTCGTCGAGTCGCAATATCGTGGCGACGCTTGGTTCGCCGGAGGCCCGGCGGGTGACGGTCACGACACCGTTGACCGGCTGGACGGCCTGTGCCGGTGAGCGGGGGACGGGTCTTGCGGCGGCGCTTGCCCTGGCACTTGATCTGTGCGCCGATCACTACGTCGTGCTGATGTTCGGCAGTGGGCATGAGCTCGACCATCTCGGTGCCCGGAACTATCTCTCGATCAACAACGTCGCCAACCAGCCGGTGATTCACGTCGGTGCTTCGGTGGGTGCGGTCGAGTGGGCCGATGACGGCACGGCGGTCCTCGGCTCGAGTCGGTACGTGATGTCAACGGCGTCCGAGGCGGTACATGAGGGGGTCGTCGAGCGAGCGGCGGTCGGCCGCTTTGCTGCGTCCGAGCCGGAAGAATGGCCCGGCGAGGGTGGCACCTGGAAAGAGGCGGGGGCGACGGTGCTGTCGTTCCTCGGCGGGTTCGATCACTTCCACCTGGAGACCGACCAACCGGCCGTCGCCACAACACCCGACGCCATGGAGTTGGCGACCGAAGCCATCATCGGTGCGTCCAGGCATTTTCTTGCCGGCGGCAAGTCGTAGCATTCTTCCCGTTCGACTCGGAGCGACAACCGCCGGGCAACCTCAAGACAGCCCGGCCGCCACACACCCCCTCAACCGCCTCGGAGCGACAACCGGGGGCGACGCCAGATCCCGCTGCTCGCAGACAACCGCCCAGCCGCCTCGGAGCGACAACGGGGGGCGACGCCAGATCCCGCTGCTCGCAGACAACCGACCCAACCGCCTCGGAGCGACAACGGGGGGCGACGCCAGATCCCGCTGCTCGCAGACAACCGGCCCAAACCGCCTCGGAGCGACAACCGGGAGCGGGCAGCTGGGTAGTCGGGTAGTCGGGTAGTCGGGTAGTCGGGTAGTCGGGGCGTGGTCCAGATCTGAGGACGTGTGGTTTCCGTTCGAATTAGTGACCTACGGCTTCGACCCAGGATTGTCGCTCCGAGGCGAACTGCAACCTGGTGATGATTGGCGAGAGATCGAGCTTTGAGCGGTGGGTTTGGCCCAGCGAAGGCGAAGGCGAAGGTGGCGGCGGGGGGCGGGCACTGAAACGCTGACGGGAACCGAAACGCTGA
>CAZSTV010000071.1:0-22883 GCA_964609665.1 uncultured Acidimicrobiaceae bacterium
CGGCATAGGAATCGCTGGAGTCCGCACCGCTGACCACAAAGGCCGGGTAGTTACGACGGTGCACGATGGCGGCTCGCTCGAGTGGACCGATGGCAACTCGTCGGGAGCCGTAGGCCTCATCGAACACGGTGATCGACGGTTCCTCCATCCGCAGCAGATGCGTCCGGTCGCCCTCGCTGATCCGCCACACCGCACCGGGAGCGAGCACTTCCACCTCGGGGCGCTCGAACCCCGGGAGCCTGGCCGCCCGGTAGGCGTGAATCAACGCACCGTCCCACGCACCGCCGTCAAGCACGGGAGCCACCGCCGAGGCAATGTCGCCGAGCACTGCGTAATCCAGGGCGTGCACCGCTTCCCACCGGGCCAACATCTTGGTCGGGTCGATCGGCACGGCCAAGTTGTCGGTCACGGTTGCCGCAACGCCGTTGATCCAGTGCCATAGTTCAAAGTGGAGGTGTGGACCGGCCGCCGCAAAGTCAATCACGGTGGCGATCGGCTGCCCCTTGGCCACTGTGTCACCAGCAGCGAGCGGCGGCAGCGGCTCGACGTGGATGTAGCGAGTGGCAAACCCCGACCCGCCGACATGATGGCTCAGCAGAACTTGGGTGGTGCTGAGCGAGACGACCTCACCGGAATACGCGGCATAGACAATGTTCCCGGCTCCCGATTCGAGGTCGACAGCCTCGTGAATCTGGTGGAGTTCGGGTTCACCGGATCGGCTGATCGCAGCGAAATGATCGGTCGGGAACAGGCCGACCGCGGGCGCCGGCAGCGGCGTGAATTTCGCGTTGCCCCACTCGTTGCGAAGCCGCAGCGGCAGGTCCAACGGTGGGCAGACAAGGAAGCCTCCGGGAACAGTGGCGGCGCTCGGCATGGGTTACCCCCTGTTGCTGGTCAATATCTGGTGCTGGTCGATATCTGTGGCTGACCAATGTCTATCGCTGACCAAATAGTGCTGTAGGGCCATTCTGCTACAAGGTCATGGACCCGTCGAGGGGTACCGGGACGCCCACCGCCCCTCTGTCCGCTGCTCCCCTATTGCTAGCTGTCTGCTGCGTCAGCCCGTGGCCGCACGTGCTCGGGATCGAACATCGGCTCGGCGCGGACCGTTGCGCTGCAGCGTTGGCCGATCACTTCAAGGGTCAGCTCCGTCCCGGGCTCGGCCCACGCTGGTTCCACGTATCCCATGGCGATGTTGACCCCCATGTGGTGGCCATACGCTCCGCTGGTCACCACGCCGATCAGATCCTCACCGGCATAGATGGGGTCACCCGTGTGGGCCGACGCGGTGTCGTTGTCAACCTCCATCGCCACGAAGAGTCGCCGGTGTCCGGCATCTCGTTGTGCGGCGATGGCGTCTCGCCCCTGGAAGTCTTTGTCCATGTTCACGAACCGATCGAGGCGTGCTTCGAGCACCGTGAATTCGGTGTGGAGGTCGCTCTTCCACGCCCGGTAGTTCTTCTCCAGGCGCATCGATTCGGTCGCGAGTAGGCCAAAGTCGATTATCCCGTGTTCTGCCCCGGCCGCGTGGATTGCCTCGTAGACCTGAAGCGACGCGTCCATCGGCATGTGTAACTCCCAACCGAGTTCTCCGGTGAAGCCGAGGCGAAGCGCTACCACTTCGGCTCCGGCAACCTCGATCGTGCGGGTGGCCAGCCACGGGAACGACGCGTTGTCGAGCGGAGCGTCGGTGATGGCTGAGAGCACGGTCCGAGCGTTCGGCCCGGCGATCATCAGGGCGTTGTGGTCATGCGTGAGGTTGGTAATGGTCACGCTGGCCGGTGGCTTTGCGTCGGTGAGGACGTCGAGATCGTGCCACTCGGCAGCCGCAGCGCTGAGCAGCCAGAAGCTGTCCTCGGAGAGCCGCGTCACTGTGAACTCGGACAGGAACCGGCCCTGCTCATCGCTCACGTAGGCCAGCGACGTTCGGCCAACGGCGGGAATGCGTCCTGCGGTGAGGCCATCGAACCAGGAAATCGCGTCGGCACCCTGGACGAGGAAGCGGGTGAAGCCGCTGATCTCGGCCACCCCGACGTTGGACCGTACCGCCCGGGCCTCGTGCCCGACCTGGTCGTGATAGGTGGAGAAGCGGAACGCGGGAACGTGCTCAAAGCCGTTCTCGGCGGGATGGAAGTAGAGGCTGCGCTCCCAACCATTGATCACCCCGAACTCCGCTCCCTTGGCGGCCAGGACCTCGGTCAGCGGTGTGGTCTTTGCGCCGCGCCCGGCGGGGCGATGTTCATCAGGGTGATCGAACACAAACTCTCGCTGATATTCCTCGACCGCCTTCTTCGACGCGTAGGACTCGTCGGCGTACTGAGTGAAGCGCCGCGGGTCGAGGACCCAGGTGTCCCACTCCGACTGTCCGTCGACGATGATCTCGGCGAGGACCTTGCCAAGCCCGCCGCCTTCACCGACGCCGGCTCGCAGACCCAGCATGCAGTAGGCGTTGCGCCGACCCGGTAGGCGGCCGACCAGCGGCACGCCATCACCGGAGTAAGTGATCGGTCCGTTCACGACCGAGGAGATTCCGGCGGTCTGCAGAATCGGTAGTCGGTCGAACACGCGCATCAGGTTGTCTTCAAGGCGGTCGAGGTCAGGCGGCTCGAGCTTGTTTGCGAAGTCGACGGGAATGTTCTCCCGACCCCAGGTCTTGCAGCCTTGCTCGTAGATACCGACGAGCAGCCCGTGGTGTTCCTGACGGCTGTAAAAGTCATCGCCAGGGTCTCGCAACAGTGGGACCCGGCGCCCGAGCTCCTCGAGTTCCGGCAGCTCCTCGGTCAGGAAGAACTGGTGCTCCATGGAGGACACCGCAGACTCAAGGCCATAGAAGTTGCCGACTTGATGCACCCGGTAGCCGCCGGCGTTGACGATGTACTCACATTCGATGTCGCCCTGGTTCGTGTGGACGATCCAACCCTCCGCGGTCTCGGTCAGGCCGACGCAATCAGTGAAGCGGTAGGCCTCGCCACCGTTCTTACGTCCGGCGTGGACCAAACCGACGACAAGCCCCGTCGGGTCGATGTCACCATCGACGGGATCCCACAGACCGCAGGTGAGCCCGGTGACATCGAGCAGCGGGTGGGCCTCGGCCATCTCGCTCGGAGTGATCACCTGGAAGTCGACGCCCATGCCCTTTGCCATGCCGACAAAGTGTGAGTAGCCGTCGAAGTCCTGCTGGTCGTAGCCGAGGCGGATGCCGCCGTCGTGGCTCCGGTAGGTGATGGGGCGATCGGGGTCTGCGGCCAGCCTTGCGTACAGCTCGCACGAGTACTTCTTCAGCCCGACCATGGTCTGCACGGTGCCGAACTGGGTGACCTGGCCCGCCGAGTGCCAGGTGGTGCCCGACGCCCATTCGTCTCGTTCGATGAGTACGACGTCATCCCACCCATGCGTTGTCAGGTGGTAGAAGGTGCTAGCGCCACCGACACCGCCGCCGATGACGACTGCCCGGGCACGAGTGGGAAAGTTCTCATATCTGGCGCTGCTCATCGGTTCATGGTGCAGGTCAAAACCCACGAGCACAAGATCCAAAGCTGCACGACACCCATAACCCTGAGTTATGAGTATGTATGAGAAGTGGGTACCGTTGGTCCGATGCGCCAGCTTCTCCGCAGAGTCCCGCAGCTCCACCGGCTCGCCGTGTTCAACGCGGTGGCGTCCGCTGGCAACTTCACCGCCGCGGCACGAGATCTGCAGATCAGCCAACCCGCGGTGTCGCGCCATATGGCCGCACTGGCCGACGAGTTGGGGGTCGAGCTTTTCGAACGGTCAGGCCGATCGTTCACGCTCACCACGAGGGGGCGAACCCTGGCCGATGCCGTCGAGTCGGCCTTCTCGGGCTTGGAGCGGACCCTCGGTGAGTTCGACGATCAACCGGACGCGTTCGTCTTTGCTGTGCAGCCGGCCATGGCCACCACCTGGGTCGTCCCGCTACTCGATCAGCTCGAAGCGGCGGCCGGGGCGGAGATCCGGCTGCGCATCTTCGAACGAAGCGCCGAACTCGACGCAAGCGAGTGGGACATGGCCATTGTTCCCGGTACCGGAAACTGGGCCGGCTGGGAGTCGACGATGCTGTTTCGCGAAGCCGTGCGACCATTTGCCGCCCCAAGTCTCGCAACTGCGCTGGGGCTCGGTCCGGACACCACCCCGGCCGAACTGGTGACCAACAACCTGCTCCACATCGACGATGACGGACGCCCGAACATGACCTGGAAAGAATGGTTCGCCGAAGCGGGCGACGCACTCACGCCGACAAAACCACGGCTGGTCTACAACGCCTACCCGACGGTCATCCAAGAGGCGCTTGCCGGAAACGGGATCGCGCTGGGGTGGCAACATCTGCTGAGTGACATGGTGGAGCGAGGCCTACTGGTTCCCGTCGGGCCCATCGTGCAGCGCCGCCATGGTGGTCACCACGTGTGCTGGCGGGTCGGGCGGGCCGACAATCGCCACCGGGCGGTCCTCGATCAGCTGCAGTCGGAGATCGTTGGCTCGTCGGAGGCCTTCACCCAGGAGTGAGCGCCATGGAGGGTCCAACTCCGCGGCCACCGACAGGCCGTAGGATCACAGCGATGACTGTTCAGACGAACAAGGCTCCGATTGGGTACGCCGACTTCGGTGCCTGGTACGACGAGCATCGACAACGGGTCCTCGATCCCGCCCTTTCGGTGGCGATGACGTCGCTACAGGCCATTTTGGATGAGTCGCTGTCTGACCGCGACCTCACTCGGATTCGCCGTATTTCCGGACGCGTCAAGTCGAAGCGGCGGGCCTGGCGCAAGCTGAAGCGGCTGCTGCGGGAGGACACCATCACAGCGGTCGACCAGGTGCCGACGGCAATCGGCGACCTCATCGGCCTTCGTATCACATGCACGAACCTGCGAGACATCGAGATGGTCCAGGCCGCGCTCGATGGGCTACCGCTGCCGGGAGGGCGGGCGAAGGGCCTCCGGTTCGATCCCACGTCGGAGCGCGACTACGTGCTCGAACCAAAGGAATCCGGCTACCGGGCGTGGCACGTTGACCTTGAGGTCGGCTTCGAGATTGACGGCGCACCCGCCGTGGCAACCGTCGAGCTGCAGGTGCGAACCCTGCTGCAAGACAGCTGGGGCGAGCTGACTCATGAAGACACCTACAGCAAGGATGGCGAGCTTCCGCCATTGGTGGAGGTGTTGAGTAAGCGAATGGCCGACCTGTTCGCAACGCTGGATGACATCGCCGAAGACCTCCGCAGTGAGCTTGACCGGCTCGACCAGGCCGCCGTCGCCGACCCCGTCTCGCTCGGCACGGCGGCTCCCGGCTTGCAGGGTGGACAATCCGCCGACGCAGCATCGGTCCTCATGACCCGGTGGTCAGAACTCGACCGTCCGGTCGATATCGCATCGCTGGCCTGGGAACTCCAGACCGAGTTCGGGGCGGAGATCAGCGACGGATGGTTCGGCGCGGGCAGCTTCAAACGATTCCTGCTCCAGTCGATACCCGATGCGGAGATCACCAGCACGGGACGCCAGACGTACCTCCAACCCGCATTGCCCCCGGTCGCCGTCGAGTCCGAAACGATCAACCTTACGAACGATGTTCCCGGGGGCGCCCGGGCCCTGCGGCGCGTCGATCCTCGGTTCCCGCTGCTGGATTCCGAGCGTTGGGAGACCCTCTTTCTGCAGCTCTCCGAAGCGTGGCGCCGGATGGGGACGATCGAGCCAAACGCCCACTCGCTGAATCGCCTCACCCGTTCAGCACGTGACCGCTCACGCTCGGCTGGCGACAGGGTCTCCCGTAGACACCTGGACTACGTAGCCAAATCGCTGCTCACCAACGAGGAGGATCTACAACCGCTCGACGCTGGCGCGATCGCTCGCGGCTTTGCCGACCTCACGCTGCAGCGAATGGCCGACCTGCGGATCATCGGTGAGCGCGACCATAAACAGCGGGCCCACATCGAACGCTGGCTCGGCGCCCCGCAGGACACCTAGCTCTAGCGCAGGCCATCTAGCGGCCCGGCAAGTGCGGCCGCTTGACCGTGGCCGATGTATTGTTCGGTCGTGAACGACGTCGGCAATCTCTCAGCGACCCACCCTGGAGCACGAGCCGGTTTTCTGAGCGAGGCATCATCGGCAATCGAGGCCATGTTCGACCGTGGGCTCACCGATGGGCTGCCGGTGGTTCCGCCTACCGAAGCACTCGTGAGCGCCATGTTGGCCGGCGGCCCGTGGGCGGCCGACGATCACCTGCTGATCGAAACCACCCGTGACATGTCGGTGACCGCCTACCAGGCCGCGGTGTGCGCGGTCATGGCCGGCGCCCGACCCGAGTACTTCCCGGTGATCGGCGCAACCCTCAAGGCGATGAGCCACCGTCGCTTCTTCCTCCACGGGCCGACGACAAGCACCGGTGGCGCAACCATAATGATTGTGGTGAGCGGACCGATCGCCGCCAAGCTCGACATCCACGGCAAAGAGAACCTGTTCGGTCCTGGATTCCGGCCGAACGCCACCATCGGTCGGACCATTCGGCTTGTGCAGATGCAGTGCCTCTCAGCCATCCCGGGAGCGTTGGACAAATCGACCCAGGGGTGGCCCGGCAAGTTCAGCCTGTGCTTCACCGAACACGACGAGGCCAGCCCGTGGGAGCCGATACACCAGGCCCTCGGCTACCGGGCCGAGCAATCAACGGTGACCATCTTCGCCGCCGAGTCCGGTCACAACGTCTGCAACCACGGTGCGTCGGCGGCCGAGCCGCTGCTGGCGACCTTCGCCGACGCCATGGCAGCGCTCGGCAGCTTCAGCCCGGGCCGCTCAGTTGTGGTCTTCGCTCCGGAGCACGCCGCGAAGCTGGCCTCGCTCAGCAGACGCCAGGTGCAGGAGTTCCTGTTCGAGCACGCGGTTCGTGACCTCGCAACCTTGAAGCGCACAGGCAAGATCGAGAGCAACCCCACCGCGGACACCGACTGGGAGGGCAAGTGGAAGCCCAGCGGAGACCAAACCATCGCCCCCGGCGACGAGACGCTGATGGTTCACCGAGGCTGGTCCCCCGATGACATTCTGCTCCTGGTCGGCGGCGGGTTGGCCGGCGGCCATTCCATGTTCTTTCCCTCGTGGAGCCGAGATCGTAGTGTGGACTTCATCACCGAGGAGGTGCAGGTGTGACTACCGAGATACTGCTGCTCGACCCTCGACCGCCGCTGCCCGCAGCCAACGATGGGCCGGCGCCCCGGCTCGAAACCCTCGACGGCGCAACCATCGCGCTGATCCACAACGGCAAAACCCATGGCCGAGAGCTCATGGAACTTGTGATCGAAGAACTGAAACAGCGATGGTCGATCGCCGAGGTCATCCACGTCGGTCCTCCAAGTCCCGGTTACGGCGGCCACCCGGACGAGGCGAAACCGGCGGCGGAGGAGGCGATGGCAGCAATCTCCGCCATCGGTGATTGAGGCAGCTGCTCGTCGGGCAGTGTGCTCGACTCCATCATCTTTGAAAGGCTCGGCGTGCCCGCCGTCCCGATCATCACAAAACCGTTCGCACCGACCGCGGTGGCAATCGCTGATCTCCACGGATTCACCGACTACACCTTTGTCCCGGTCGATCATCCGATAACCAGTCTGGACGAAGCGCAGCTGCAGCAACGGGCCAAAATTGCAGCGCCGCTCGTCGAAGCAGCGCTACTGACCTAGCAGTTCTTCTGGCCTAACAAGCGATCACCCACAACACGGTCTCCTCGCTGTACGACCTCCCACATTCACCGCCTGAAATTTGTATCAGCGGGCCTGTTTGTTCGTCTACACATTCGTGGACCGGCTCTCACTTCGCCCTGTGAGCCGTGGGGAGGTTGCAGATGCAAAGCAGCAATGACAGGGAAGCCGTTCGTCTCGACACCGCGCTGTTGGACTGTGTTCGGCAGTTCGAGCACGAGCCAAATTCTGCCGCGGTAAAGGTATTGGATACGGCGTGCCGAGCGGTATCGGCTACAGCCGGCCGGCTGCTCGTTCTGGACGCAGAGTCCGGTGAGCTGGAGACCATCGCCACATTCTTCGACGATGAGGCGACACAGGACGGGGACGAGCCGTTCCGGCCGGCCCAGGAGCAGGCAGGCTATCCCCGCACCCGGACCGTCGCCGCCGACACGATCCAAGTACCGGCCATCCGAGGCGAGATGGTGGTAGGCGCGGTCGAGGTCAAGGCATCGGGCCTCGATGATGACCAGCTGCTTTTCCTCGACACCGTGGCCGAAGTCCTCCCCCTGGCCCGCGCAAACAGGGTGCTGCATGCGGGCCTACAACGAGTACCCCCAATTCCCGACACCGACGGAGACGAGATCTCGTTTCGAGCCAGCGTCTACCGCTATCTCGAAACCCACACCAGAACAGCCCTGACCTGCGTCTATCACGTCCAGCAGAGCGGCGAGATCACCCTTCTATTCGGCCCGACCGATGGGGCGCTGGTCGGTCCGCTCGATAGCGAAGAGGTGACATTGCATGTGTTGGACGCAGCGCTTAAAGCTCCAGGTATTCGTATCGGTGACGGCCTGTCGATACCAGGGATGGCCGCGTCCACGACTATCGGCTACCGACCAACGTCGCTGCATCTCGGGCAAGAAGCCTCCGGTGGCGCGCCCGAGGGACAGTCAGCGGACGATGTCTACGTACTGTTGGCCGGATTCGGGTTTGACTATGAGCCGTCCCCCTCCGAAATCGCGGCCCTGCAGTATTCGGTTGGACTGGCGGCCCACCTACACGCGGTCTACGGCCACATCCACGACGTCGCGGGAAAGCTCGGGCAGATTGCGGAGATAGGCAGCGCCATCACCAGCGTCGAGATCACCCAGAAGGCCCGACACCACGCCTTCACCCAGATCGACTTGGCCCAACACGTTCTGTTGGATCTCAAACGGTCACCGAAGTCCGATGAACTGCTCAAGAAACTGTCGCTGGCCTTAAGCCAGGTCTCGACCGACCTGCTCGAGATGAAGAGCGCGGCGAAGGCGCCGGAACGAGAACGCTTTCCCACTCAACTCAAGCCGATCTGGACCTCGGCCTGCGCTCAGGTGCAGCACCGCCTGGGCAACCGCATCCGTACGCACTACGACGGGCCCGATGTCGACGTGATCGCTGCACCGGATTGGTTCCGGCAGGTGTTCCTGAATCTGCTGCTCAACTCCCTCGACGCTTTCGGCGCATCTGGCCGATCGGGCAGGATCACCCTCACTGTCGACCGGCCCTCCCTGGCCTCCGGCCAAGTTCGCCTCACCTATTCCGACGATGCCACCGGGATCATGCCCCAACACTTTCTCAACTGTGACGTCGCCGAGGACATGAACCTTCCCGAACGGATCTTCGTCCCTGGGGTGACCAGCAAGAGCGGCGGTTCCGGTTGGGGACTACATATCTGTCGAAGCATCGTCCACGCCCACCGGGGATCGATCGACCTGGAACACGGACGACGCGGCGTCACTTTCCGAATCACCCTTCCCATGGCGGAGACGACACAATGATGGCAGACGGCAAACAGTTCGAGTCCGGCCGAAGCGAACCAATCGTTCTTGTGGTCGAGGACAACACCGATCTGCTCGAGAGTCGGCTCGACAACTTCGCCCACCACGGGATCAAGGGAATCGGCGCGAGTAGCGCTGAGGATGCCGCGGCCTTCCTCACCTCCGCTTCCATACCGGTGAGCCTTGTACTGGTCGACGTCAACCTCCGACCCCACGAGACGACGGACCGGTCCGGATTGGCCCTTGCCCGCTACATCAACAACGCCATGGATCAGGTGCCGATGATCGGCTATTCCGGCCATTTCGAGCCGGGCACGATTACCTCCGAGGAGAGAGGCCTGTTCGACGAGTGGATCCCCAAGGGGCAGGTGAACATGGACCAGATCGATGAGCACTACGCCGCCCTTGCCCGGACCGTCGCCGAGCGGGCCGAACGCCACATCATGGACCGCTCTGTGGAGTCGGCCGGAGCGTTGGCCGGGTTCTTGGCAGAGACCGATCGAATTCCAGACGACCGGGTGGACCAGTCGCGGTTGTATCTCCGCGATTCTTTGGGGGTCGCCCCCTACGACCCGCTCGGCGGGGAGGAGGAGCCCTACGACCCCCTCGGCGGAACCCCGGACGGGCCGTCGCCCCAGCGTCTTCCCGACGAGGTGTACGAACGTCTGATGGTCGTAGAACCAACGGTGGTGGAGTCATGATCGACCGACTGAAACCGAAGGATCGAGGAGACGACGGTGGTGGTGGCGGCGGTGGTGGTATGCGTGAGGGATTCAACCTGATCGTGGTCCTGGCCATCGCCGCCGCCAGCCTGGTCGCGGCGTTCATCACCTTCGGCCTGCTCGACTCCGGTGGGCAGATCGAGGACAACTCCCGCAGCCTGACCGGGGCGATTGTGGGCTTCGTTGTGGCGTTCTCGGCAATCTCGCTGGCCTACAGCCGATTGTTGCAGTTACAGCTGACAGGGATGAGCCGTTCCCTTCAGGACCGGAACTCAGAACTCACCCGAGAGGTTGAGGAGCTACGCCAACAGGTGATCCGCAGCGCCGAGCGACCGACCGGCTATGACATCGAGGTGCTCGACCAACACGGCATGGTGATGGCCAGACCACGGGAGTACCAGTCCCGAGGCGGGGTAATCATCGACGTCGAGCAGCGCGACAGGCTATTGGAGGAGGGGTCGGAGGACTTTGATCCGGTACCGGCCCGGCTGTTCGTCAAGTACATTCCGGCGCCGAAGAAGGTCACCCCGGACGTCTACAATGAGGCCTATGCCAACCGGGCATCGGAGAGCAGCCTCTACGAATTGAAGGCCTGCGAGCGAACGGTGGTTGGCGGCGATGACAAGGCCACTACCGCGCTTCGGGTGACCACCGCAGGCATCAGCTCGGTGACGCTCACCAAAGACCGACTCTCGGGGGAGCTCAAACGTCATGCCAGAGCCATCGAGAGGTCCCGGTGGGATGACATCGAGCTTCTGGAAAGCCCAAACCTTTTACCGTCATCGAGCCTGGGAGATATCGAGCACTCGAAGGTCGTCTATGTGCGGCAGCGGATGACCACAGTCGTCTGTTTCCATCAGGACCTGTCCAAGGTCTTCTTCTTCGGATTCGAAGACGACGAATACGACTTTGTGAACTCAGTCGAGGCGCTCAACCGATCGTTGCGGTCGGTTCGATTCTTGGTGTAGTTCCCGCCTCACCGCGGCGGACCTTGAGGTGATCAGCGGTTGGGTTGGGCCTCGATGATGCCGTCGATCATGGCGTCGACGTCGAACTGTGGAGCCCATCCCCACTCCTCACGGGCTGCTCGGTCATCCAACCGGATGTCGCGAAGGCTTCGGACGTTATCGCCAGGCTCGAAACTGATCTGCGCGTCAGGAATTTTGCGGCGGACCGCTTCCGCCAACTCGCCGGCGCTCGGGGTGGGCTGTGGTCCGTTGACCAGATAGTTGATGCTGCGAATTGAGTCGTTCGGGGCGGCGGCCAACTCCACCGCAGCGCGGGCGGCGTCTTGGTACCACAGCAGCGCCACCACCGACTCGGGCTCGGCCCAGACCGAGAACGGCTCGCCCTGGGCCGGCCGTTCGATCATCCAACTGGTGTACTGCGCAAGGCTCCACGTGGTGACCCCGGGACCGACGATGGCCGGGTACCGCAAACAGCGGAAGTCGAGCCCGTACTTGTGCCGGTAGTAGGCGCCGAGGTTTTCACCCAGCACCTTGGTGACGCCATAGACCGAGGTCGGCCGCTGCAGCGTCAGGTCATCGATCTCGGCACCGGGCACCAGGTCTCGCCCGTAGGTGCCAATGCTCGACGCGAAGATGAACTGCTCGGTTCCCACCCGGCGGGCCGCCTCGATGATCTGCAAGAATCCGATGGCGTTGGCCTGCAGGAGGGTCTGTGGGTCTTGTTCCCCCGGGCCGGTGAGGACTGCCCCGAAGTGGAAGATCCGCGACGGGCGGACCGAGTCGACGACAGCATCGATTTCGGCCGGGTCGGTCAGATCAAGATGATGGAGCTCGACATGGTCGGCCATGTCGCTCAGGCGACCAAGCTCCGGGGAGCGTTGGGCCACGTGAATCGGACCCTCTCCCCCTTCAATCAACATCCGCGCAATCTCTGCGCCGATGAAGCCGGTACCGCCGGTGATAAGCGTCGTCATCTGGCCACGTTACATGAGCGGCCGCATCGGACGCCCTTGCTCGGACACGTGACCTAGTGTCCCATGATGCTGCTGACAACGTCCGGGTCGAGCGACGTGTCGATCACCACCGGCTGGCCTGGTTGACGCTGGTCAATCGCTTCGGCGGCGTGGTCCAGATCGCTGAGATCGTTGACCCGCACCGCATTGGCTCCAAGGGCGGACATCACACTTGGGAAGTCTGGCCAGTGGTGCAGCGATGCTTTGGTGTCCATCTCCTTGCGCCACAGCTGGATGTGTTCAGCGCCATAGCTGCCGTCATTGTACAGCAGCACGATCAAGTCGAGGTTGTGTTCGACGGCGGTGTGGAACTCGGTGAGGCCACCCATCATGAACCCGCCGTCGCCGACGCAAAGCACAGTCGGACGTTGGGGCCTGGCAACGGCGACCCCGATCGCGTTGCTCATCCCGAGGCCGATGGCCCCAAAACCGTGGCTGGTGATCAGCGACCCCGGATCCGGTACCGACAGCGTGAGGGCGTGCAACATGAACCGACCGGCGTCGACCACGACGTTGCGATCCTCAGGGAGTATCTGATCCATACGGAGCGTGAATGTCCGAGGGTCTACCGACCCGGGGCGGCTCAAATCCTCAAACGATGTCGCCGGGTCGAAGTTGGCCAGGCTGTCTGCCAGATCCTGGGACCGGAAACCCGACGGCTGATGCTCGGCCTGGCCCAGCCAGTCGGAGATGGTCTCGGCCACCCGCCGAGCGTCGCCAACAATGCCTGCGTCGATGGGCACGGTCGAACCGACGCGCGCCGGGTCAATATCCACCTGAATGACCCGCTTACCCCGCAGCAGTCGACCCTCGTCGGTCGTGTACTGGTTGAGGCTCGCCCCGAAACTGATCACACAGTCTGAGGATGCAACGGCCTCGGCCGCACCGGCGTGGGTCAGCGTGCCGAAGATGCCGAGGTTCCACGGGTCGTCGGCAAAGTAGCCGGTGCCGAGCAGGCTGGTTGCGAGGGGTGCCCCGAGCCGCTCCGCAAGGGCGACGAGCGCATCGTGAGCCCCGGCGGCAAACGCGCCCCGACCGGCAAGCACGATCGGCCGTCGTGCGCTGGCGAGAATGCCAACGGCGTCGTCGAGTGCGGCCGGATCTGGTGCAACCGCCATCGGCTGGTCGTCCCACGGATCCACCGATGCGAGCGCAACATCTTGTTCCCACTGAATGTTGAGCGGCACGCTCAGGACGATGGGGCGGCGCTCGGTGTGGGCCCGATGGATGGCCATCGCAATGTCCTGGGCGATGGTGGTCGAAGAGCGGACCGGCTCGTACCCAGCGCCGGAAGAGACGACGAGGGCGTGCTGGTCGAGGTTCTGCAGGTGGTTGCGTTTTGCCACCGGCGTGTCGCCGGCGATGACGAGCATGGGGGTGCGATTCTTGCAGCCCTCGACCAGCGCAGTCATGGTGTTGGTCAACCCCGGGCCGTGGGTCACGGTTGCAACGCCGAGCTTGCCTGCCGCCCGGCCCCAGCCTTCGGCCATGCAGACCGCGTTGGCCTCATGGGTTGCGGCAACGTAGTGCAGGCCATGGTTTCGCATCATCGACTCCGCGATGAAGAGGTTCCCATCTCCCAGCACACCGAACGCCGTGTCAATGTTCTGGGCGGCCAGTGCTGTGGCAATTGCGTCATGTCCCTGCATGATGTCGACGCTAGTGGACCGGGCACCGCAGAACGTAGTGGACCGCCACGGTGAGCTGGCCCGAGGGTGGGCGGGCTGACTCTCTCTGGCTGTATCGGCTAACCTTGGCGTGATGTTCTTCTGGCGGGGAACCACCACGATGGTCGGCGTTGCCTGTTCGATGTTGTTTGTCGCGCTTGTGTTCTCGGCGTGCGGGAGCGACGATGCTGGCGATAGTGCACTGGCCAACGATGATGACGGGCTGACGACACCCCGAATCTCCACCGACGTTGGACCGGAGCCGGACGGCGACACTGGAGAAACGGTGGCCAACGCCAGCCCGGCTGCGCCGCTGGTCGTTGCTGCCGATGGCACAACCTCGGCCGAGCAGACCGACACCACGGTGACGGCCGACGGCTCAACGATCGACAGTACGACGGACCAAGCCGGATCATCGTCGACCGCAACGAGCAACGGCGACTCGCCCACCGCAACCGATTCGCCCACGACAACCATTGCCGCCACCACGACCACGACGACCACAGCGGCGGGGGAAGCAACCACCGCCACGACCGAGACCGCCACTACGACCACCGCCGCTACGACCGACACCACTGTCCAGCAGACGACGACCACGGCTCCGGTCGACCGCTCCGCGTTCCTTAGCGTCAACTTCCAATCGAACGCCACCGGCAACTACGGCGACGACCAGGTGAGAGCAGACTGGGGTGGCGGTGCGGTTCGCTATGCAACAACCGAGGGCCGGGCCACGATTGTCGACGAAGGCGGCAACCGCTTCCTGCGGGTTGCCTACCCCGACGGCAAGTTCGGCAACGACGAGGCGGGAGCCCAGTGGGTCCTCAGCCTGGGCTCCAACGCCGCCGAAGAGCTGTACGTTTCCTACCGGGTGCGGTTCGTCGGCAACTTCGATTTCGTTCGAGGCGGGAAGCTCCCCGGCTTGGCCGGCGGTGCGGGCAACACCGGCGGCAACAAGCCGAACGGGAGCGATGGCTGGAGCGGGCGGATGATGTGGCGATCCGGCGGTGAGGCCGTGCAGTACGTGTACCACCCCGATCAACCGACCATCTACGGCGAAGACTTTGACTGGAACCGGGCCTTCCCACCCAACACCTGGGTGACGGTCGAAACCCGGATCCGAATGAACACACCGGGACAGCGAGACGGGGTTGTCCAGTCGTGGATGAACGGGCAGCAGGTCCTGAACCGCACCGACGTCCGCTTCCGAGACACCCCCGACTTCGCCATCGACCAGTTCCGATTCGAGACGTTCTTCGGTGGCAACAGTGCCGAGTGGGCCCCCTCGAAGGACGAGCTGATCGACTTCGATGACTTCATCGTGTCCGGCTCGCCCATCACCCACTGAACCGGCTACTCGGCCCGAAGCACGTCGAGAAGGTCAGCCCGGGAGGCTGCTCTCGACGGGAACCAGGCCGCTGCAGCGCCACCGACGAGACCGGCCAACACGATGAGTAGACCGGTTGAGATGCTGGTCTCCGGGTAGGCGATCTGACCGTCGGACAGGGCTTGGAAGAAGCCGGTCGCCGATACCCAGGCAAGACCGAGACCCGACACCACACCGACCAGGGCCAGCAGTCCGAACTCCGAAATCAGCGACCAGAAGATCTGCCGCATGCTCGCTCCCGCAGCCCGGATGGCGGCGATCTCGCCGACCCGTTCCGAGATGGCGAGCGACACCGTGTTGGCGATTCCCACCAGTGCAATGATGACCGCCACTGCAAGCAACGCGTAGACCAAGGCCAGGATCGTGTCGAGGTTGCCGCTTAGGCTGTCGACGTAGTCATCGGTGGTCAACACATCGATCGTCGGTATCCCGACAGCTTCGGTGAGTGCCGCCTCCTCCGCTGTGGCGTCCAGGTAGGCGATGGTGGCCGGACCGTCATAGCCAACGACCGCAGCCAGGTCAGGAGCGCCGATGATTGCCGGCTGTGGTGCACCGGGGATGCTCGATGCGACGATTGCCACCACCTCGAGTTCAATCGGACCAGCCAGCGAGGTGACCGCCAGCGAATCGCCGACCGCTAGACCAAGATCGTCAGCGGTGACCTGGTCGATGAGTACCGATGAGGCAGCCACGTCCTCAAACGAACCTGCGGCGACGTCAAAGTCGAAGACGGTTTGCAGTCCCTCGATGTCAGCGATCGCGACGCTCAGCGAGCCGCCGCCCGGACCTGGTCGGGCCACCGCACCGGGATTGGCAGGAGCGGCCGAGGTCAATTGGATCGGGACGACGGTGTTCACGCCATCGGTCGATCGCAGATCGTCGATCAGTTCATCGCCAAGTACCGCACCGGCCGGGTTGCCGACGCCAGTCACGACATAGTCGGCGGTCAGCGAATCGGCGGAGTCGCCCGCCACGAACTGACCGATGGTTGCAGCCATGAGCGTGAAGAAGGCGATGAGGCTGACACCGATCATCAACGCGCTGGCGGCAGCAGCGGTGCGCCCGGCGTTTCGCTCCAGGTTCCGACTGGCAACGGTCCCGGTCGGACCGGCCTTGCCAAGGAGCGGTCGGGCCAGCCATGCTGCGGCCCGGATCAGGAGCTCGCCGCCGAGATAGAGGGCGAAGAACAACCCACCGATGCCAACACCGGCCACGATGATGTCTCCCTGAGTCATGCCATACGCCAGTCCGCCAACACCGACCGCCGATGACACCGCAGCGGCGAGCGAGCGACGGCGACCGGCCGACGGTGGCTCAAGTTCGGCCGACCGTAGCGCTTCGATCGGGGCGACGGCAGTGGCCTTGCGGGCCGGCCACACCGCGGCGCCGAGGGTAACCCCGATGCCGACGATGGCGCCGATGATGATGGCCGACGGGGCTATCGCATCGGAGCGTTCAATGGTCAGTCCGAGCAGGTCGAGGAATGCGCCCATGGCATTGACGCCAACCAACCCGAGCACAATGCCAAGGACGGTCCCGGCCACGCCGAGCAGGAGCGCTTCAATCACAACCTGAGCCATCAGCTGCCGCCGGGTGGTTCCCACCAGGCGAAGCAGTGCCAGCTCTTGCGTCCGCTGGGCGAGCGACACGGTGAAGGTGTTGGTCACGATGACCATGCCGACCACCACTGCGATGACAGCAAACACGGTGAGGAAGGTGCTGAAGAAGCCAAGGAACGAGTCGAGCAGGGAGATCTGATCGGTGACCCAAGACGGTCCGGTCTGTACCTCGGGACTTGCACCTTCCGCAGCGGCCAGACCCAGCGCCTCGACGGCGGCGGTGACCTCACCCGACGTTCCCGCTCCGGCCACGAGCACCCGGTCATAGCCCTGAGGGGCATCGAAGATGGAGTGGCTGGCGTCGAGCAGCACGGTCGAGCTGTAGGGGTTGTTGTCGGCACCGCCAAACGTGGCCAGCCCGACTAGTTCTGCTTCCTGCAGACCGCTGTCGGTCACGTAGCTGACCGTGTCGCCGATCGAGAGTCCCGCGTCATCGGCGGTCGACCGGTCAAGCGCAAGCTCGCCAGCGCCATTGGGGGCGGTACCCGATGTGATCTCAAAGCCGTTCAGCTCTGAGTCGCCGAGCCACGGCTCGGCCACGTTGGCCGCCGACTGGTCCTGGCCTGCCGGGTTACCGCTTGCGTCGATGATCTGGGCGTAGGGATCGGAGAACCCGACCGCCTCAAAGCCAGCGTCGTTCAGTACGTCGACAGTCCCGGCTGGCACCGGGGCGGTGACAGCGGCCTGCGGGCCGTCCGCCTCGGCCACGGAAGCGCCGGTGAGCACGGTGTCGACGTCGCTGTATGCGTCGGTGATCGGGTCGCCGACATCGGCGATAGACGTTGTTAGCAGCAGGGTGGAGATGATGAATGCCACCGAGAGGCCGATGGCCACGATGGTGAGGGTGTAGCGGTTCCGCTTGAACCATGCGAGTTTCAGTGTGCGACGAAACATCTCAGCTCAGCTCCCGGATCTTGTCCAAGACGTCATCGACGCTCGGGTTAGAGGCCTCGCCAACGAGGCGACCGTCTTGCACGTACACCACCCGATCGCAGTAGCTGGCAGCAACCGCATCGTGCGTGACCATGACAATGGTCTGGTCGAGCGTGTCGACCGCCTGGCGTAGGTACTTCAGCAATTCGCCGGAGGTCTTCGAGTCCAGCGCACCGGTTGGTTCGTCGGCGAAGATCACATCGGGCCGTGGGATCATGGCCCGGGCCACGGCTACCCGCTGGCGCTGGCCTCCGGACAGTTCGCTCGGCCGGTTCTGCAACCGGTTCTGAATGCCGAGCACCTCTGCAAGCTCATCGAGGAATGCCTCGTCGACCTTCGCCCCCGAGTCAAGATCTACCGGCAGCGTGATGTTCTCCCGAGCGGAAAGCGCGGGCACCAGGTGGAACGACTGGAAGATAAAGCCCAGCTTCGACCGACGCAGCACCGACAGCTCCTGGTCACCGAGTGTCGAAACGTCGACGTCGCCGATGTACGCCTTGCCTGACGTCAACCGGTCGAGTCCGGATTGGCAGTACATCAGCGTCGACTTGCCGGACCCCGATGGCCCCATCACTGCGGTGAACTCACCCCGACGGAACCCGATGGTCGCATCGTCAAGTGCGGTAACGGCGGCGTCGTCCTGGCCGAAGGTCTTCGTTGCGTTGACCAGCCGGGCAACGTTGTCACCGCTGGTGGGCACCGACCCCGCCTGGTCGGTTGGTCTGGTCTTTTTCGTCTGCAGTCTCGTGGAGAAGCTCATACTGTGAACCTAAGATCCCGACCTGAGCCCGTCCTTGGCCTAACCTGAGATCTTCCTGAGTCCGGCCGCCAGCGCTTGGCACCAACCTCCACTCGGGCCACCCTGTAACCATGACCGATCCACTCTCCAACAGCGGACAGACCGTGCTGTTGGTGGAAGACGACCAGGGGCTGCGGGAATCGCTTGCAACAGTGCTGTCGTATCAGGGGCTGTCGATCATCCAGGCAGGCAGCGCCGAGGACGGTTGGCAGCTGCTTCGCGACCACGACCCTGACGTGGTGATCCTCGATGTGAACCTTCCGGGCCAAGATGGACTGGGGTTCCTGCGAGAGCTCCGGGCCGGTGGCGACGCTCGCCAGGTCCTGCTGCTCACCGCCAGACAAGAGGTGGCGGACCGGGTGGTCGGGCTCGACGCCGGGGCCGACGACTACCTGCCGAAACCGTTTGCCCTCGACGAACTCCTGGCCAGGGTGCGAACCCTGCTTCGACGGGCCGAAGCGGGTCAACCTCACCCCGTAGCCACCGATCCCGTTACTGGGAGCGGGGCCGGAGCCGCGGCCGGACAGCCCATCGGCGTTGGCGACGTCACCATCGATCGCTCGGCCCGGCGGGTCACCGCGGCCGGTACCGAAGTGGAGCTGACCAAGCTCGAGTACGACCTGCTGGTCCTGTTGGCGGAACACGTCGATCAGGTGATGACTCGGTCGATCATCCACGAGCGGGTCTGGGGCTACGACGAGGACTACGGGTCAAACACCCTGGAGGTTCTGGTCTCAAGCCTGCGTCGAAAGTTGGAGGGCGGTGGCGCCAGCCGGGTGGTTCACACCGTTCGAGGCGTCGGCTACGTCGCCAGACCTGAGCGAGCGGAGACCAACCAATGAGCGCTGACGGTGAGGTGACCGGTCGACGTTGGAGCCGACTCTTTGGGGGACAGAACCTTCGGCGCCGCATCGCTGTGGCGGTCGGCCTGTTCACCGCCGTCGCCGTTGTCATCTTCGGTGCGTCGGTGTGGATCGTGGTTGGCTACAACCTCACCAACGCCGTCGACAACGATCTGCGGGCCACCGCGGAACTGCTGCGAGCCATCGGCCAAGACGGATTCGAGGACCGCGGCGGCGACGCCGATCAATCCGACAACGACGGCGTGCCAACGATCGGCCCCGGCTCAGCTGAGTTGGAGCTGCTCACCGCCGCCGAGGGCCGCCCACCGATCCCCTTTGTCCAGCTGCTCGACCCAACGGGAGCGGTCCAGGAGCTCGACAACGGGTTTGGCAGATTTGAGGTCAGCGACGGCGCCATGGCGGTCGCCCTTGGCGAGGCGGACGAACACACCGAGCTGGTCACCATCGAGGAACGAGCCGTTCGACTACTGACCGTTCAGGTCGACGACGACCGGCTCGGCGCCCTGCAGATCGGGACCGACGTAACGAACATGCGAGATGGCTTCCGACGGGCCCGGATCGGCACCATCCTGGCCGGTCTGGCAGCGGGGCTCGGCGCAGCGGTTATGGCGTGGTTGTTCTCACGGCGTCTGGTTGCCCCGGTCCGAGCGGTCGCCGAGGCCGCGGAGCGGCTCCGATCGGACAAGGAACTGCCGGAGCGCCTGACCGGCGAGGGGCCGGACGAGTTGGGTCATCTCATCACCAGCTTCAACGCCCTGCTCGACGACGTGAGCGACAGCAGAACCCAACAGCGGCGTTTGGTAGCCGACGCCAGCCACGAACTACGCACGCCGCTGACCAGCCTGCGCTTGAAGATTGAGTTCATCCAGTCCGAACCCGATCTCGAGACCGACAAGCGACAACGTCTCGTCACCGGAGCGGTCGCCGCCCTGAAATCCCTCGGCGACCTGGTCTCGGAGTTGGTCGAGCTCGCCTCCGAAGGAGCGACGAAGGAACAACCCGTCCTCACCGAACTCGGTCAGCTCGTGCAGGGCGAGTCCGACCGGTTTGCCGCAACGTCCGGGCGCCGCGTCGAGGTGTCGACCACCTCGGGCGTCATCGAGACACGACCGAAGCAGATCACCCGGGCCCTGACCAACCTGCTGGTCAACGCTGACAAGTACTCCCCCGCCGACCAACCAATCTCGGTCCGCCAGGACGGACCTCGAATTGAGGTGCGCGACTACGGCGAGGGCATCTCGGAAGATGACCGAGACCGGGTGTTCGACCGGTTCTACCGGGGACGAGCCCACCAGTCGATCGAGGGCAGCGGCCTGGGGCTGGCCATCGTCGAGTCTCTAGCCAAAGCCAACGGCGGTCGAACCTGGATTGCAGACCCCGACGATGGCGGAGCCGGAACCGTTGTCGGCTTCACCGCAGGGCCGACCGAATAGCCACGCCACTAGCCACACCGCGCAACCACGCCGGATAGCAGCGCTGCAACAACGACCGGCGTCGACGTCGGACCTGTCGCTAGTCCCTGCCGGGGATCCATTCCGTGCCGGCAAGGGGCACCTTGGCCATGGCTGCGGCCTCGACGGTCAGGGCCGCCAGGTCCTCGGGTTCAAGGTTGTGTACGTGCGACTTGCCGCAGGCCCGGGCCAGGGTCTGGGTTTCCAGGGTCAGCACCTGCAGGTAATTGGCCAGCCGCCGCCCGGCTTCAACCGGGTCAAGGCGGGCGGACATCGTCGGGTCCTGGGTGGTGATTCCGGCCGGATCGTTTCCGGCCTGAAAGTCCTCGAAGTACCCGGCGGCGCTGCCGATGGCCCGGTACTCCTCGTCGTAGGCAGGATCGTTGTCGCCGATGGCGATCAGCGCCGCCGTTCCAATCGACACTGCATCTGCCCCAAGCGCGATGGCTTTTGCGACGTCGGCCCCGGAACGGATGCCGCCCGCAACGATCAGCTGCACCTTGCGGTGAACGCCAAGGTCTTGCAGCGCCCGAACCGCTTCGGGCACCGCAGCGATGGTCGGGATGCCGACGTGCTCGATGAACACATCCTGGGTGGCCGCGGTCCCGCCCTGCATGCCGTCAACTACCACGGCATCGGCACCGGCTTTCACCGCCAGCGCTGTGTCGTAGTACGGCCGGGCCGCGCCAACTTTGATATAGACCGGCACCTTCCAATCCACAATCTCGCGCAGCTCGATGATTTTGATTTCCAAGTCATCGGGCCCGGTCCAGTCCGGGTGGCGACACGCCGAGCGCTGGTCGATACCGACCGGCAGGTTGCGCATCTCCCCCACTCGCTCGGAGATCTTCTGGCCGAGCAACATTCCGCCGCCGCCGGGCTTCGCCCCCTGGCCGACCACCACCTCGATCGCATCCGCTTTGCGAAGGTCGTCGGGGTTCATGCCATAGCGAGACGGCAGGTACTGATAGACCAGCGTCGCCGAGTGCTCCCGTTCCTCAGATGTCATGCCCCCGTCACCGGAGGTGGTCGACGTTCCCGCCGCGGTGGCTCCCCGCCCAAGCGCCTCTTTTGCCTGGCCGGACAGCGACCCAAAACTCATGCCGGCGATGGTGATGGGAATGTCGAGCTTCACCGGCCGCTCGGCGTTCTCGGCGCCGATGGTGACGTCGGTGCCACAGGCCTCTCGGTATCCCTCGAGCGGGTAGCGAGACATCGACGCGCCGAGCAGGACGAGATCATCAAACGTTGGCAGCTCCCGCTTCGCCCCCCAGCCACGGATCCGGTAGATCCCGGTGTTGGCGGCCCGCCTGATCTCGGCGATGGTGTTGCGATCAAAACTGTAGGACTCTCGATGGTGCCAGTCGGTTGTCATGGCGTGGTCCTCTCAGCGTCGATGTCGTCAATATGAAAGTTGTAGAGCTGTCGGGCCGACCCGTAGCGGGTGAAGTCCGACGCTGCGGCGGAGAGCCCGGACGCGGCCAGCAGCCGGTCGAGCGTCTCAACATGTTCGGGCCGCAGTTCCTTTTCGATGCAGTCAGATCCCAGGGATTCAACATCACCACGGACGAACAGCGACGCCTCATATATGGAGTCTCCAAGATCTGCCGCAGCGTCACCGAGCACCACCAGGTTTCCGCTCTGGGCCATGAACGCACTCATGTGGCCCACGTTGCCGCCAACGACAATGTCGACGCCCTTCATTGAGATGCCGCACCGAGCCCCGGCGTTGCCCTCGACCACCACAAGTCCGCCATGCCCGCTCGCTCCGGCCGACATGGTGGCGTTGCCCGTGATCTGCACTGAACCGGACATGATGTTCTCGGCAAGGCCGGTGCCGCAGTTGCCGTTGACCCGGACCGCGCCCCGTTGGTGCATGCCCGCGGCGTAGTAGCCGAGCGAGCCATCCACCTCCACTGAGATGTCCGAGGTGATGCCGCTTGCCACGGCGTGTGCGCCCTGCGGGTTGATG